>JARYGW010000471.1:0-3291 GCA_033792295.1 Allobosea sp.
CCATCGCAACAAGCCGATGACCGAGGTGACCGAAGAAGAATTCGACCGGATCTTCGCGGTGAACGTGAAGTCGATCTATCTGATGGCGCGGGCGACCGTGCCGCATTTCCGCCAGCATGGCGGCGGCGTCATCCTCAATATCGGCTCGACGGCGGGTCTGCGGCCGCGCCCGGGCCTGACCTGGTACAATGGCTCGAAGGGGGCGGCGAACCTGATCTCGCAGTCGATGGCCGTCGAGCTCGCGCCGGACAAGATCCGCGTCAACGCGATTGCGCCCGTGGCTGGCGAGACGCCGCTGCTCGCAACCTTCATGGGCGAGGATACGCCCGAGCGGCGCGCCCAGTTCACGGCCTCGATTCCGTGGGGCCGTTTCTCGACGCCGCAGGACATCGCCAATGCAGCGCTGTTCCTCTGCTCGGACGAGGCCGACATGGTCACGGGCTCGGTGCTGGCCGTCGACGGCGGACGCTGCGTCTGAGCCGATAGGCTTCTATTTCGCGCTGCGCCGGCCAAACTCGGTTCGCTGGCGCGGGGCCGGCGCTTGCCGGATCGAGCCGAGGAAGCCCTGAGGTTGGGCTTGCGCCGGGGTTAGTGGGGCGGGAAGAGGCTTTCTGCCGGCGATCACCTGTTCCATGGCTTGCGACAGCGAGGAATTGGGCCTGACCCCGTCATCTTCGCCGAAATGGCTGCCGCTGGAAAACGAGCCGGCGCTGCTGCGGGCTTCGAGCGGTGCCGAGGCTGCGAACTGCAGGTAGAGCCACAGCATGCCCAGCACGAAGTAGAGCAGTCCGGCATATTCCATGCCGTTCATCGGGGTGTCGGACGTCCGGATGATCAGCGCCTGGATCTGCAGGGCGATCGCCATGCAGGTGGCGATGACATAGATGCCGGCCACCAGTTCGCCGCCGCCGGCATCGCGGTTGCGGCGGATGGCAAAGCTGATGCGCATATATCCAAAAAATGCGCTGGCCAGAAAAACGCTGGCGGCCAGCCGGTAGCGTCCTTCTCCGGGTGGCCCGAAAAAGGCCTCATGCTGGACAGCGATGCAGACAAACAGCACTGCCGTTTCGACAAGGGCGAGAAAGGAAGATCGGACGAAGAATTGGCTGCGACCCAGGGTGCCTGCAAACATCGCGCATTCCTTCCGTGAAGGAAGCTTACACGAGAGCCGTGAAAGGCACGTAAATCGGTGCGGGCTGACGCAGGGGCTGCCGCGTCGTTACACGCGCTTTGCGTGCAGGGCGATTTCCTGGCGCAGCATGACCGTACCGTCGAGCTCGAAGCTGCGTTGCTCCAGGACGATCTGCGGTTCCCTGGCGTCGCCGTCGATGCGGAAGAGGTGCCAGGTGCCGAGTTCGCCATGGCCGCGCGGGCCGATCGAGGCGGAAGGCACGCCGACGATTGGGAAATCACGTTGCGGACCAGGTCTCCAGGCCAGCGAAAAGGTGTGGTTGTGGCCGTGCAGGACGAGATCTGCGCCCTTCCGCGCCAGCATGGCCTCAAAGGCCGCGGCATCGACTAGTTCGCGGGAGCGCCGCGCGCCCCCGACATAGGGCGGGTGATGGATCAGGACGACGCGGATCAGGCCTTCGTCGCGTGCACGCTCGAGCAGCGCCCCGGTTCGTTCTGTCTGTTCGCGGCCGACGCGCCCGGTCGCCATCAAGGGTAGGGTAGGCACGGCGCTGCTGACGCCGATCAGCGCCACCGGGCCGCGGCGGCGATACCAGGGATAGCCGCTGGCGCCGTCGTCGCTGCCGCTCCAGGGAGCGAGCAGTTCGGCGAGCGCTTTCAGCGAGGAACGGGCATAGGCGTCGTGATTGCCCGGCACGAAGCTGACCGTGTCGCGCGGGCCCAGCGTGTCGAGAAAGGTGACGGCCGTCTTGAATTCGTTCGGCAGCCCGATATGGGAGACGTCGCCGGTGCAGGCGATGTGGTCGGGCTGTTGCGTGTGGATATCGGCGACGATCCGCGCGAGAATGTCCATGTCATGCGCATGCCGGCGCTTGCGGCGCCAGTTGACGTAACCCGTCGCGCGCTTGCCGATGAGCTGATGCAGGGAGAACCCGGCCAGCGGGCCGAGATGCGGATCGGACAGGTGCGCGAGCTTGAACACGCTCCAGCGCTTGCCCTTGCCGCGGGCCACCCGTCAAGCGCGCAATTCAGCGCGGTCGACGGGCTGGCATGCGGTCTCAGTTGGCGGCGCCAGTGAGCTCGGAGACGATACGCGAGTCGGTCAGCGTGACGGCGGGCTTCCAAACATAGGCCGGCTTGGCCCTGAAGCGGGAGATGATGAAAGAGAGGAGCATGGTTCGGGTTCCAGTGAACGGCGTGTCTTTCACCGCTATTTGGGGCGCGCTTGTGTCAGAACCAGAGTGTGCCCAGCGAGTCCGTTATGCGGTTTTTGCATAGACAATTAACCCGGTGGTGAGAAACGAGTTGGTGAAGCCCGTGTCGTTAGTTTCGCCTGAAAAAACAGCGAGTCAGGAAACGGGGCTTTCGGGCTGGCGGTGGGTGATGATGCGCCTGCTGCATCTCTATTTCCGATTCGCCCGCGGCGTCACCTTCGGGGTGCGCGCCGCAGTGCTTTCGCCGAAGGGCGAGGTCTTTCTCATCCGGCATACCTATGTGCCAGGCTGGCAGCTCCCCGGCGGCGGGGTCGAGGTCGGAGAGACCGTACATGAGGCGCTGGCGCGCGAGCTCTCCGAGGAGGCCTGCATCGTGCCGATGGGAGAGCCCGTCCTGCATGGCCTCTATTTCAATCGCCGCATTTCGCGGCGGGACCATGTCGCGCTCTATGTCGTACGAGATTTCCGGGTCGAGAGCGTCAAGCAGCCGGATCGTGAAATCGCCGAGGCGGGGTTCTTTCCTCTCGATGGCCTGCCCGACGGCGTGACGCCTGCGACGCGCCGTCGGCTGGAGGAGATCGCCAAGGGCCTGCCTCCAACCGCCGACTGGTGAGAGGCCGAAGGCAGCAGGCTAGATCGCCGTGCGCCCTTTCGGGCGCAAAGTAGCGATCTAGGCCGTTGTTTCAGCATCGGATTTTTCCGGAAAGTGGATTCCACTTTCCGGTCCGATGCTCCAAGCTGCCAGCTGTCAGTTCCCGCTCCTGGCGAGCGCGGTGAAATCCGAGTCGAGCTTGGCGAGAGAGCTCGCGATCTTCGCGCGCTTTTCCTTGATCCAGTCTTCCTGCTGGTCGAGACGCTGGCGGGCCTCGCGCAGCATCCGCTCCATCTCGGCGGGCTGCGGACCGCCCGAGGTGGCGCGGTTCCCGATGATCGCGACCGGGTCGCG
>JARYGW010000472.1:0-3288 GCA_033792295.1 Allobosea sp.
CCTTACCCGGAAAAACCGCATTCGCGTTCCGTATTGCCTGGGAGAACTGTTAGCATCGAGGCGCCAGCAGCTGAGGTTAAAAGATGTAAAAATGGGAACGGCGTGGACCGCAGCGGTGCCTGATGGCTAGTATTATCGGGCGTGCGGGGGCCGGCCAGACGCGGTGGATCTTGTGACCAACAGCAGTTCAAGCGGGGATCGGACGAGCAGATCTCTTGTCGAAGCCTGCCGGCTCGACAGGGATTCCGACCTGCGGCAATCACGAGCCAAATGCTGGACGGCCTGACCATGATCGACGGATCAGAAGAGGCTCTGTCGTTCGGCTCTTTCGAGCTCATGCCGTCGCGGCGGATTCTGCTTGAGAACGGCAATCCGGTCGGCATTCGCAGCCGCGCCCTCGACATCCTCTGTCTGCTCGTCGGGTCCTCCGGTCAGATCCTGAGTAAGGATGACCTTCTGGCGCGTGCCTGGCCGAGCACATTCGTGGCCGAGGCGAATGTTCGCGTCCAGATCAACGAACTGCGTCGCGTCCTTGGCGATGGGCGCCATGGCCGGCGATACATCGTGACCGTGCCCAATCGTGGATACAGCTTCGTCGAGACGGTGCACCGCAGGCCGGCTCGTCCGCCCGGGGGCCCGGCAACCGCCGCGGATCAGCAAACCGTCGCTTCGCCACCCCCACGGCCGGGCAGGATCATCGGGCGGGAGCGATCGATCCAGACGCTTGCGAAGGAAATCCGCCAGCGGCGCCTGATCACCGTGGTCGGCACGGGGGGCGTCGGTAAGACGACACTGGTTCTCTCGGTGATCGCGCAGATGCGCGAGGGTGGACAGAAGCCCGCCTGGCAGAAGATCGTCTTTGTCGATCTCGCCTCACTCTCCGACGGACATGCCGTTCCGAGCGCCTTCGCGTCGGCTCTCGGTGTGATCCTGGCCGGCGACGATGCGCAATCGACCATCGTGAACTATCTCGGCTACGAGGCGTGCCTCCTCGTTATCGACAATTGCGAGCACGTCATCGACCCCGTGGTCGATATCGTCGAGGCCATTCTCCGTCATGCACCCAATGTCTTCGTCCTGGCGACGAGCCGGGAGCCCCTGCGTGTCGCCGACGAGTGGGTTTATCGACTGCAGCCGCTCGCCGCGCCGCCCGTCGCAGCGACACTTAGCCTCGATGAAGCGCTGGCCTATCCCGCTGCCGCTCTCTTCGTCGAACGCGTGAGCGCCCGCTGAGGGAGCATGGCGCTCCGCGATGACGATGGCCGCTTCGTGGCCGACATTTGCAGGCGCCTGGACGGCATACCCTTGGCGCTGGAACTCGCCGCCGGACGGTTCGAGGCGTTTGGTGCCCGCGGGCTTGCCGCCGTGCTGGACAATCTCTTCGCGGTGCTGACCCGCGGCGAGCGCAAGGCCCTGCCGCGGCAACAGACGCTCCATGCGACGCTTGACTGGAGCTTCAACCTGCTCACCACACGCGATCAGACGCTCTTGAGGCGGCTGGCCGTGTTTTCGAACCGGTTTACCTTAGCCTCCGCCTCGGCAGTCGCAGCCTGGGGCGAACTGAGCACCGCGGACGTGATCGAGGGCGTCGCCGATCTCGTCTCGCAGTCGTTGATAGGTACGGCTCCAGCCGAGGAACAGCCGTGCTTTGTCCTGCTGGAGACCACCCGCGCTTATGCCAGGGAAAAGCTCGCAGCCGCACACTGCGCGATTGAAGTCGCAAGGCGGCATGCGAAATGCGTCCTCGATCTGCTCGCCGAGGTCGATCGGCCAACCGACTCGGCGTCGGCCGCTGAAGAACAAGGCCTGCTGGCTGATCTGCGAGCGGCCTTGAATTGGGCGTTCTCGCCGCATGGTGACCCGAAATGCGGCGTTTCGCTCACCGTCGCCGCGATTCCGCTTTGGCTGCGTCTTTCAATGGTCAGCGAATGTCGAGAGCGTGTCGAGGAAGCGCTGGCGCGAAAATGCGACGAAGACGATTCCGGTGACGGAACCATCTTGAAGCTGCAAACCGCGCGTGGCTGGGCGCTGATGTATAATGCCGGCACCGCGCGGGAGACGAGCGAGGCGTGGAAGGTCGCTCATGGCCTCGCGGAACGTTTGGGCGATAACGACTATCAGTTGCGATCGCTATGGGGGCTCTGGGCAGGCGACATGAAGAGTGCCGCCTTCGAAACGGCGCTCGAAAGTGCATTCCAGTTCAAGCGCGCCGCAGAGCAGTCCCTGGACCCGGACGATCTCGCGATCGGTGACAGATTGATTGGAACCGCGCTGCACTTCCTGGGCGACCAGCCAGGTGCGCGCGATCATATCGAACAGATGCTGGACCGCTATCCGGCGCCTGGGCATCGCTCTCACATAGCCCGCTATCAGGTCGCCCCACGAATTGCCGCTCTGATGACGCTGTCTCGCGTCCTGTGGCTGCAGGGCTATCTGGACGCGGCCGCGGACATGGCCGCCGCCAGTATCGCCGAGGCCCGATCCCTCGATCACCATCTGTCGCTCTGCTACGCGTTGGCCCAGTCTGCCTGCCCGATAGCGCTGCTGAACGGCGACTTTGAGCAGGCGGAACGCATGATCGACGAACTGGTCGAGGAGACGACGCGGCACCGCCTTGAGGTCTGGCATATCTATGCGCAGGCCTATCGGGGGCATTTGCACTCACTGCAGGGAGAACCCGGCTACGGCTTGCCCCTCATGCAGCGCGCGGTGGACGAGCTCCGCAGCGCTCGGTTCATGCAGCATCACTCGGGGTTCGTGCTAGCCTTCGTCGAAGGGCTCGTGGCCGCTGGCCGGCTGGATGCCGCCGATGCACTGCTCGACGAGCAGCTAGCTTATCTCCGGCGCGGCAGCCGCCTCTGGGTCGCTCCTGAGATCCTGCGCCTGAAGGGCGAGCTGGATTTGCGTCTCGGTGACCGAACCTCGGGCGAGGCGCTACTCCACCAATCCCTGTCACTGGCCAGGCAAACCGGCCAGTTGGGATGGCACATTCGGTCTCATTTGAGATCGCCAGCAAGCCGTAAGGATCGCTTGCGGGCAATCCAGAAGATCGTTCCGAGATCGCTGCTCAGCCATTTTGACGCCGAGATAACCGACGCGGAATGATGCCCGTCACCTAGCGTCTTTACCTCGGACGAGCTTCAACCTGCCTGAGGGCGAGCCCGACCGGCCCAACCGACGCGGCCGCTCGCCTGCCCGAACAAACAGAATCGCACGCGCAGCTCGGCAGGACCGGTCGCTGCTAAGGTTCCGGCGGGTTGGCGCCTGTGGTCAATTTTACGCCGTTTT
>JARYGW010000473.1:0-3282 GCA_033792295.1 Allobosea sp.
CCGAAGAAGCTCGCCGCCGACCATACCGGCGCCGGCGTCATCCTGCTGGTCGAGGACGAGGATGCGGTGCGCGCGCTCAACGCCCGCATGCTGGTCTCGCGCGGCTATACCGTCCACGAGGCGGCGTCTGGCGTCGAGGCGCTCGACATCTTCCTGAAGAACGACGGCCAGATCGACCTCGTCGTCTCGGACGTGGTCATGCCGGAGATGGATGGCCCGACGCTGCTCGGCGAACTGCGCCAGCGCAACCCGAACACCAAGGTCGTCTTCGTCTCCGGCTATGCCGAGGAAGCCTTCCGCAAGAACCTGCCAGAGGGCGAAGACTTCCACTTCCTGCCGAAGCCCTTCACGATGAAGCAGCTCGTCGAGACGGTGAAGGCGGCGATGGGCTGACGGTCTCGGGGGCAGCGGCGCCCCCGAAACGGACCGTCATTCCGTGACTTTGCGAAGCCCCGGAATGACAGCAGTTCCATCGGACGGCGGGAGCGACGCTCAGCGCGCCGGCACTGCTCTCCCGCCCTCCTCCTCGCGCCCGGCCAGCATGCCAACGCCGATGAGCGCCAGGATCGTGATCAGGGCCGAGAGGCTGAGATAGTAGCCGACATAAGGCAGCCCCTTCTCGGTTGCGAGCCAGGTCGCAGCATAAGGCGCGAGCGAGGCACCGACGATGCCGCCGAGATTGAAGGTCAGCGACGCGCCGGTATAGCGCACCGCCGTCGGGAACATCTCCGCCAGCGCCGTGCCGAGCGGGCCATAGGTGAAGCCCATCAGCGACAGCCCGATCACGAAGAAGGCGAGCGCACCAAGCCAGCTCCCCGAGCCGAAGAGCGGCGCCAGCAGGAAGCCGAAAACCGCGATACCGACCGTCGTCCAGATCAGCGTCTGGCGTCGGCCGAAACGATCGGCCAGCACCGCCGAGAGCGGGATCGCCAGGCCGAAGAAGACGACGCCGATCATCTGCAGCGGCAGGAACTGGTCGCGCGAGAAGCCGAGCTTCGTCGTGCCCCAGCTCAGCGCGAACACGGTCATCAGATAGAACAGCACGAAGGTCGCCAGCGCCGCGAAAGTGCCGCAGAGCAGCGCGAGCTTATGCTTGGCGAAGATGCTGACGAAGGGCACCTGCACCCGCTCCTGCTTTTCGATCGCCTTGCGGAAGGCCGGCGTCTCGCTGATGCGCAGGCGAACATAGAGTCCCATGAAGACAAGCAGCGCGCTGGCGATGAAGGGAATGCGCCAGCCGAAGGCGAAGAACTGCTCGTTGCCGAGAACGGCGTCCAGCAGCAGGAAACTGCCGGTGGCGAAGATGAAGCCGATCGGAGCTCCGAGCTGCGGGAACATGCCGTACCAGGCCGATTTGCCGGGCGGTGCGTTCTCGGTCGCCAGCAGCACCGCCCCACCCCATTCGCCACCGAGCCCGAGCCCCTGCCCCAGCCGGCACAGCGCCAACAGCAGCGGCGCGACGACGCCCACACTCGCATAGGTCGGCAGCAGGCCGATCGCGACGGTGGAGAGCCCCATCGTCATCAGGGCGGCAACCAGCGTCGCCTTGCGGCCGATGCGATCGCCGAAATGTCCGAAGATCGCCGCGCCGATCGGCCGCGCGAAGAAGGCGATTGCGAAGGTCGCGAAGGATTGCAGGATCGCGGAGGTCGGGTCTGCGCCGGGAAAGAACAGCTTCGGGAAGACGATCACCGCCGCCGTCGCATAGATATAGAAATCGAAGAACTCGATCGTGGTGCCGATCAGGCTGGCGAGGAGGATCCGGCCCGGCGAATTCAGGGCGTCGGACGGGACGGGAGCGGAGGACACGTGAGCAACTTTCAGAAAGGAGATGTCAAGCCGCGCGCAATATCAAAGGCGCAATCGCCTGCCCATGAGCAATTCCCTGACTTTGATATGCATAAATCGCATATCAAAGCTCAGTCGCCTTAAAATTCCGCTATCTCAAGCATGCCCTGTCGTCACGTGACGCCTATCCTTGCCCGCAATGCCTTCTCCTGACAGAAACTGACAAAGGGAACAAAAAAAGAACTTGCGAGCAGGAACAAAGAGTGATCATTCTCCTGTCAAGACATGATTGAGATGTCCCCGTCGCCCTGCCATAAGGAGCCGATACCCGTGAATCAGGCAAACCTCAGACTCGTGGAAGGCTCCTCGATGGACAAGGCCAAGGCGCTCGATGCAGCGCTCTCCCAGATCGAACGTGCCTTCGGCAAGGGCTCGATCATGCGGCTGGGAAAGAACGCGCCCTCGATCGAGATCGAAACCATCTCGACGGGTTCGCTCGGTCTCGACATCGCGCTTGGCGTTGGCGGCCTGCCCAAGGGCCGCATCATCGAGATCTACGGCCCGGAATCCTCGGGCAAAACCACACTGGCACTGCACACCATCGCCGAAGCCCAGAAGAAGGGCGGCGTCTGCGCCTTCGTCGACGCCGAGCACGCCCTCGATCCGGTTTATGCCCGCAAGCTCGGCGTCAATCTCGACGACCTGCTGATCTCGCAGCCCGACACCGGCGAACAGGCACTCGAGATCACCGACACGCTCGTCCGCTCCGGCGCCATCGACGTGCTCGTCATCGACTCCGTTGCGGCCCTCACCCCTCGGGCCGAGATCGAGGGCGAGATGGGCGAGGTCCAGCCCGGCCTCCAGGCCCGCCTGATGAGCCAGGCGCTGCGCAAGCTCACCGCCTCGATCTCGCGCTCGAACTGCATGGTGATCTTCATCAACCAGATCCGCATGAAGATCGGCGTGATGTACGGCTCGCCGGAGACGACCACCGGCGGCAACGCGCTCAAGTTCTACGCTTCGGTGCGCCTCGACATCCGCCGCGTCTCGACGCTGAAGGAGCGCGACGAGGCGACCGGCAACCAGGTCCGCGTCAAGGTCGTCAAGAACAAGGTCGCACCGCCCTTCAAGCAGGTCGAGTTCGACATCATGTTTGGCGAGGGCATCTCCAAGGTCGGCGAGTTGATCGATCTGGGCGTCAAGGCCGGCATGGTCGAGAAATCGGGCGCCTGGTTCTCCTTCGACAGCCAGCGCCTCGGCCAGGGCCGCGAGAACGCCAAGAACTTCCTGCGCCAGAACCCCGACGTCGCCGGCCGCATCGAGGCGACCATCCGCCAGAATTCCGGGCTGGTCGCCGACCGCATCCTCGACGAGGCCGCCCCCACGGCCGACGATCTCGACGAAGGCGAAGCTTGAGACGATCTGCCCGAACCCGGGAAAGATGCGCGGGCGGCCGTCGGGCCGCCCGTTTTCGTTTGATGCTAGGACCTTGCC
>JARYGW010000474.1:0-3266 GCA_033792295.1 Allobosea sp.
GGCCAGAAATGAAACCCAGGACTCTCCCTCAGAACGGAGGAGAAAAGGGTCTCAGGTCAGGGCTTCTCCTGAAGCGTTCGCGCGAAGCTGGACGATGGCGCTCCTGAATCTCGGATTGTCGAACTGGAGCCTGAAGAAGGTCGCAGCGTTGCCGGCGGCCAGACTGCGAATGTCGCCACCGGTTGAAGCCTCGAGTTGATCCTTCGCCTGATCGGCGTGATCGGAAATGCCTCTGATAGTCAATGCATGCACACCACGCCGCTTCGCGGCGGCCAGTATTCCGCCGCTTTCGGTCTCTATCGCGAAGATCTTGCGATCGACATTCTTGATCTTGTTGTTGTATTTTTCACTTTTACTAACGGCGGCGCAGACTACCTTGCAGTCTTTCGACTTCGGCTGCGATACTCTCCCGAGCACCGCCGCGACCGATAACGGGACTCTGGAACTTGGCTTTCGCCAACTCCTCGCGCGACAGTTGCCAACCGGCATAAAGATCCTGGAGCTTCGGATCAGTCCGGATGAAGTTCATCGCCGCGACGATTGGCGCGTAACACTTTTCGTGGTTTGGCGAAAAGGCTATGTCGAGATCACCATCCTTTGATTCGTGCGCCTTCGTGTTATCATATACGTCGTATATCGCGTAGCTGTAGCAGACGTCGCAGAGTTTCAGATCGCTCGTCAAGGATCCCGCAATCCCCAGGCAAACGACGACCGAGAAATCGAATTCGTCAAAGGCGCCTTCGACGGCATCGCGGGCCGAGTTTCGCCCCATCTCTTCCTGCTGAACCACCAGCATTGAGATGCCCGAATCGCCGGTATCGACGCGGTGTCGGTAAATCGTATCCGTCGACAGATCCTCAATCGAGGGAAATACCTTCTGAACTTCGAGAAGCTCCTCTTCCAGCGGGATGACCAAAAGAATGTCGAACGCGCGCTTGGCCATGATCTGGAGGACTTTCGGATTCTCGGGAAGGAGGCAGCGATTCGGAATATCGAAAAATAGGTAAAGAGCAAACTAGGTTCTCATTTGTCTTCGATCAAAAAGTCTATATTGACGAAAACTTGCGTTATTGAATTGACGCAGCACCCTGCCTTGAAATTTCGTTGCGTCAAGGTTTCGCAATGCAACATTGTAGCGGCCAACTCCTCAACCACGGGATCAAAAGTGTGAATCGGCGTGGGATCCCGGTACCGATGGACGTGTTAAATCTCTAGAATCATTTGTTAAGCTCGGTTCCCATCAGCGCGCCGATTGACACTTCGGCGGAGCGCGACGCAAATGGCAGCCGCGCTCCAGCTCCCCAATCTCACGCGATCCCGCGGGAAACCTGCCCTGCCCCGATTCTGATCAGTGCTGGGCAGGCGCCACCAAATCGGCGGAGCCAAGCGGCTCACACGCCATGGAAAGATTTCCCGACTACTGGGCACCGGGCAGCCTGATAGCCAGCGCCTTCGCTTCGATCGCGCAATCCTGTCACGGTTTGATCCCGTCCTGCATGCAGTCGCGAGCCCGTTGGAGCCAAACGAGTTGGCTTCGGATATCCGGAAGAGGCACGGACCGCGGTATCTAACGAGCCCCGGTATGCGACACGGCTGCCTCCTCCGGAACGGGTCTACCTCACGACGGCGGCCGGGAATTTCCAGGCGCCGTTCAGGACCTCGGCCTGGGGCCGATAGAGCCGAATCATGTAGTTCCATCCCGCCGTGACCGGCAGGCAGTTCGCGATCTTGTCGTCGCAGCCGCCGAACTGGATGTCGACGCTGCCATCGGCGCCCTTCTTCGCGGTGATGTTATTGAGCGAATAAGCGTTAAGCGCGTTGGGCGTGAAGAAGCCCTCGGCGTTGTAGACCGTTACGGACCAGAAGCCGTCGACCGGTACGCTCGCCGGCACCTTCAAGCCGTAGACGGCCTTACCGTCGTTCTTCTCTGGAACGATATTGAGATAGACGGCTTCCTTGTCGGGGTTGCCGCCCCAGGCCGAGGCCGCGCCGAGCAGGAAGCGGACCGGATCGACCTCCGCGCGGGTGCCGAACATCCGGTTCTTGTCGGGCAGCGTGTCGCTGAGAGCTATCAGCAGGTCGCGGACCTTCTTCTGGCTGGCCTGATCCCAAGCCGGCACCTCGAACTTGCCGGGCCCGCCCGGTTGCTCGACCTTGATCGCATCCTGCACCGCGTGGGCCTGCTTCATGTCGTCCTTGTCGGCCGGATCGGCCAGCGTACGGAACGCCACGGCGACATAGCGCGTGCCAATGCTCTCGCGCGTCAGGGCGTAAGGTCCCGGCTTGTAGGCGACCTGATGGGTGTACTGATCCTCGTCGAACACCTGCATCGAGATGAAGCGCCGGCCGGCATCGGGAATCGTGATCGTGACCGGTCCGGCATCGAGGTCGAACACAGCGGACGAATAGAGGGTGTCGCGGTTGAGGCGGATAACGGTCTGCTTGTCGAGCGGTGCGGGCTCTCGCGTGTGGTCGAACTTGCCGAAGCCGCCGTTTCTGACGATGCCGGAGAAGTAGAGATCCGATTCCGCGCGCGCGAAGTTCTCGACTGTGACGGGGAGCGGCTTGGGCTGGGGAGCCTGCGCCTGGGCGGACCAACCTGCGGAGATGGCGGCGGCGGCCACCAGTGCGAACGTCTTTCTCATGGTCGATTCCTTTCTGTCAGGCGGTACGAACGAGCGGCGGCTGCTTCCAGCGACCATCCAATGCCTCGGATTTGGGCCAGTAGAGGCGCAACGTCGTCCAGAACGGTCCGGCGGGAATGGGCAGCCAGTTCGCTTCGCGGTCCGGCCCCGGGGATTCGTGCTGGAGATAAAGCGTCACCAGCCCATCCGGATCGCGCTTCAGCGACGGCAGCATTGGCGAGTTGATAAGGTAGCGGTTGATCGCGTTCGCCGACAGCAGGCTCTGCGGCAGTTCGTAGACGGTGAGCGACCAGAAGGCGTTGACCGGGAACGTGCTCTTTGGATCGAACCGCAGCGTATAGCGTCCGTCCTTGCCATTCAGCGGCTTGCCAGCGGAATCCGTGTAGTAGAAGGGGTAGAGGGCTTCTTCCTTCGAGTTCCCGTAAATTCCGAGCGCGGCCGAGGCCATGCGGATCATGTAGTCGTTCTTCAGGAAGCTCCGCGTTCCGAAGCCCTCTGCGGCGGTGCGCTTGCCGGTGTCCAGGTCGCTGACCTTAAAGGCAGCGAAGGCCTTCCAGGCATCCGCCATGCCGTCCTCCAGCGCCTTGCGCCGCTCGGGCGCGAGCTTGGCGATGTCCAGTG
>JARYGW010000475.1:0-3239 GCA_033792295.1 Allobosea sp.
ACAGTGTGTTGGTCACCGCCTGAGACACCTCGACATTGCCCGCCACAACGGCCGCGGGATAGCGGGGGCTCAGCATCGAGCCGTCCGGTACCACGATCCGGATCGGCCTCAGGCAGCCGGCATTCATCGGGATCGCATCATCGACCATGACGCGGAAGACGTAGAGCACGGCCGCCCGCGTCACCGGCGCCGGTGCGTTGAAGTTGTCCGGCCGCTGTTCCGAGGTACCGGTGAAATCGACCGTCGCCTCGCGCTTCTCGCGATCGATGGTGATCTTCACCTTGATCGCGCAGCCCTGGTCCATCGGATAGGTGAACTCGGCATCGTGGAGCTTGGTCAGAAGCCGCGCCACGCTCTCGGCCGCGTTGTCCTGCACATGGCCCATATAGGCCTGCACCACGTCGAGGCCGAAGGAGCCGATCATCTTGCGTAGTTCCGTCACGCCCTTCTCGTTGGCGGCGATCTGCGCCTTCAGATCGTTGACGTTCTGCACCACGTTGCGCACCGGGTAGCGCGCGCCGGTCAGGAGCTTGATCAGTTCCTCCTCGCAGAAGCGGCCCTGATCGACGATCTTGAAGTTGTCGATATAGACGCCTTCTTCCTCGATATTGGTGGCAAGCGGCGACATCGAGCCCGGCGCCGTGCCGCCGACATCGGCGTGATGGCCGCGGCTCGCCACCCAGAACAGGATGTCCTTGTCCTGCGCATCGAAGACCGGTGTGCAGACCGTGATGTCGGGCAGATGCGTGCCGCCATTATAGGGCGCGTTGAGGCAGTAGACGTCACCCGGCTTGATCACCGGGTTGTTCGCGATCACCGTCTCGACCGAGCGGTCCATCGAACCCAGATGCACCGGCATATGCGGCGCATTGGCGACGAGCGCCCCGGTCTGGTCGAAGACGGCGCAGGAGAAGTCGAGCCGCTCCTTGATGTTCACCGAATAGGCGGTGTTCTGCAGCGTCACGCCCATCTGCTCGGCGATCGACATGAACAGGTTGTTGAAGATCTCGAGCATGACCGGATCGGCCTTGGTGCCGATCGCCGCCTGCTGGACCAGCGCCTTGGTGCGGACGAGAACGAGATGGTCCTTGGCGGTGAGCTTGGCGCTCCAGCCCTCTTCGACGACGACGGTCTGGTTCGGCTCGATGATGATCGCGGGCCCGGCGACGCTCTGGCCTGGCTTCATCGCGTCGCGCCGGACGATGGCCGCATCATGCCAAGCGCCCTTGGCGAAGAAGCGCGTGCGCTCGGCGACATCGGGCTCGCCCGCCGTCTCGCCGGCCGTGGCCTCCTCGAACCTGGCGCCGCCGCCAACTGCCTCGACCTCGACCGCCTCCACCACCAGCGCCTTGGTCTCGTCCATGAAACCGAAGCGCGCCTTGTGCGCGGCCTGGAAGGCTTCCTGCATCTCCGCTCGCGTTCCAGCAGGCACAGCGATGGCGGTGTCGGTTCCGGCATAGCGGATATGGGCTCTGTTATGGATTGCGATGTCGCTTTCCGCCACGCCCTGCCCTGCAACTTCGCCCTGTGTTTCGGCCGCGAGCCTCTCAGCCAGAGCCTCGATTGCGGACTTGGCTTCGGCGTCCAGCGGCACATCGAGCGCCGCTGTCCGCGTCGAACGGATCTCGGCGAGCCCCATGCCATAGGCCGAAAGCAGGCCGGAGAACGGATGCAGCAGCACGGTCTTGATGCCGAGCGCATCGGCGACGAGGCACGCGTGCTGCCCGCCGGCGCCGCCGAAGGAATTCAGCGCGTAGCGGGTGATGTCGTAGCCGCGCTGCACCGAGATCTTCTTGATCGCCTCGGCCATGTTGGCGACCGCGATCTGGATGAAACCGTCGGCGACCTCCTCGGCCGAGCGGCCGTCGCCGACCTCCGCCGCGAGCACCGCGAATTTGTTGCGGACGATCTCGACATCGAGGGGCTCGTCCTGCTTCGGCCCGAAGATCGCCGGGAAATAAGACGGGATCAGCTTGCCGACCATGACGTTGGCGTCGGTCACGGCGAGCGGGCCGCCACGGCGATAGGCCGCCGGTCCCGGATTCGCCCCGGCGGAATCCGGGCCGACGCGGAAGCGCGCGCCGTCATAGTGAAGAATGGACCCGCCACCTGCGGCAACGGTATGGATCAGCATCATCGGTGCGCGCATGCGCACACCCGCGACCTCCGTCTCGAAGGCACGTTCATATGCGCCGTCGAAATGAGCAACGTCGGTCGAGGTGCCGCCCATATCGAAGCCGATCACCTTGTCGAAGCCGGCCGAGCGGCCGGTCTCGGCGAGGCCGACGACGCCGCCGGCGGGCCCGGACAGGATCGCATCCTTGCCCTGGAACAATTCGGCCGCGGTGAGACCGCCCGAGGACATCATGAACATCAGGCGCGCGCCGGTGCGGGCGACATCGAGCTCTTCCGAAACCTGCTGCACATAGCGGCCGAGGATGGGCGAGAGATAGGCATCGACCACGGCGGTGTCGCCGCGCCCGACCAGCTTGATCAGCGGCGAGACCTCGTGGCTGACGGACACCTGCGGGAAGCCGATCGCGCGAGCGATACGTGCTGCGGCCTGCTCGTGGGCGTTATAACGATAGCCATGCATGAAGACGATGGCGACGGCGCGGAAGCCGGCACCGTATTGCGCCTGCAACTGGGCCTTGAGCGCTGCCTCGTCGAGCGCCCGCTCGACAGTACCGTCGGCGAGCACGCGCTCCTCGACTTCCAGTACGTCCTCGTAGAGCTGCTCGGGCTTGACGATCTCCTTGGCGAAGATGTCGGGCCGCGCCTGGTAGCCGATGCGCAGGGCATCGCGGAATCCCTTGGTGGTGACCAGCAACGTGCGGTCGCCCTTGCGCTCCAGCAGCGCATTGGTGGCGACGGTTGTGCCCATGCGCACCTCGCCAACCGCCCCGACAGGGATCGGCTCGCCTGTCTTCAGGCTGAGCAGGTCGCGGATGCCCTGGACCGCGGCGTCGCGATAGGCGCCCGGATTCTCGGAGAGCAGCTTCCTGGCATGGAGCTTGCCTGAAGGATCGCGCCCGATCACGTCGGTGAAGGTGCCGCCGCGATCGATCCAGAAGTCCCAGCGCGCCGCCATCGGAAAACTCTCCCAGCCCATGGCCGGCGGGTCCATTACGCCGACGTTTCATCGATAAATCGTCGATGTTCTGTTGACAAGACGATTTCGCCGGCTACCATCTGAATTATGGCTGGAACAAGGCTGAGGGGCCGCTCCAGCACGAAGC
>JARYGW010000476.1:0-3168 GCA_033792295.1 Allobosea sp.
CCTTGGTCGCCTTCACCAGCAGGTCGAAATGCGGCGTGTCCTTGGTCGCGCCGGAGGTGTCGGCGCGCGGGTCCGGCGGCGGTGAGGCGCCGAGCGTCGCATAGGTCGACTGGAACTTGTCGGAGGCCGCGATCGCGATGAAGTCCCAGGCGAGCTTCTTGTTCTCGGGCGAAATCTCGGAGGCGATGCCGAGCACGTTGGAGGAGCCTCCGACCGGAGGATTGAACGGCACCATGGTCAGCTTGATCTGGTCCTTGGCCTTCCCTTTCTGGATGATCGGCCAGAGCCAGGGACCGTCCGTCTTCATCGCGATCTTGCCGTCGGCGAAGAGCTGGCGAACCTCGCCGGCCGCGAGGTCGCGCGGCGTCAGGTTCTCCTTGACGATGGTCTTCCAGCGGGTGAGGCCCTCGACCATCTGCGGCGTGTTGATCGTGATCTTGCCGCTCTCGTCGGTCCAGCGTGCGCCGGAGTCGAGCGTGTAGTTCATCATCTCGGACATGTACTGGCCGCCGCCGCCGCCGCGGGTCTCGTGGCCGGTGCCGAACTGGTCGACGATGCCGTCGCCGTTGATGTCCTTGGTGAGCTTGCGGGCTGCCGCGAGGAATTCGGCGTAATTCTTCGGGACCTCGAGCCCCTCCTTCTTCAGGAGTTCCTCGTTATAGGCCATGAAGTATCCGAAATAGAGCATCATCACGCAGACGGTCTGCTTGTTCCAGCTGCAGGTGTCCTGGCCGGCCCAGCCCTTGAGATCGAGCTTCGCGTTCTTGATGTAGGGGTCGAGCGGCTCCAGCCAGCCATTGTCGGCGAATTTCTGGAACTCGAAGGAGGCGAGGTGGACGATGTCCGGCGGCTGGCCGCCGGCGAAGAGCGTCGTCATCGTATCGGCAAAGGCGCCACGCTCGACCTTGGTCCACTCGATCTTCACGCCCGGATGGGTCGCCTCGAATTCCTTGATGACGGAGCCCCACCAGTCGCCGGTGCCGCGCTCGTCCTTCTGCCAGGAGACGAACTTCAGAACCTTGTTCTGGGCGAGCGCCGGCAGGGCCGTCGCCGTGCACAGCGCGACGAGCGCGCCGGCGGCGAACCGCTTCCAGTCCAGCATCCTCATGACGTCTCTCCCTTTCGTGTTTCGCCTTGTTGTCCGGCGGTTGAATCAGTGTTTCACAAGCAGGCTCAGTGCCTCCTCGGATGGCGCAACGCCTAGGCCGGGCCCGGTGGGCAGGCTGTAGAAGCCGTCGCGACAGTCCATGTCGCCGGTGAGCAGGCGCCGGTTCGGCTCGAAGATCGAGTGCTGGTATTCGTGGCAGCTCACCACCGAGAGCGCTGCGCTGGCATGCAGGCTCGCGGCCATGAACAGCCCCATGCCGATCGTCGCATGCGGGATGACGGAGAGGTTGTGCGCCTGCGCATACTGCCCGATGCGCATGAACTCGGTGACGCCCTTGTGCCCCATCTCCGGCTGGACGATGGCGCAGGCGCGCCGCGCCACCCGCGGCACCAGATCATGGACCGTGCGCCATTCCTCGCCGGCCGCCACCGGCGTCGATACGTGGGCCGCGACATGGGCGAGCCCGTCGATGTCTTCGGGCTTCACCGGCGCCTCGGCGAACCAGAGGCCGTGCGGCTCCATCGCCCGGATGGCCGAGACGGCTTGTTCGGCCGTGTGGACCCAATGCATGTCGCAGGCGATCCGCGCCTGGGGACCGAGCCGCTCGCGCAATGTCGCGATCTCCGCGACATTGCCGTCATCCGCGACGGGGGCGGCGAATTTGAAACTGTCGAAGCCCTTCGCCTGCCATTCGGCTGCGAAATCGGCACGTTCGGCCCGCATCCGTTTGGGCAGGCCCGAGATATAGGCCGGCAGGCGCTCATGCCGGCGCCCGCCCAGCATCGCGACGAGCGGGCGGTTGGCGAGGCGGGCGTTCAAATCCCAGAGCGCGATGTCGATGGCGGCCAGCGCATCGAGATAGAAGCCGCCGGTATAGCCGCGCACCCGCATCAGATCGTAGAGATCCTCATGGATCACCACCACGTCCTGCGGCGAGCGGCCGATCACATAAGGTCCGAGCAGATCGTCGATGATCGCGATGGCGGCGCCCGGCGCGACGATGCCGTAGGTCTCGCCCCAACCGACGAGTCCGCCGCTGGTCTCCAGCCTGACCACGACCGTCCGGTCCATGGTCGGATAGACCGTGCGGTTGCCCTTGCGGACGATGTAGCCCTTCTCGTTGACGGTCTCGCCGGGGCGCGGATCGCCGAGATAGACGGTCTCGCGCGGGATCGTCAGCGTGAAGACTTCGACCTTGGCGACGGTTTCGCTCATCGGGCCGTCATCCTGTCTTGCGTGCCGCGGACGGGGCCGCGAGGAGATCGGCGACGGAAGCGAGCCAGGCGTCGATCTCGGCGCGATCGGTCTCGTCGAGCGCCGGCACCGGCGCGCGGCAGAGATGGTTGCTCAGCAGGCCACGCCGCGTCAGCACATATTTGGTGAAGGCCATGCGGAAATTCGCCTGGATGACGAGCAGGGGCAGCGTGCGCCGGTAGAGGTCGCGCGCTGCTGCGATGTCCTTCGCACGGAAGGCGCGGTCGAGCGCGACATGGACATCGGTGATTTCCACGGCCGGCATCGCCCCGCAGGCGCCGCGCACATATTCCTCGACGATGTAGCGTGCGCCCCCGCCGCCCAGCACGCCCTTGAGATGGGGCGGCGCGCCCTTGAGGATCGCGCTGATCGGGCCGCCTGAGGGAAGTGTCTCTTCTTTCACATAGGTGATGGCGGGGTTGCCCCGGACGATGTCCAGGATGACTTCGGGCTTCAGGTCGGAGCCGCGCGGCGCGGGTGCGTTCTGCAGCACGATCTCGATGCCGGGCACGGCATTCGAGACGGCGAGGTAGAAGGCCGCGACCGCCCCGCCATCGACGCCGATGGATTTCGGCGCCTGGATCATCAGATGCCGGATCCCGAGTTCGGCGGCCCGGCGTGCATGATCCGCCGCCTCCTCGGCCGAAGGAGCGCTGGCTCCGGCAACGACCGGGACACGGCCCGCGACGACCTTCACGATCTCGCGCAGCAGGGTTTCGCGCTCCTCGGCCGGCAGATTGTCGACCTCGCTGGCGAAGCCCGGAAAGACCACGCCCGCGGCTCCGGCTTCGAGCGCGAAAGCGGTG
>JARYGW010000477.1:0-3137 GCA_033792295.1 Allobosea sp.
GGTCCAGAAGAACCTGCTCCGCGAGCAGTACAAGGATATCTATGCCACCAAGCTGAAGGCCGGCGAATAGAATGAAGCTGGCGTGTTGGGCGCCGCAATCCCCGAACTGACGAAGATACACGTCCAGGAACTGGCACGCTGCGGCTATCTTCTACGCCGAGAGAACATCGTCGCGCTCGGCAACAGCGGCACGGGCAAGACCCATGTTGCGCTCGCGCTCGGGCTAGCGGCCTCGCTACCCGCATGCTCATCGCGAGCTCAACCGGCACAGCAACCTCGTCCGGTACTTCCGGCGTGGCAAGGGCAAGCGCGTGCGGCTCCCTCCTGAATATGGCAGCGAGGCGATCAAGGAAGCCTATGAGGCCACGTTGGTGGACGAGCCGCTTCAGAAGGAGCTGGCCGGGGGCGCCGGGACGCTTCGGTGGCTCTGGAGACAGTGCCAGGGCAGCCAGGCTTGGGCCGCCTTGTCGAATGCCACGCGCCGCCAGCGCGAGAACATCATGAAGCACGTGCTGGAGACGGCGGGCGACAATCCGCTTTCGGCGATCACGCGCAAGGCCGTCGTTACCGGTCGCGATCGCCGCAAGGACACGCCGGCCATGGCCCCTCATTTCGTCGAGACGATGCGCGGCCTGTTGATGCCGAGCACGTCAAGAAAGATCCGCCGCGCGACGTGAAGGTGTCCAAGCCCAAGACGGAAGGGCACCACACCTGGACCGATGACGAGTGCGCCAAGTTTGAGAAGAAGTGGAAGATTGGCACGCGCGAACGGCTGGCCTTCGACATCATGCTTTATGCCGGCTTCCGCCGGAGCGACGCCTCGCGCTTCGGCAAGCAGCACATTCGCGGCGGCCTGATCCACATGCCGACCGAGAAGGGCCCGGGCAAGGTCACCGTGATCCTCCCTCTCCTGCCTCCGCAGGCAGTTTCGATCGCGGCTACGAAGACAGGCGATATGGTCTGCACCGCCAAGGCCGACGGCACGACGATGAGCAAGGAGGGTTTCGGCAACTGGTTCGCGGAAGCCTGCGTTGCCGCCGATGTTCCTGGCCGAGCCCACGGCCTGCGAAAGGCCGGCGCTACTCGGGCAGCGAGCCGAAGCGCCTCCGACGCCCAGCTCGATGCAATCGTCGGCCGGTCCGGACGCGGCATGGCGGCGTTCTACACGAAGAAGGCAAACCGCGTGCGGCTCGCTCAAGAGGCCACCGCGCTCCTGATTCCGGAACCGAAATCGAACGCCTATTCCCGCACCTTGTCATCAGGTGCGGGCGCGGCCGCTAAAATCGAAGGAAATCAAATACTTAAGAAACAGATGGTGGGGGAAGCAGGACTCGAACCTGCGAAGGCATAGCCAGCGGATTTACAGTCCGCCCCCTTTGCCGCTCGGGACATTCCCCCGCCTGCGCCCATGACCGGCTCTGTGAGCCGCGGGCCACCGATATGTCACTCGCGTGACGACCGGCAGGCGCGGCCGGACTTATGGTGACCGGGCAGCGGCGTGTCAACGGCAAAAAGACCGCCGCGGCAAATTCCTTGTCGGAAGAAGCCGCTTCCTGTGCAAACCCGCCCAGATTGCGGCCCGAGCATTTCCGAGCGAACCACAGGCCGGTTCGCGTGAAGACAATGCGCCCCGACCAGAAGCCGAGGATTTCCGTAATTCGGAGAAGCACGGAAAGGCGCTAGGAAAGGTGTCTCGTGACGAAAGCGACGCGCTCCGCGACCTCGACTCGCGGCAGTTCGAGAAGGTCGTAGCCGTATCGAGGATAGGTCGCGACCATCGCCTCATAGGTCCTTTGCGCCTCGGCCGGACCCTGCTTGCGCTCGGCATCCTGAGTGAAGATCTCCGGCCAGGGCGGCGCGATGAACACCGTCCGCCGGTAGCGGCATGCCCGCGCGGCGCGCTCGACCGTTTCGGTGATCGGCAGTCTGCATAAGGCGAGATAGCCGGCGATATCGGGAATGCCCCGGTCGAAGAAGACGAGGCCGGACCGGGCCAGCGCCACCGTATGGCTGCGCAGGTCCTGCGTCAACATCAGCTCGGCGAACAGGCTGCCATCGGCCCAGGGCAGCCCCTGCCCGCCCGCGGCGAGTTGCGTGCGGATCACCTGCCGGCCGGCCTCGGGCATGACGGCGTGGCCTGCCCCCGCGAGAGCCTCGATCAGCGTGGTCTTGCCGGAACCGGGACCGCCGGTGATGACGACGAGTCGGTGGCTGGCATCTGCCATTGTTCGAGCCTTTCATGGTCGAGGAAGGAGGCACGGATCGTCCCATGCCCGAGCATCGGACCGGGAGGCGGAATTCACTTTCCGGGGGAAGTCGATGCGATGGCGAAGAAATTGACCGCAACTTCATGTCCGATAGGGACACGGGTGATCTGGTCAAGCGCGCCGCGCCGTGGCACGGCAGGCAGGAGAATTCTGGAGAAAGCGATGGCCGCGCCATTCCGTCCCAAACAGGCCAGGCCTGCCGGCAACCGAGCGGGCGGCCATGCCCGCCGCACTGGCGCCCCGCCGCCGCATCGCCCCGGCGACATCGACGAGGCCGTGCTCTACGGCGTCCACCCGGTGGTCGAGGCCCTGCGCAACCCGCGCCGGCGCTTCCGACGCCTGCTCGCCACCGAGAACGCGCTGCGTCGCCTGCAGGAAGAGGTCGGCGCGTTGCCGCTCGAGGCCGAACTGGTGCGTCCCTCGGAAATCGACCGTCTGCTGACGCCCGATTCGGTACACCAGGGACTTTACCTGGTTTGCGATCCCTTGCCTTCCCCCGATCTCGACAGCCTGCCGGACGACGCCGTGGTCCTGGCGCTCGACCAGATCACCGATCCGCACAATGTCGGCGCGATCCTGCGCTCGGCCGCCGCCTTCGGGGCTGCGGCGGTGATCGTCACCATCCGTCATTCGCCGGCAGCGACCGGCGTTCTGGCGAAATCGGCTTCCGGCGCGTTGGAGCATGTCCCGGTTGTCGCCGTGCGCAATCTCGGCGATGCGCTGGAAACGCTGGGCAAACGTGGCTTCCTCCGCCTCGGCTTCGATTCGGACGGCGATGTCGCGCTCGACGACGTCGCCCTGCGCCGCCCGCTGGTCATGGTGATGGGCGCCGAGGGCAAGGGCCTGCGCCAGCGGACGCGCGAGCTCTGC
>JARYGW010000478.1:0-3083 GCA_033792295.1 Allobosea sp.
AAAATCGACGGGCGCCGCTCTCCACGGCGCCCGTCGGAAGCCTCACCGAACCGGCGGGGCGTATTGCAGGCCGCCCTTGGTCCAGAGCGCGTTCTGGCCGCGCGCGATCTTGAGCAGCGAGCCCTGGCCGACGTTGCGCTCGAAGGATTCGCCGTAGTTGCCGACGAGCTTGATGATGCGCACGACCCAGTCCGACGTCAGGCCGATCTGCTCGCCGAACTTGCCCTCGGTGCCGAGCAGACGCTTGATCTCGGGGTTCTCCGACTTGAGCTGCTGCTCCACATTGCCCTGGGTGACGCCGAGTTCCTCGGCGTTCAGCATGGCGAAGCCGACCCACTTCACGAGATTAAACCACTGCGGGTCGTTGCTGCGCACGGACGGGCCGAGCGGCTCCTTGGAGATGATCTCCGGCAGAACGATGTGCTCTTCCGGGTTCGTCAGCTTCAGGCGCTCGGCATAGAGGCCCGAGGCGTCCGTGGTGAAGGCGTCGCAGCGGCCGGCGTCATAGGCCTTGATGGTCTCATCGGCGGTCGCGAAGGCGACGACCTCGTATTTCAGGTTGTTGGCGCGGAAGTAGTCGGCGAGGTTGAGCTCCGTCGTCGTGCCCTGCTGCGTGCAGACCGAGGCGCCGTTGAGCTGGAGAGCCGAGTTCACGCCGAGCTTCTTGCGGACCATGAACCCCTGGCCGTCATAGTAGTTGACGCCGGTGAAGGCGATGCCGAGCGAGGCGTCGCGGGTCATCGTCCAGGTCGAGTTGCGGACGAGCAGATCGACCTCGCCGGACTGGAGCGCGGTGAAGCGGTCCTTGGCCGAAAGCGGGATGAACTTGACCTTGGCCGGATCGTTGAAGATCGCAGCGGCCACGGCGCGGCAGACGTCGACGTCGAGGCCGGTCCAGTTGCCCTGCGCGTCCGGCACGCCGAAGCCGGCGAGGCCGGGGTTCGAGCCGCAGTTCAGGACGCCGCGCTGCTTCACCTGCGCAAGCGTCGCCTGTGCGGAAGCGCCCGTAGCGGAGATCGCAAGCCCAGCCGCTGCGAAGAGGCCGGCTGCCAGAATTTTCTTCATCAGTACTCTCCCATTGAAACAAGCGCCCCGGAAGAACCCGGAAAGCGCGACAGTCCGGTTCGCCGCCGGCGGCTCCCAAACCGCTCTGTCGTTTCCAGCAATGAAACGGCGTCCCCTTGGCCGAGTCGATTGCCAGAGCGACTCATGAGCGTCAAGCAACGGCCATCCACCGCAACCGCCTCTTGTTCGCCACAATCATCACATGCGAGTTTGGCGAGGTGGTCAAGTCTGGCCGCCTTGCCTCCAGCTCCAGTCCCACCGGTTCCATGAAAAAGCTGCCTTCTTCCGAATTCGCCCGCCTCGGAACGCGGACACGCCTCGCCCTCGCCGGCCGCGATCCCAGCGACAGCTACGGCTTTGTCAATCCTCCTATCGTACGAGGCTCGACGGTCATCTATCCGAACACGGAGGACTTCCTGGCGCGGAAGGCGCGCTACACCTACGGCACCCATGGCAACCCGACGCTCGACGCGCTGGAGGCCGCGGCCAACACCATCGAGGGCGGCGCCGGCGTGGTGGTGACCCCGTCGGGGCTGCTTGCCTGCACCCTGCCCTTCCTCGCCTTCCTCTCCGCCGGCGATCACGTCCTGGTGACGGACAGCGTCTACCGGCCGACCCGGAATTTCTGTGATTCCTTCCTGAAGCGGATGGGTGTCGAGGTCAGCTATTACGACCCACATGTCGGGGCCGACATCGCCAAGCTGTTCAAACCGAACACCAAGGCGGTCTGGACCGAGGCGCCGGGCTCGCAGACCTTCGAGATGCAGGACATCCCGGCCATCGCCAAGGCCGCCGCGGCGCGCGGCATCCTGACGATGATGGACAACACCTGGGCGACGCCGCTCTATTTCGACAGCCATAAATTCGGCGTCGACATCTCGGTGCAGGCCGGCACGAAATACTATGCCGGCCATTCCGACGTGCTGATCGGCACGATCTCGGCCCGCACGCCGGAGCTCTACAAGACCCTGCGCAAGGCCTGGGAAGAGCTCGGCATCATCGTCGCCCCGGAGGATGCCTTCCTGACGCTGCGCGGCATGCGCACCATGGCGATCCGCCTCAAGGAGCAGATGCCGGCCGGGCTGGAGATGGCGAAATGGCTGCAGGCGCGCCCGGAGATCGCCCGCGTGCTGCATCCGGCTCTGCCGGAGGATCCGGGGCACGCATTATGGAAGCGCGACTTCACCGGCGCCTCCTCGCTCTTCGCCGTCGAGTTCAAACCGGTCCCGATGAAGGCCATCGCGGCCATGCTGGATGGGCTCTCGCTGTTCGGCATGGGCGCATCCTGGGGCGGCTATGAAAGTCTCGTCCTGCCCTTTGATTGCCGCCCCTACCGCACCGCGACGACACCGGACTACAAAGGCCCGACGGTACGCATCCATATCGGCCTGGAGAACCTCGAGGACCTCAAGGCCGATCTGGACGCCGGCTTCACCCGGCTGAAGGCCGCCGCCTGAGCAGATACTCTAAATCTGACGCGGAAACGCGGGCCGACCCGCGTTTCCGTGATCGCGCGGCAAAACTGCAGCTCGCTCAGACCTGCGCGAGTTCGTAGTCGCGGGAGAGGAGCTTCGAGAGCTGCTTCAGCCGGCCCTCGACACGCTCGCTCGCCAACGCCTTGAGATCCTCCGGCAGGCGCAGCACCAGGCGCCTGCCGACGCACTGCGCCGGAATGCGGGGCAGGATGCCGGACATTCCGGCCGAAAGCAGATAGGCGACCCGGAAGATCGCTGCGATCAGCAACGCACGCTCGGCCAGAGCCGGCGACAGCAGCCCCTTGAGCCCGTCGGCGGCCGGCGAGGATGCCTTCAGCCCGGCATAGCGATGGAAGATCGCAAGCGCGAGGAAGGCACGGCCGACATGGTCGATGCCGGTAAAATAGGCATGGGCGATGACGTTCATGCTCTGCTCGCCGCGGTAATCGGGATGGGCGCGCCAGCCGATATCCGAGAGCAGGCAAACGGCCTCGATCAGCCGATCGGAGGGCTCGTGCTCCGAGAGCCCCGCGGTTTCGAGGA
>JARYGW010000479.1:0-3079 GCA_033792295.1 Allobosea sp.
AATGGCGGTGTCGCAACCGCCGAGACGGTGAAGCGCTTCCCGATCCGCATCATCGAGAGCGGCCCGGCGGCCGGCGTGCTGACCGCCGCCCGCTTCGCCCCCGCGGCCGGCACCGACAACCTGATCTCCTTCGACATGGGCGGAACCACCGCCAAGCTCTGCCTGGTCGAGGGCGGGAAGCCGCTGCTCGCCAGCCAGTTCGAGGTGGACATGACCCACCTCAAGAAGGGCAGCGGGCTGCCGGTCAGCATTCCGGCCGTGGACCTGATCGAGATCGGCTCCGGCGGCGGGAGCATCGCCAAGGTCGATCTCGGCGCGATCGCGGTCGGCCCCGAGAGCGCCGGCTCGGTACCCGGCCCGGCCTGCTATGGCCGCGGCGGGACGAAGCCGACCGTAACCGACGCCGATCTCGTGCTTGGATATCTCAATCCGGACTTCTTCCTCGGCGGCGAGATGAAGCTCGATACCGAAGCGGCGCTGACCGCGATCGAGCGCGACGTCGCTGTGCCGCTGGGCATCGACGTGATGCAGGCCGCCTGGGGCATCCACGAGATCGTCACCGCGCAGATGGCGCAGGCCGCCCGCGCCGTGACCATCAATTGCGGCAAGGATCCGCGCCTGTTCGCGCTGGTGCCGTTCGGCGGCGCGGGCCCGGTGCACGGCACGCGGCTCGCCCGTATGCTCGGCTGTCCGAAGGTGGTGTTCCCGCGCGTGGCGGGTGTCGAATCCGCGGTCGGCCTGCTGATGGCGGAGACATCGCTCGACCTCGCCCGCACGCAGGTGATGAACCTCGAGGGCGACGCCATCGCCGAGATCAACGCGCTCTATGCCGATCTGGAAGTGCAGGCGCGGGCGCAGCTCGACGAGGCCGCCGTGCCGCGCGAGCGCCAGAGCTTCTCGGCCAGCTGCGACATGCGTTTCGCCGGGCAGGGTTTCGAGATCGCCGTCGAACTGCCGGCCTATCCCTATGCCCCTGCCGATCTGGAGACGCTGCGTTCCGCCTTCCACACGGCCTATGCCAAATCCTACGGCGCCCGCACCTTCGATCCCGACTGGACCATCGTCGCGGTTCATTGGCGGCTGCGCGGCATCGCCACGGGCCGCACCCTGACCATGGACGAGCTGCCGAGGCAGGCCGGCGGCGTCGAGCGCGCCCGGCTCAGCCAGCGCCAAGTCTGGTTCCCCGAGACGGACGGCTTCACGCTCTGCGACGTCTATGACCGCTACCGGCTCAGCGCCGGCGACGTCTTCGCCGGGCCGGCCATCGTCGAGGAACGCGAATCGACCATCGTCCTGCCGCCGGGTAGCGAAACGACCGTCGACTCCCACGGCAATCTCATCACCACGCTCGCCTGAGGACATTGCTCATGAGCACGATCGATCCCGTTACCTTTTCGGTGGTCTGGGGCGGCCTTCTCTCCACCGCCGCCGAGATGGGCAGCACCCTGCTGCGCACCGCCTATTCTATGACCGTCCGCGAGGGCTCCGATTTCTCCACCGGCGTCTTCGATGCCGAAGGCAACATGATCGCGCAGGGCGACTACAGCCCGGGCCATCTCGGCTCGATGGCCTTCACTGTCCGCCAGATGCTCGACTACTATCCCAAGGGTTCGCTCGGGCCGGGCGATGCGGTGATCTGCAACGACCCGACCATCGGCTCCGGTCACCTGCCCGACATCTTCATGGTCACGCCCGTCTTCCATGACGCCGAACTGATCGGCTACGCGGTCAATATCGCACATCACATCGATGTCGGTGGCAGCGCGCCTGGGAGCGAGGAGGTCGTCGGCGTCAGCGAGACCTGCCAGGAGGGCATCAAGCTGATGCCCGTGCTGCTCTACAGAGCCGGCGAGCCGATCAAGGAGATCCTCCGCATCATCGAGGGCAATGTCCGCATCAAGGATGTGCTTGGCGACCTCCATGCCCAGTACGCCGCCAACATGACCGGCGTCGCCCGCATGCAGGGCCTCGCCCGGCAATACGGGCCGGAAGAGCTCGCCGCCTGCATGCGCGAGATCGTCTCGCGCAGCCGCGACGCCATGGTGGAGGCGATCGCCGAGCTGCCCTACGGGACTTATCGCTTCGAGGACGTGCTCGACGATGTCGGACCGGATACCGAGCCGGTGCCGTTCAAGCTGGCGCTGACGGTCGAGCCCGGCCGCATCATCTGCGATTGGGAGGGCACCGGGCCGCAACGGCCCGCCGGCATCAATGCCTATATGCAATACACCCGCTCTTATTGCATCGCCGCGATCAAGGGCGTGACCCTGCCGCGCTCGCCGCAGAACTTCGGCATCATCGACTGCATCGAGATTCGCGCGCCCCAGGGCTGCTACGTCAATCCGAACCCCGGAGCGGCCAGCGGCGCCCGTGCGGTCAACGCCAACCGCATCTACGAGGTGGTGATGGGGGCACTGGCTCAGATCGTGCCGGACCGCGTCATCGCTGCCAGCTCGGGATTCTGCAATCCAAAGGTCAGTGGCACGGTCAGCCCCCATACCGGCAAGCCCTTCCTCGCCTGGATGACGGCGGTCGGCGGCGTCGGGGCGCATCGTCACCGGGATGGCCAGGAGGCGACCACCTCTCCCACGAACGGCACCAATACGCCGGTCGAGGTTCAGGAGATGAACGCTCCCGTTTTCGTCGAGCGGATGGAACTGATACCCGACAGCGCCGGCGCGGGCCAGTTCAGGGGCGGTATGGCCATGCGGAAGGATGTGCGTCTGCTCGCCGATGCCGGGCTGGTCACCAATCTCGGCGACCGCTACGTCAATGCGCCCTACGGGCTCGAGGGCGGGCTGCACGGCATCAAGGCCGAGACGATCCTGAATCCCGGCACGCCGTCCCAGCGGAGCCTGCACTCGAAGGGCACCTATCCGCTCCGGAAGGGTGACGTGCTCAGCATGCGCACTGCCGGGGCAGGAGGCTTCGGAGATCCCGAGAAGCGCGACCCGGCGGCCGTGCTGCGCGACGTGCGGCAGGAGCTCGTTTCGGCCAAAGCTGCACAACGCATCTACAAGGTGGCTCTTGTGGGCAATGGTATCGGCATTGACGCGGAGAAAACCAATGCCATGCGTTC
>JARYGW010000047.1:0-9211 GCA_033792295.1 Allobosea sp.
CCTGATCGCGGAAAGGCTTCGACAGGAAATCGACCGCACCAGCCTTCATCGCCCGCACGGTCATGGGTATGTCTCCGTGACCGGTCATGAAGACGACCGGGAGCGCTATCCCCTGCCGGGCGAGCTGATCCTGGAAATCGAGGCCGCTGATGCCGGGCAGGCGCACGTCGAGGATGATGCAGCCCGGCGCGTCGGGCAAGTTGCCCTGCAGGAGCTCCGCCGGTGCGCCGAAGAGCCGCGTCGCCAACCCCACCGACCGGATCAGGCTGTCGAGGGATTCGCGCACCGCCGAATCGTCGTCGATGATCACGACGAGTGGCGGGCTCGGTGAGGCCGGTGCCGGTTTGACGGAGGTCTGCCTGATCATGCCGCGGTACCACGGTGGGGAATGGGGAGGATCAGGCGGAATGTCGCTCCGCCGCCTGGGAGGCTCTCCACCGAGAGCTTTCCGCCGTGAGCTTCAGCGGTCGTGCGGCAGATCGCAAGCCCCATGCCCATCCCCTCCGGCTTGGTCGTGAAGAAGGGATCGAACAGGCGCTCGACATTCTCGGGCGAGATGCCGGGACCGGTGTCGCGGAGCGCGATCTCGACACGGCCGCTCTCCACCTGGCAGTGCTCCTGACCAGCGGTGATCGTCAGCAGGCGTCGGCCGTCATGCTCCGCCATGGCCTGCCCGGCATTGACCATCAGGTTCACCAGGACTTGTTGGAGCTGGATCCGGTCGCCGATGACAGGCGGCAGGTCTGGCGCGGCTTCGATGCGCAATTCGACCTCGGCGCGCGCGAGTTCCCGCTGCACGAGTTGGGCGGCCTCATCGATCAGCGCGGCGACCTCCAGCGCGCTCGACCGGGCCGGTGTCTTGGTCAGGAAGGCCCGGATCCGCTTGACGATCTCGCTGGCGCGCCGCCCTTCGGAAACGACGCGCCCGATGGCGCTGTCGACCTCCTGCAGGTCAGGCTTGTCACGGCGCAGCCAGCGCAGCGCCGCCTCGCCGTTGGTCACGACCGCCATCAAAGGCTGGTTGACCTCATGGGCGATCGACGCGGTGAGCTCACCCAATGTCGCCACGCGGGCGGCATGGGCGAGCTCCGCTTGCGCGTGCAGCACCGCATCCTGCGCCTGCCGGCGTTCGGTGATGTCGACGACGAAGACCAGCACGTTGCCGTCGCCGTCATCGACTGTCGGAAAGGTAATGGCGAAGATCACCGGCACGCGACTGCCATCTGCCCTGACGATTTCCGTCTCGCCTTCATGGAAGCCGTCGCCGCGAGCAAAAGCCGCCAGCGCCGGCCCGAAGGTCGGATCGCTCTCGCTCAGCACATCGTCGACCGTCTGATGGAGATGAGAATTACTCTCAGCTCCGATCATGGCGAGAAAGGCCGGATTGACGTCGACAATCTTCGTCAGCCTGCGCAGGCGCGCGACAAGCTCCGGATGTGCTGTCAGATGAGCGGCCAGTGACTCGCCATCCGCGAGACCGAGCGCAGCAAGTTCGCGACGCGCCGCGCTCCAGTTCTCCTGGACGACGCCGACCCGAGTCGCGTCAAACATGCGCCGGTAGCGTCTCTCGCTCTGAACCAGCGCTGCGTGGGCCGCCTCACGTTCGGTGACATCCGTATTCGTCTCGAACACGCCGACGATGCGTCCCCTGGCATCGTGTTGGAGGGCCCAGCGACTTTCCACGGTGATCCGCGCGCCGGCCTTGGTCCGGTGCTCCAGCGTGCCGTCCCATCGTCCCGTGTCGTGAAGCACGCGGTCGGCTGCGTCGCGGGGCAGCGCATATCGCGTCTCCAGCAACTCGTCGGCGATCCGGCCCGTCGCCTCGGCGGCAGACCAGCCATAGGTCTCTTCCGAGGCGCGATTCCAGAATGTGATCTGTCCGAAAGTGTCTCGCACGAAGATCATGTCGTGCGACAGATTAAGCAGCCGGGCTTGGGCCGCAAGCGTCGCCGTGGCCGCCTGGTTCTTCAGGGAGAGCAACGTCGCGATCGTGATCGCCGCCACGCTGACCAGCGCGCGCAAAGTCGGAGCGCCGGCCAGGCTCAGGCCATGTGTATCGACATAAGCCACGACGGTCAGGATCAGGCTTGTCACCGCCGCCACGAGGATGTCGCCCCGCCGTCCGGTGCCCGCTGCCAGCAAGACAACCAGAACGTAGAGCACAGCCACCGCGCCCTCCAGCGGCGAGAGCGTATCGAACAGGAAGATGCAGAGCGCGAGCAGACCCGCGGCGATGCGAAGTGCCGTCGTGTTCATGGCCGGAGAGAAGAAGGAGCGCTGGGGGAGAGCGGTGTCCGGCGGGGCGGATCGAGAGGCGCTCTGCCGAGCGGCGGAGAGGCGGGAGGACATGAGAGGCAGCCGATTCCGGTCGCGAGAGCTGACAACGCGCTAGCATAGCTCATCTGCCTCGTCCCCCGCGATCGGTGCGGATGCTTCGATCCGCGGCATCACTTTCGCGAAAGCGGCCGGCGATGAAATCATACAGGGGTTTAGGTCGGCCGGGCGCGTCCTTCGCTGGCGCACATAAACCTAGGTATGAGCCCGACATGCCTTCGTCCGATTCAGACGATGGCATCTGCGACCTAGGGTCAGGACATCGGGGAGACAGGCTCCTCGAAGCCAACCCGGAGAGCTGCCATGAACGACCTGTCCATCCATGCCAAGCGGGACGCCGCCTTGCGTACGCCGACCGATCTCGGCGCGAACGCCACGACCGACATCGCCGCCGCACTGACCGGCGTTCTCGCCGACATGTTCGCGCTCTATCTCAAGACCAAGAACTTCCACTGGCACATGTCCGGTCCGCATTTCCGCGACTATCACCTGATGCTCGACGAGCAGGGCGATCAGATCTTCGCGACCACCGATGCGCTGGCCGAGCGCGTCCGCAAGGTCGGCGGCTCGACGCTCCGCTCGATCGGCCATATCGGCCGGATCCAGCGTTTGCTCGACAATGACGCGGACTATGTCACCCCCCAGGACATGCTGGCCGAGCTTGCCGACGACAACCGCAGGCTGACCGGCTTCCTGCGCGCGGCTCACGGTGTCTGCGAGGCCCATAACGACGTCGCCTCGACCAGCCTGATCGAGGTCTGGATCGATGATTCCGAGCGGCGGAGCTGGTTTCTCTACGAAACGACACGGCAAGAGCGCTGAGCGCGCTCAAACACGTTCCGATCGGAGGAGAATGACCATGTCCGAAACGCATTCGCCGACGGCCCTGCCTGCGGGCAGGGCCGCCCCGGCCTTCACGCTGCCGGCGACGCCTGACCAGACGGTTTCGCTCGATGACCTGCGCGGCAAGCCGGTGATCCTCGCCTTCTACCCGGCCGACTGGAGCCCGGTCTGCGGCGACCAGATGGCGCTCTACAACGAGATCCTGCCCGAATTCCACAAGGCCGGCGCCCAACTCGTCGGCATCTCGGTGGATGGCGTCTGGTGTCACGCGGCCTTTGCCGGCGAGCGCAAGCTGCACTTTCCGCTGCTGTCCGATTTCGAGCCGAAGGGTGCGGTCGCCCGCAGCTTCGGCGTCTACCGCGACAAGGAGGGGATCGCTGAGCGCGCCCTCTTCGTCATCGACGCGGCCGGCATCATCCGCTGGAGCTTCGTCTCGCCGCTCGGCATCAACCCCGGCGCCGACGGCATCCTTGAAGCACTCGACAATCTCGGCGCCGCGGCGCCCTCGGAAGGAACTGCGTCATGACCCGTCTCGCGATCCCCGTCGGCAGCCAGGACCATGTCCAGGGTCAGGCCCAGGCCGCTGTGACCCTCGTCGAATATGGCGACTATGAATGCCCCTATTGCGGCGAGGCCTATCCTGTTCTCAAGGCGGTGCAGCGCGCCATGGGTGACCAGTTGCGCTTCGTCTTCCGCAACTTCCCGCTCGCCGAAATGCATCCCCATGCGCTGCGCGCAGCGGAGTTCGCGGAGACGGCCGCCGAACTCGGCAAGTTCTGGCAGGCACATGACATGCTCTACGAGAACCAGACCGCACTGCGCGACGCCGACCTCTACGCCTATGGCCTTCGCCTCGGTCTCGATACCGACGTCGTCACGCAAGGTCTCGATGGCCGCTTCGACCGGAAGATCAAGGAGGATTTCACGGGCGGCATTCGCAGTGGCGTGAACGGGACGCCGAGCCTGTTCATCAACGGGCTTCGGTACGATGGCGAGCGGGATGTCGACAGCCTCGTCTCCGCCCTGAGGCAGGCCGCCCGGGACGCCATCCGCCCGCGCGCCGCCACGACTCGCTAAGCCCCTTGCCACCCGGCCGATGGAGACGACCATGACCGATTCCACGATGTCCTTCCGCTACCGGCTCGAACAGGCCACGCCCCGCACCGGCTTAGGCGGCATCACGCGCGGCGCCTCCGTGAAGCAGTTCCCGGCCAGCGTCGGCATCGCAGGCGTTTCGATGAGGCTCGCACCGGGCTCGATGCGCGAACTGCACTGGCATGCCAATGCCGCCGAATGGGCCTATGTCGTCGCGGGCGAGTGCCGCACCACCGTGCTGCATCCGGACGGCTCGTCGGCGACCGATACGTTCGGCCCCGGCGACGTCTGGTATTTTCCACGCGGCTGGGGCCACTCCATCCAGGGTCTCGGTCCCGGCGAATGCCATTTCATTCTGATCTTCGACAATGGCGACTTCTCCGAGGATCATACCTTCAGCGTCACCGACTGGCTTTCCCGCACATCGCCGCAGGTGCTGGCGCAGAATCTCGGCCTGAGCCGCGAACAGATCGCACAGCTCCCGGCCAGCGAGGCCTATTTCGCCCAAGGACCCGTCCCCGACGACCGCTCGACCGACGCCGAGCCGCGCACGGCGCCTGCGTTGACGACGCCGCATCGCTACCCGCTGCTGGCCCAGCAACCAAGGCGCGTGCCGGGCGGGGGGACTCAGCGCACCGTCACCGTCGACGAATTTCCGATCTCGAAGGGCATGGCCGGCTCGCTCCTGGAGATCGAGCCCGGCGCGATGCGCGAGCTGCACTGGCACCCGAACGCCGACGAGTGGCAGTATTATCTGGAGGGCAACGCCGAGATGGCGGTCTTCCTCGCCGAAGGGCAGGTCGTGACCGAGCAGTTCGAGGCTGGCGACATTGGCTATGCTCCGATGGGCGCCGGGCATTACATCCGCAACACCGGATCGACGGTGTTGCGCGTCCTCATCGGGTTCAACAATGGGCATTATGAGGCGAACGACCTCTCAGCCTGGCTCGCCGCCAACCCGGTTGACGTGCTTGCAACGAATCTCGGTTTGCCTCGTGATGTTGCAATGACGCTTCCGCATCGGGCGCGCTTCATACTGTCCGGTTCCATCCCACACTGAGCGCAAGTCTTGTCGACCTACATGTCGACGACGGCCTGCATTCCTCACATGATCGATCGGAATTTGAGATGAGCCTGATCGAGACACGCGGCCACCAGATGTTCCCGGTGCTCGTTGCCGAACAGATTGCAACGTTCAGGAGGTTCGCCAGCGGGCCCGCGCGCCGGTTTCAACCGTACGAATTGATCTTTGACGTCGGCGACCACCATGCACCGGTATGGATGGTTCTGGACGGCGCGATCGAAGTCGTGCGCCGCGATGGCCTCGGGCGCGAGAATCCCATCACTGTTCACGGCATCGGACAATTTACGGGTGAAGTCAGCCAGCTTGCGGGGCGTGGCTCATTGGCCGCAGGCAAGGCGGGGGCAGAGGGGTGTCTGGCGCTGCCACTGGATGCGGCGCACCTACGGGCTCTGATCATCGGTTCGGCCGATCTCGGCGAAATCGTCATGCGCGCGCTCATCCTGCGCCGGGTCGGGCTGATCGAAGGGGGTTCGGCCGGATCGGTGCTGATCGGACGAACGGGAGAGAGCGAGCTCGTGCGCTTGCAGGGGTTCCTGTCCCGCAACGGCTATCCCTACACCACGATCGACGCGGGAGACGGCGGCGACGGGCACGTCATCGTAGAGCGGCTGGGGCTGCATTCAGACGATCTTCCCCTGATGATCTGCCCGGTCGGCACTGTCTTGAAGCACCCCAGCAATGCGGAAGTCGGGGTCTGCCTCGGAATGACGCCCGAGCTCGATCCGACCAAGATCTACGACACTGCCATCGTAGGGTCTGGGCCGGCCGGGTTGGCCGCGGCGGTCTATGCGGCATCGGAGGGCTTGAGCGTTCTGGTGCTCGATCAGCGCGCCTTCGGGGGCCAAGCTGGCGCCTCGGCGCGGATTGAGAACTACCTTGGCTTTCCGACCGGCATATCGGGGCAGGCGCTGGCCGGACGCGCCTACAATCAAGCCCAGAAGTTCGGAGCGGAAATTGCCATTCCCTTGACAGTGACCGAGCTTGATTGCCGTGACCGGCAGATCAAGCGGTTGGCCCTGTCAAATCGAGCGAGCATCCTGGCTAAAACAGTCGTAATCGCCGCCGGCGCTCGATACCGCCGGCCAGATATTGCAGATCTCGACATATTCGAGGGCAACGGGGTTTCGTACTGGGCTTCTCCCGTCGAAGCCCGGCTTTGCGAAGGAGAAGAAGTAGCGCTGGTGGGCGGGGGAAATTCTGCCGGGCAGGCAGTCGTGTTCCTGGCGCCGAAGGTGAAGCGACTGCACCTGATCATACGCCGTCGCGATCTCGAAGCGACGATGTCGCGGTACTTGATCGAACGGATTGCGGCGCTGCCGAACGTCGAAATTCACCCGGATTCCGAGGTTCTATCGCTCGATGGTACCAAGGCGACCGGGCTTACAGGCGCGACCTTCGGAAACCGTGCAAACGGAGTTACGCACCACCGCGCCCTGCGACACCTCTTCCTCTTCATTGGAGCCGAGCCGAACACAGACTGGCTGCAGAACTGCGTCGGCGTCGACCATGCCGGCTTCGTGAAGACCGGTGGGGCGTTGCAGGAATTTGCCGCAGCATCCGGCGACATGCCTCGCACACTGGAAACCGACAGGGCCGGCGTCTTTGCTATCGGCGATATTAGAGCCGGATCGACCAAACGCGTTGCCGCTGCTGTTGGCGAGGGCGCCGCAGTCGTTGCGCAGATCCACGGTTACTTATCGGAAGCTGCTCGATTACGGCAGGTCTAGCGATTCCATCAAGGCGGCCGACTAGAGCCTCAAATCTTACTTCTCACGGCGGAAAAAACCCGGCTCTGACCATTTCAGTCCCGCAGCCACTCGCCGAGATACTCCGGCGAAGCATAGCCCACTCGGGCCCCACGAATGTCTGGTTCTTGGCGATGTCCCAATGTCGGCCCTTGGCGCAACGCGAAAGGCGCGCGACCCCTAAAATGTCATTGCCGACTGGTGTGTTCATAGTGGCAATTGGCTCATATGATCTGTCACGACCGCGATGAAGGCTCGTAACCGCTGGAGGCGCCGGATGTCCCGGTGATAGCCCATCCAGATGTCCCGGGAGGGTGGCTCTGCCGGCAGATCGAGCTTGCGAAGCCCTACAATTTGACTTCCGACCACTTGTGGCAGGACGGCGATGCCGATGCCCTGGCGGCTCATCCGCCCCTGTACGTTGCGATTGTTCGATCGGAGGAGCGGCTTCGCGTTAGGGAAGCTCTCGATGAGCCAGGCGATATCCGGGAACTGGCCGGTCGAGGTGTCGTGGGTGATGAGGCGGAAGCCGGCTCCATCACCATACTCCGGTTCTGGTGAGCCTGCCGCGACATAGACGCCATAGGGCAGACTGACCAGTCGTCGCTGCACGACATCGGGGTTGTCGAACGGGACGATCCGGAAAGCGATATCGGCTTCCCGCTGTGCGAGGCTGAACAGGCGGGTGCCGGTGAGGATTTCCAGATCGACGTCCGGATAGGCCTTCGCATAGTCGTCGATGATCGGCGGAAGGACATAAGCGCCAAACCAGTCGGCCGAAGATATGCGCAAGGTGCCTTGCAGGGCTTGCTCCTGTCCGGCGAGCCGCCGCTCGATGCCCAGAGCACCTTCCTCCATCTGCTCGGCCAGAGCGATGACGGCGTTGCCTTCTTCCGTCGGAATGAAACCGTCGACCGTTCTCTGGAACAACGTGTGGCCGGTGGCCTGTTCGAGAGCCCGAAGGCGGCGCCCGACCGTGGGATGGCTCAGATGAAGCGCGCGGGCAGCAGCGCCCAGCGTGCCGGTACGGACTATGGCCAGAAAGATTCTGACGTCGCTCCATTCCATCGCCGAACCCACAAAACTGAACGGAGATCGAACGGTACTGTCAGTTACCGAACAAATCCAAGCGCCTATTTTCGCCGCATCCCGCTGAGGACGAAAAGCGTGCGGGCCCCTTATGGCCGCGAGACGGCGCGGCGCTCGGTCTGAGCACAGAAGGAGGACATGATGAAAACGTGGCTGATCACAGGATGCTCGTCGGGTCTAGGCCGGCAGCTTGCCGAGGCCGTAGCCGCGCGAGGCGATCGCCTCGTCGCCACTGCCCGTTCGACGGATAGCTTGAAATCGCTGGGCGAGCGCTACCCCGAGACTGTGCGCAGCATTTCGCTGGACGTCACCCGAGACGGCGACGCTGCAAGGGCCGTGGCGTTGGCCGAAAGCGCGTTTGGCGGTCTCGACGTCCTCGTCAACAATACCGGCTTCGGTCTCATCGGCGCGATCGAAGAGGGAGAACCAGACGAATATCGACAAATGTTCGACGTGAATGTCTTCGGCCTGATCGAGACGACCCGGGCCGCCCTGCCGGTGCTGCGCAAACGTGCCGGAGCCCGCATCGTCAATCTCTCATCAGGTGCCGGGATCGCCGGCTCCGCTGGCTTCGGCTTTTACAATGCGAGCAAGTTTGCGGTCGAAGGTCTGTCCGAGGCACTCTCACAGGAACTTCGCCCGCTCGGCGTGCAGGTGATCATCGTCGAGCCTGGCCCTTTTCGCACCGAGTTCCTCGGTCGCTCGATGATTACCGCGGCGCGGGAGATCGCCGCCTATGCCGAGACGGTGCCTGCGAGACGTCATTACCGTCACACCAATAACGGCAGGCAGGCCGGCGACCCGGCCAAAGCCGTCGCCGTGATGCTGCAGGCCGTCGATGCCGAGCATCCGCCGCTTCACCTCCCGATCGGGCCGCGCGCCCACGCGATGGTGGAGCAAAAGCTGGCGGCCTTCCGCGCCGACATCACCGCCTGGCGCGACATCTCCATCGCGACCGACTTCGACACCCACAGCTAGGGCGGCGTGAATTGATCGGGGGCGGCGAAGTTCAGATTCAAGA
>JARYGW010000047.1:9221-20134 GCA_033792295.1 Allobosea sp.
TACACTCATGAGTGCGACGACATGTGAAGCCGCGGTGCTTAGGACCTCTATGGTTCGGGATGGTCACGAACTGTCCGAGCCCCGGCGCTGGACGATGTTCGTGATCCTGCTAGTCGGCACGTTTTTGCCGCCGCTCGACTTCTTCATCGTCAATGTGGCGCTACCCTCGATCCGAGGGGAATTGGGCGCCTCCTCCTCCGCCGAGCAGCTCGTTATTTCTTCCTATGCCGCACTCTATGCCGTGACGCTGACGACCGGTGGGCGGCTTGGCGATCTGTTCGGTCGCGGCCGTGTGTTCTTTATCGGCCTGGTCGGCTTCGCCGCGGCCTCGACCCTGTGCGGCTTTGCGTGGTCGCCCTGGGTGCTGGTCTCCGGGCGCGCATTGCAGGGCGTAACAGCCGCCCTGATCGCGCCGCAGGCGCTCGCTTCGGTGCAGGCGATTTTTCCGGAGAAGGAGAAGCCGCTAGCCCTCAGCATTTATGGTGCGATCTTCGGCTTGGCCGCAGTGGTCGGGCAGGCATTGGGCGGAGTCCTGATCGCGCTGGATCTCATGGGTCTGGGGTGGCGGGCGATCTTCTTGATCAACCTGCCCGTGGCGATGCTCGTCCTCCTGTTCGGCATTCCTGTGCTGAAGGAGACACGCGCACGCGAAGCAAGCCGGCTGGATCTCGGCGGCATGGCGCTGTCGATGCTGACGCTCGGCGCGCTGCTCTTGCCGCTGATTAAGGGGCGTGAAGCAGGGTGGCCGCTCTGGTCCTGGCTGTCGCTCGCAGGGGTACCGCTACTGGCGTGGCTGTTCGGGCGTTATGAGACCAGGCTGGCACGAGCGGGCGGTGCCCCCCTGCTCGACCCGGTTGCCTTGCGAGCGCCGGGACTGGGCCGCTCGCTGCTGATCGCACTGTTATTCTATTCGATCGGCAATTTTTTCCAGCTGCTCTCTGTCTATTTGCAGGAGGCGCTGCTTATGACCGCGCTGCAGGCGGGCCTCGTCTTCCTGCCGTTTGGTGCCGGATTCCTGCTCGGGCCGCTGTCGACGCCCTTTCTCCGGCGGTTCTGCGGCGCCTATGTCAATCCGCTCGGCATGGGGCTGGAGGTTGTCGGGTTCCTGGGTCTAGCCGGGCTCATCGCGGCGACATCGACCGGCGCGCAACCTACCCCGATGCCGCTTGCCGCCCTCCTGTTCCTCATCGGCTTCGGGCAAGGGCTCGCGCTGCCGACGCTTATGCGGATGGTGACGGGCCGGGTCGCGCCGGCACTGTCCGGCATGATCGCCGGGATCGCCAGCTCGACGCTCCAGGTGAGCACCGCGCTCAGCGTCGCAGTGATCGGAGGCATTTTCTATCAGGTGCTGGGGGCACGTACCGATCCGGCCGCGATCACGCAGGCGCTAATCGCCGCCATCCTTTGCATCGCCTGCTGTTTGGCCGCAGGCGTGGCCCTGAGCATCACCCTCCTTCAGCAGGCGTCTCCTGCGCACGGCGAGGCGAATAGGCGGGTTTGAGATCCCCTCCACGACGCATGCCCAGAGGCGCCTATCGCCAATGACGCACCAGATCAGAAAACAGGACAACCTTGATGTTTGGAATTTCTCCGCTCGGCTGGGTGCATACGCTTGGTAGCCTGCCCGCCATTCCGCTCGCCATCTACATGTTTGCCCGCTACGGCAGGATCGTGCCGCGATCCGTGCCCGGCACCCTGTATTTCGTTTCGATGCTGATCGGTGGGGCGACGGTGTTTCTGGTTGCCCGCGAGCCGATCAGCTACGGCATCGGCGCAGCGACAATCCTGCTGCTGCTCGCCGGCTACGGCGTCGGCCGTCTTCCGCGATTTGGTCGCGGCGCCACATATCTCGAAACGATCTTCCTGACTCTTACAGCATTCCTTCTGATGGTGCCGAGCGTCAGCGAGACGCTTCGACGCGTCCCGGACGGCCATCCCCTGGTCACCGATCCGAAGTCGCCGCTCCTCCTGGGCGCGCTCGCCAGCCTCCTTGCCATACTCATCATCGGCTTGACCGCTCAGATCGTCCATTTGCGCAGACAGAGCTGACCCGGGACAGGCTCTTCGCCAGGCGCTATAGGACATGCACCGATGGTGGTACGCAGCCAGGACTTGCCAGCCGTCACCATCGCCTGGGGATTTCCACCTCGTGCAACGAGCCATCCAATCCTGCCATTACCGAGTCATGGCCTGCTGCCGGTCTCGTGGACACTCAGTTAAGCTAACCCGGCCTTCTTTTCGAACTCGACCGGGCTGATGTAGCCGATGGTCGAGTGCGGCCGGTGGGCGTTGTACAACGAAGCTTAAGAACGCCCACGGGACGGAGTTCCGAGAAGCTCTCTATCGGTATCATCCGTGGTTTGGCCGTGAAGTCGGCGTTCATGGCATCGTGGCGAAGTGCGACAGCGTGTATTTCCGCTGTGGGCTGCCCCCTGGAAAGTGGTCCTCCGTGAAGTAGGCTTTTGAGCCTTGGAGGATGCCGCTATGGCGCGGAAGAAGCATAAGCCTGAAGAGATCGTCGCGAAGCTTCGGCAGGCCACCGCGGCGCGTCGGACATGCTCGGCTTTGTGGCCGTGGTACTGGCATCGGTTCGCCGGCTGGGTGCAAGTCTCGGCGATCGCGTCAATGTCTATCCGGTGAAGGGATATTCGATCACCGTTCAACTGCCGGAAGAGGCAGACCAGGCGGCTGCTCCATAGACAAGCCTCCTCGACGATCGCACCAAGATCGTCGCCAGCCGTCTAGGGCCCAGCCGTTTCCGCGTTGCCGGCACCGCAGAGTTCAATGGCTACAATAAGGATATCCGAGCGAGCCGGATCGAGCCGCTGGTTCGGTGGTGCAGGAGGCATTTCCCGGGAATGAGCACGCGTCACGCCGTGCCTTGGGCCGGCCTACGTCCGATGATGCCCGACATGCTGCCAAGGGTCATGCGCGGGCGCGCGCCCCCGGGTATTCTACAATACTGGCCATGGTCACCTCGGCTGGACCTTGTCTGCCGCCACAGCCGATGCCGTCGCGGCGCTGGTCGCGGCACGCCCGAACGAACAGTAGGACTGCCTTCCAAATGACCAAAGTGCCCTGTCGGGTTGCCACCCCAAAGTGCCCTGACAGGACTTGCCCACTCGGCGAGGGTTGTTTTCTGTCGAGCGTTGGCGGGCTGACGTCTGCTTCCGGGCAATGTGCTGAGGTCCGCTTCTGGCGCGTCTGTCGCCATGTCCCGGATTCGACAAGCGGCGAAGGCCATCTTTCCCGACGGCCTGGGCGTCGACGCGATCGGGAGGCCTAAGATATCGCCGCGCGGCCGAGCGTCTCGCGAAAGTTTGGATGTGCGATCGCGATCATCTTCTGAAGGCGATCGGCGAGGGACAAGCCACGAAGATCAGCGATTCCATATTCCGTGACGACAATGCTGGCGTCCGCCCTGCCGATCGTAGCGGGCCCAGATAGGTTCGCAACAATCCGGCTGGTCATCTTGCCTTGCACCTCCGCACTAGATGGCAGCGCAAGGATCGGGACCCCTCCCTGCGACGCACGTGCCCCGCGGAGGAAATCAAGAGCGCCTCCGACGGCGCCTACATAGCGACCACCAGCAATCTCGGTGTTGGCCTGGCCTGACAGGTCCACTTCGATGGCTGAGTTGATCGCCGTGAAGCGGGGCAACGCTGCGAGTTTCGGGAGCGAATGTGTTTCTACGATCGGGCGAACCTCGATCGTAGAATTGAGATGCGCGAAATCGAGCAGTTCAAGGCTCCCAAGGAGCGTTCCGGTAACCGACAGGCCGCGGTCAACGGGTTTGGCCGCGTTTGTCACAGCGCCGGACTGTATCAAGCGCATCGCACCGTCGCCGAGCAAGCCGGAGTGCAAACCGAGATCGCGTCGGTCAACGAGCAGATCGGCGATGCTGTCTGGAAGTGCGCCAAGGCCGAGTTGCAGTGTAGCGCCGTCTTCCACCAATGCGGCGACATTTGCTGCAATGGCTTGCTCAACGTCGCTGGGTCGGCCGCGGGCGAGGGCCAACGGGGCCCGATCTGTTCGAATAGCGATATCGATATCGTTTGCATCGATCAGTGCGCTGGTGAAGGGGGCTTGCGCGTTTATCTCGGCCACCACCAGGCGAGCAATCTTTGCCAGGCCCTCGACGTAGTCGCTGGTGCAGGAGAAGCTGAGTCTGCCGTCATGGGGGTGCTCTGCCAGCTGCAGAAGGAGAACGTCGACCTGGCCCGCCAACGTCTTCGGCAGGTCCGAGTAGTGCACCGGCAGAATGTCGAGAGCTCCGACGGCCGCGAGCTTCCGGTTTGTCCCTGTTCCGCAGAAAGAGGTGAAACGGACATGGTCGGCATGAGCGGGGTCGACGGCATCTCCTAGCCCGATGCCGACGAAGGCGGAGAAGCCACCGGTCTGCGCGCGCTGCTCCATCAACCGGCCGGTCAGCGCGGTTGGCTCGCCGCAACCCTGACCCCAGCAGATCGAATCTCCCGGGCGGATGATTGCGGCGAAGTCGAGAGCCTCCAGGGAGGTCGTGAGCGGAGCCATCGCCAGCTCAGGCCCGTTCGAACACTGCGGCCATTCCCTGCCCGCCGCCAATGCACATGCTCTCAAGGCCGTAGCGCGCGTCGCGACGCTTCATTTCATGAAGTAGGGTGGTCATGATCCGGACGCCGGTAGCCCCAATCGGGTGCCCCAGCGAGATGCCGGACCCATTGACGTTGACTCGCTCGGGATCGACACCCGGCCAGGCCTGCAGAACGGACAGCACCTGGCAGGCGAACGCCTCGTTGATCTCCACGAGATCCATGTCCTCGACGGCAAGGCCAAGCCGCTTCATCAGACGGGCCGTTGCCGGAACAGGGCCAATCCCCATTTCAGCCGGTTCGCAACCGGCAGCAGCCCAGCCCACCAGGAACGCATCCGGCGTCAAACCAAGGTCCGCTAGCCTATCCTCTGCCACCATCAGGCAAGCGGCCGCCGCATCGTTTTGCTGCGCAGCATTCCCGGCCGTCACGGTACCATCGCGCTGAATTGCGCGCAGCTTCGAAAGGCTCTCCAGGGTGGTGTCCGCGCGGATGCCCTCGTCCTGCGAGACGACAATCGCGCCTCCGCGCTTTTGCGGCACGCTAACCGGAACGACCTCGGCAGCCATGCGGCCTTCGGACCAGGCCGCGGCAGCCCGGTGCTGGCTGCGCACGGCATATGCGTCGGCAGCTTCGCGAGAGATCGAGTACTTGCGGGCGAGGTTCTCGGCCGTCTCGATCATGCCGGATATGTGGCCGAAGCGATGCTCGGGCTGAGACCGCTCGCGGCCGCGATCGAGACGGTCATGGAGCACTGGCGAGCCCGACCGCGTGCCCCAACGCACACCGGTCGTGTAATGCTCGATGTTGCTCATGCTTTCGACGCCGCCGGCGATGACGACGTCACAGGCGCCCGACTGCACCATCATGGCCGCGGTCGCGACCGATTGGAGGCCGCCGCCACAGCGTCGATCGAGCTGCATGCCAGGAACATGGACGGGCAGCCCCGCCTCCAACGCGATCCAGCGACCCACGCAGGGCGTTTCGGAATTCGCATAGGATTGGGCGAAGACAACGTCGTCGACCAGCGCAGGGTCGAGGCCGGTCCGGTCCAGGACAGCATTGACGACCGCAGCTCCGAGACGTTCTACGGGAACGTCCTTGAGCACGCCACCAAAGCGGCCCACCGGCGTGCGGAGAGGGGTTACGATCGCGGCGCGACGCATGCGGCAGCTCCTTCGGCCTTAGGCCGGATCCCAAGTAAAAACGTCCGACGACACGTCGAGGCCGTGGAAGCTCGCAGACAGCGCCGGCATTGCGTGCTCGGCGATCTGCTCCGGCGTCCAACCACCCTCGCGCTGCACAGAGCGAACCGGACGTGGCTGACTGAAGAGTAGGATCTCGTTATTTCGGACACAGAATATCTGGCCGCTGACCGAGGTCGCGCGCTCCGAGAGCAGGTAGACCGCGAGGGGGGCGATCTTCGCAGGCGTCATCTGCTGCAGGCGGGCGACGCGTGCTTCCTGCTCTGGCGAGTCGACCTTGATCGAGCTGATCATGCGGCTCCAGGCGAACGGCGCGATGCAGTTTGAGCGGACGCCGAAGCGCTGCATATCGAGTGCAATCGACTTCGATAAGCCCACGATGCCGAGCTTGGCTGCCGAATAGTTTGCCTGCGCGAGATTGCCGATGAGTCCCGAAGTGGAGGTCATGTGCACCAGGCTGCCCGACTGCTGCTGCTTGAAGACTGAGGCGGCGGCGCGGCTGACGTGAAAGCTGCCGTAGAGATGCACTTTCACCACCCGGTCCCACTCTTCTTCCGTCATCTTGTGGAAGAAGGTGTCGCGCAGGATGCCGGCGTTGTTCACGATGCCGTCGAGCCGACCGAAGGCGTCGATGGCTGTCTGTACGATGCGCTGGGCACCCTCGGCATCAGCGACACTGTCCAGACTGGCGACTGCCTCGCCACCCGCCGCCTTGATCTCCGAGACTACCTGCGCCGCCGGCCCGTCATCCTGGCCACTGCCGTCGAGGCCGGCGCCAATGTCGTTGACGACGACCCGAGCACCGCTCGCGCCCGCCATCAGGGCGATGTCTCGCCCAATTCCCCCACCAGCACCCGTGACGATGACGACCTTGCCGTCGAGCATGCGAGACACGCTCATGATCAGGCTTCCTTCAGGATCTGGCGGGCGATGAGGAGCTGCTGGATCTGACTGGTGCCCTCGTAGATCCGCATCAATCGGACGTCGCGATAGAAGCGTTCGACCGCGTACTCGCTCATGTAGCCAGCGCCGCCATGGACCTGCACGGCTCGGTCGGCGACCCGACCAACCGCCTCGGTCGCGAAATACTTCGCAGCTGAAGCTTCTGTCCGGGCAGCGCCTTCGCGGTCGTAGATCGCCGCAGTCTGCTCCACCAACGCCCGAGAGGCGAGATATTCGGTGTAGCTGTCGGCGATCATCGCCTGGATGAGCTGGTACTCGGCGATGGGCTTGCCGAACTGCCGGCGCTCTTTGGCAAAGCCGGTCATCTCAGCAATGAGCCGCTTGCAGGCGCCAGTCGCGAGAGCAGCGATATGGATGCGGCCGCGATCGAGCACACGCATTGCGAGGCGAAAGCCTCGTCCAGGCTTGAGCCCGATGATTGCGCTGGCCGGAACACGGACATTGTCGAACATCACGTCCGACGTCGTTGTCCCGCGCTGGCCCATCTTTTGATCTTTTTTTCCAATCGTCAGGCCAGGTGAATCGCTCGGAACTAGGAAGGCCGAGATAGCGTCGGCGCCCGGCTTGTCGAACTCGGTTCGCGCCATGACAGTGAAGACGCCCGCGCGCTGTGCATTGGTGATGTAGCGTTTGGTCCCGCTGATCAGGTAGTCATCGCCGTCCCGTACGGCGCGCGTCGTCAAATTGGCGGGATCCGACCCCGTGTCCGGCTCGGTTAGGGCGAAGGCCGAGATCAGTTCACCGCTTGCCATTCGAGGCAAATAGGCCTGCTTCTGTTCCTCCGTCCCCTCGAAGATCAGTCCGCGCGCGCCAATACCGATGTTGGTCGCCAGCAGCGAACGAAACGCGAGCGCCGTCCCGCCGAAGATCATGGCGAGCTGGCTTTCTTGGCTAGCGGTTAGTCCAATGCCGCCATACTCCGGCGGGATCGTCAGGCCGAATAGGCCGAGCTCACGCATTTCCGCGACGATCTCTTCAGGGACCTCATCCTCAATCTCCAGCCGCATCTCGTTGGGCACGAGGCGTTCCGCGACGAAGCGCTCGACGGTCGCCTTGAGATGCTGGAAGGTTTCGTCGTCGACTGCCGGCTCACTCATGCGTCACGTCCCTTGCTGCAATGTTCTGCGGCAGGGATGACGGTGCAGGTTCCTTCGACTGCTCGTTCCCCTGCCATTGTCTCGACGAAAATGTCGTAGGTGCCTGCCGCGCCTTCCCTGAGGACGCCGCCCGCCCGGATGGATGAGCCGACCGGCAGCGGTCGTACGAAGCGCGTGTCGAGGGCCAGCTTTTCTGGAACCCCGCCGAAGGTGCGCTCGATCGCCTCGATCACCAGGTTGAGACCGAGCGTGCCATGCACGATCGGGCGACCGAATGAGGTCTTGGCGGCAAAGTCCGGATCGAGATGAATCGGATTGAAGTCGGCCGTCAGCGCGGCGTAGCGCGCGACCGCGTCGGGGTCCGTGATCATCTCGACGATGGCTAGTTCACGCGGCAGCGTCGCAGACTCCAGCGTTCCCATTCCGCATTATCTCCGTGGAGCGCGTATTGTCGGGTCCTGTGTCATCGCGCCCAGATCGTTCGGATTTCGCCGTTGAGGACATCTTGTCCTTCGACGCTCAGGACGACGCCGAACGTCACCCAGCCGCGTTCCTTGCGACGCTCCTTCGACAGGCAGCTGACCTGCGCTTCGAGTTTGTCGCCGGCCTTCGCCGAGCGGCCGAAGACGAGCTTCTGGCTGGCGTGAATGTTGCCGGGCGGGCGAGGCTGGATGGCGTTCAGGTAGGCTTCCATCATCGCGGCGACGAGCATCCCGGCCGGCACATTTTCGCTCGATGGCCGGTCGCCATAGATCGCCGTCCAGTTGTCCAGATGCGCATCGTCGAGCGTGATGGCGAAATTCCCCAGTGGCTGGCCTGGATTGAAATCGTCGAAGACCCAAACAGGGAGATCGGTTTGCGCGCCGCTCACCGCTGTCCTCCCCGGCCGTGCGGCACCGCGCGCCCACCGGCCAGCCTCCGCTCGGACTGCCGCACGCCCCGAGAAACCCCGAAGAGCGCTTCACTGATCCAGTCAGCGGAATCGCGCAGGTCGACGCCAAGGCGCTCGATATCCTCACGGGATAGTTGCCCCGCAATGCTGATCCCGCTGATACCGAGGCGCGGCCTGCCTTCCGCGTCGGTGATGACGGCAGCGGCGATCTCCAGCCCTTTGAACAGCTGCCCTAGGTCGAAGGCATAGCCGTCGCGCTTGGCCTTCTCGACGTCGGCCACATAGTCCTCAAAGCTCGGCGGGGCCTGCCACTGCAGCGTGTCGAAGCGCAGCTTCAGTTCGTCGTGAGACAGGTTGCGCAACGCCGCATAGCAACGACCGACCGCGCCCACGAAAGTCGGAAGGCGCGAGCCGTCGGACATGTCGACTCTGACCGTCTTCGCCGTTGATACGCGATCGACCAGGACGATGCGCTCGCCATCAGTCACCTGCCAAAGGCAGAGCAGGCTCTTGTGCTCGCCGGAAAGCCGCGCGAGCTCCGGTCGGATCAGATCGGCCTGGTTAGCGCCTAGTAATGGCAGCGACAGCTCCAACACACCCAGGCCGATCCGGTAGGTCTTAGCCTCGGCATCGAAGTCCACCAGCCGCTCCGTCGAGAGCGTTCGCAGGATGTTGAAACAAGTGCTGACGCTCACGCCGGTATCACGCGCGATGACGGCGACACCCGCCGGCTCACTCATCTGAGCGAGCGATCGGAGAATGGAAACCGCGTTGGCGACGGCTCCGACGATTTTTGGCGAGAGGTCTTGATCAGGGCTGGCACTCATGTATGAATGGCTTTCAAGAAACTGTGAATGTCATTCAGCATAGAGAATGACTAACACGTCAAACCAAGCGATGGAAAGCCCCTTCGCAGAAAATAAGGGTGAGGAAAGTGGTGGACGGGACCGAACTCCCGATAAGCGTGAACGACGCATCTGGGGTGGCAGCTGGCCTTTCGGGCCTGCGCGTCCTGGATCTCGGCCGCTATATCGCGGGCCCGTTCTGCGCAGCATTGTTGGCTGACCAGGGTGCGGAGGTTATCCGCATCGAGCCGCCAGCCGGCGCTCCCGATCGAGAGGTAATGCCGATCGGCCAGCCGGGTCGCGGTGCGCTGTATCTTCAGATGAATCGCAACAAGAAGTCGCTCGCGCTCGACCTCGATACCGAGAGCGGGTGGGCGGCATTCGAGAAGTTGGTCGCGACCGCGGACGCCGTCATCGTCAATCTGCCGCCGGCCGCCTTGCGCCGCGCGCGCCTCGACTACGATACTCTAAAGGCTATCCGCCCCGACATCGTGCTCTGCACGATCAGTGCCTACGGGCCGGAGGGAGACAGCCGCGACCGCATCGGCTTCGATGGCACGGGACAAGCGCTCAGCGGCGCGATGGCTTTGAGTGGGACGGGTAAGCGTCCCATCCGGGCCGCGGTCTCCTATGTCGATTACGCCACTGGAATGTCGGCTGCCTTTGCGACCTTGTCGGCGCTGTATCAGCGGCGTGGCACCGGGCGGGGCCAGCATGTCCAGGCATCGCTGCTGGGAACGGCACTGACGATGACCAACCCCATGCTGATCGAGGAGGCGGCCGGCGCGCGCAGCCGCAAGCCGATCGGCAACCGCAGCCCCATCGCCGGCCCATCCGATCTTTTCCAGACTCGCGACGGCTGGCTGATGATCCAGGTCATTGGTGACGGCATGTTTCGCCGCTGGGCGCAGTTCGTCGGTCGCCCCGACCTTTTGGCGGACCCGCGTTTCGCCTCCGATATAGGCCGGGGTGAGAATGGCGAGGTCCTGAGTGCGGTCATGGCTGACTGGTGCTCGTCGCGCTCGTCCGATGAATGTCTGGCAGAGCTTGGAGCCGCCAAGATTCCGGCTTGCCGGGCCCTGACCCCGGCCGAGGCCCTCGTGGCTCCCGAAAATGCCAATGGCGGCTTCTTTTCATTGGAGCCGGCGCCGGACGGTGCGAGCCAGATACCGATCGTCGCAAACGCGGTCCGAACAGCTGCGCGGCGGCCCAAGCACCGGCCTGCACCGAAGCTTGGCGCGGATTCAGCCGAGCTCTTGGCATCGCTCGGCTACGAGCCGGACGAAATTGCCGGCCTCACGGGCTCAGCGACTGGCAGCATGACACATCGATAGCGAGCA
>JARYGW010000480.1:0-3074 GCA_033792295.1 Allobosea sp.
GGTGGCGGTCGTGGCGCAGGCGGTCTGGGGAATGGCCCGGTCGCTGACGCCGGACAAGCCGCGGGCGGCGATCGCGCTCATCTGCGTGCTCGTCGTCGTCTTTGCCGTGGGGGCGCCCGGTCAGATCGCGGCAATCCTGCTCGGCGGCTTGCTGGGTGTATGGCTGTGCCGGGTTAGGCCGGTGGCGAGTCCAAGCTATCTGGCGTTCCCGATCACGCGGCGCGCCGGCCTGCTCAGCCTCACCTTGTTCTTCCTGCTTCTGGCCGGGCTTCCGTTGCTCTCGGCGATGAGCGGACGGCACGGCGTCGCGCTGTTCGATGTGTTCTACCGTGCCGGGGCGCTCGTCTTTGGCGGCGGCCATGTCGTCCTGCCGCTGCTGGAGGCCGCCGTGGTTCAGCCCGGCTGGATCGATGCGGACGCCTTTCTCGCGGGCTATGGCGCGGCGCAGGCCGTTCCCGGGCCTCTGTTCAGCTTCGCGGCCTTTCTCGGGACCGCTATGACACCCTGGCCCAACGGGGTGATCGGCGCCGCGATTTGCCTTGTCGCCATCTTCGCCCCGGGGCTGTTGCTGGTGACGGGGGCTCTGCCCTTCTGGAATGCCCTGCGTAACCGCCCCCTGGCACAGGCCGCGATGCGGGGCGCCAATGCGGCGGTCGTCGGCATCCTGGCCACGGCCCTCTACGATCCGGTGTGGACCAGTGCCGTGCAGAACCCCCGCGATTTCGCGGTGGCGCTGATCGGATTCGCCTTGCTGACGGTCTGGAAGACGCCGCCCTGGATCGTCGTCCTGCTGACCGCGGCGAGCGGGGTCGGCCTCGCCCTGGTTTGAGAGTCCGGCAGGTGACGGGTCGCGCTCATCGATAAAGAAAAGCCCCGCCCTTGCGGGCGGGGCCTGGATCGTCGCCGGAGGCGGCGATCACTTCAGGATGTCGCGGTCCTTCGTCTCGGGCAGGAAGAGCAGGCCGATCACGAAGGTGCCGAGCGCCACGATGATCGGATACCAGAGGCCCGAGAAGATGTTGCCGCTGGCCGCCACGATGGCGAAGGCGGTGGGAGGCAGGAAGCCGCCGAACCAGCCGTTGCCGATATGGTAGGGCAGCGACATGCCCGAGTAGCGGATGCGGGTCGGGAAGAGTTCGACCAGCAGCGCGGCGATCGGTCCGTAGACCATGGTCACGAAGAGCACGAGCAGGAACAGGATGCCGATGGCCTTCAGCGCGCGGCCATCGGTGAGAACCTGTCCGATCGAGGGGGTCTTCAGGACGGTGGCGTCACCCGCCTTGGGATAGCCGGCAGTCTGGGCAGCGGCGACGAGCTCGTTCGCTCCGCTCGGGGCGTCCGCGCCGTTGATCGTCGCCTTGAGCGGCGAACCGGCGGGGCCGGCGACCAGCTCGTAATGGATCGAGTTGGTGGCCAGCGTGCGACGCACGACGTCGCAGGGCTTGGTGAAGGTGCGCACGCCGACGGGATCGAAGAGCGTGCCGCATTCGGCCGGATCGGCGGTGAGGACGAGCTTGACGTTCTCGGTCGCGCTGGTGAGCTTCGGGTTCACCGTGTTCGCCAGCATCGTGAACAGCGGGAAGTAGGTCAGCGCCGCGATCAGGCAGCCGGCCAGCAGGATCGGCTTGCGGCCGATCTTGTCCGAGAACCAGCCGAAGAGGATGAAGAACGGCGTGCCCAGCAGCAGCGACAGCGCGATCAGCAGGTTCGCCGTGGTGCCGTCCATCTTCAGCGTCTGGGTCAGGAAGAACAGCGCGTAGAACTGGCCGGTGTACCAGACCACGGCCTGGCCGGCGGTGCCGCCGAGCAGGGCGATGAGGCCGATCTTGGCGTTGGCCCAGGTGCCGAAGGCTTCCTTGAGCGGGGCCTTGGAATGCGTCCCTTCCTCCTTCATCCGCAGGAAGGCCGGCGATTCGGCGAGCTGCAGACGGATCCAGACGGAGAAGCCGAGCAGGATGATCGAAAGCAGGAACGGAACGCGCCAGCCCCAGGCCGCGAAGGCCTCGGGCGTCATGCTGAGGCGCAGGACAAGGATGACGATCAGCGAGAGGAAGAGGCCGACCGTCGCTGTGGTCTGGATCCAGGAGGTGTAGAAGCCGCGCCGGCCCATCGGGGCGTGCTCGGCGACATAGGTCGCCGCACCGCCGTATTCGCCGCCGAGCGCGAGGCCCTGCAGGAGGCGGCAGGCGATGAAGATCGCGGGCGCCGCGTAGCCGATGCTCTGGAAGCTCGGCAGCAGGCCGACAACGAAGGTGGAGAGGCCCATCACCACCATGGTGACGAGGAAGGTGTATTTGCGGCCGATCATGTCGCCGAGGCGGCCGAAGAACAGAGCGCCGAAGGGACGCACCGCAAAGCCCGCAGCGAAGCCGAACAGCACGAAGATGAACTTCGCCGTGTCGTTGTCGCCCGGTACGAAGGTCTGGGCGATGTTGGCGGCGAGAGAGCCGGCCAGATAGAAGTCGTACCATTCGAAGACCGTGCCGGCCGACGAGGCGACGATGACCTTTCTTTCTTCCCTGGTCATCGGGCGCGGCGCGGCAGCCGACCCCGATGTGTGCGATGCCATGCTCATGGCGGTTTGCCTCCCCTGGTGAATTCGTTTGCGGGGGGCGGCCCGGCTTCGCTCGATCCCGCTTCCCGCAGCCGGAACAGCAAAGATCGCATGCCGTTCCGGGTTGGAGCAGAGGTTTGCGCGCGGAAAGACGCCGGTGCAATCAAGCACTTGGTCTTGCACCGTTGGTCTTAAGACTATGGATGGAGGCGAGGTGGGGACAAGGAAAGAGACCTCGCGGGGAAGGCCTGCCACCGCTCTGCACCATAGCCCGAAAGCTGCGGCTTGACGAGGGGGGCGAGGCGGGCATGCCTCGCACGCCATCGACCCGCTGTTCGTCCGCGAACCGCGGGGCGTCCGCATGTCAGCGGCGAAGCCCCCGGGGGGAGGTGTATGCACGCGGCGCGTTATCCGGGCGCAGGTCTAGAATAAATCAGCGGCGCCGGCTCGCGGCGTAGAGGGCGATTGCCGTCGCGTTCGAGACGTTGAGGCTGGTAATCGCGCCGGGCACTTCGAGGCG
>JARYGW010000481.1:0-3024 GCA_033792295.1 Allobosea sp.
TCGCCTCGCCCTACACCGCCCCGCTGCGTCGCGCCTTCGTCGCGGCCCATGGCGAGGAGCCGCTGCTGATTCCCGCCGGCTTCGGCAGCCTGCCGAACTACGTCTTCACCAAGATCCTCGGCATCCCAGCCTTCGTCACGCCCTACGCCAATCCCGACGAGGCCAACCACGCTCCGAACGAGAACATGACGCTGGACTGCTTCTACAGCGGCATCCGGACAGGAGCGGCTCTGCTGCATGAACTCGGGCAGCTGCAGAAGCTCGCCTGAACGACGTCAGCCCACTGGCCCGTTCTCGGCACGCCTGCGCAGGATGTAGAGCCCTGCCCAGGCGCTCATGCCGGCGAGGCAGAACCAGGTCAGCGCGTAGATGAGATGCGTGTTGCGGAAGCGGATCACCGTCAGCCCGCCCAACGGCAGCGGACCGGGCTCGGAGGCCGCATCCGCATCGACGAAATAGGGGGCGACCGCCCCAAGCCCCCTCGCCTGCGCGATCGCCGTGACGTCGCGCGAATACCAGCGCCCGCCAGCGGGATCATTGCCGCGCAGGAAACCGCCGCCCGGCTCGCCCAATCGCAGCAGCCCGACGAGGCGTGTCTCGCCGCGCGCGACAGCATCGCTACGCTCCGACTGATCCCGCCGGTCCTCCGGTACGAAGCCGCGATTGACGAGCACCGTGAAGCCGCGTGCGCTGCGGAACGGCGCCAGCACCCAGAAGCCCGGCCCCTTCTCGGTCACGGCCTTCACCAGCGTCTCCGCGCCGGAGAGATAGCGCCCTTCGAGCGCGACCTTGCTATACTCGGCACCGGCGGCGTCGATCCCGGCCCACTCTTCCGGCCCCGGGGCGGGCGCGGCCGGCGCGTGAGCCCGTGCGTCGACCCGCGCGATCAGGTCGAGCTTCCAGCTCCGCCGCTCGACCTGCCAGATGCCGAGCCCGACGAAAACGACAAAAAGCAGACCGATGAAGCCAAGGAGAGCAAGGCGACGCATCTGCGACGGCCGGCCCGCCTCATCCAGCTCCCGCGGCGCCGCAACCACGGCGGCGGCCTCACATCGGATGGTCGCCGGGCGCCATCGGCATCATGTTGGTGTTGAGGTGGTACATCACCCATAGCGAACCCGAGAGCGCGATCACCACGATGACGATGGTGAAGATCAGCGCCATCATCGTCCAGCCGCCTTCCGAGCGCGAATTCATGTGCAGGAAGTAGACCATGTGGACGACGATCTGCACGGCCGCGAAGGCCATGATGACGATGGCGGTGGTCGTCGAATTGCCGAGCACGTCGGCCATGACCAGCCAGAACGGGATCGCGGTCAGGATGGCCGCGAGGACGAAGCCGGTAAGATAGCCGCGCAGCGTCGCGTGCGAGGCACCATGCTCGCCGTGTTCGGCACCATGCGCCCCGGCATCAGCGTCCGAGTGGTTCTGCGGTCCGCTCATTTCAGCACACCCATCAGATAGACGAAGGTGAAGACGCCGATCCAGACGACGTCAAGGAAGTGCCAGAACATGGAGAGGCACATCAGCCGGCGGCGATTGGCCTCGATCAGCCCACGCCGCGACACCTGCACCATCAGCACCGTGAGCCAGATCAGGCCGAAGGTGACATGCAGCCCGTGCGTGCCGACCAGCGTGAAGAAGGAGGACAGGAAGGCGCTGCGCATCGGCGTCGCACCTTCCAGGATCATATGGTGGAATTCGTAGAGCTCGATACCGATGAAGGCGAGGCCGAACAGACCGGTCACGATCAGCCAGCCCTGCACCGCCGCCTGCCGCCCCTTCTCCATCGCCAACATGGCGAAACCGTAGGTTATGGAGGAGAACAGCAACATGCTGGTGTTGACCGCCACCAGCTTGAGGTCGAACAGGTCGGCGCCCGACGGTCCCGCCGCGTAATTGCGCCCGAGCACGCCATAAGTCGCGAAGAGGACTGCGAAGACAAGGCAGTCGCTCATCAGGTACATCCAGAAGCCGAGCATGGTCGAACCGCCGGAGTGCTCGTGCTCGTCATCCATGACGTGGAAGACCGGGGTATCGGCCTGCTGTGCCGTCGCCGTCGTCATCGTCGTCCCTCAGGCCTGCGCGAGCTGTTCGGTGCGCGCATTCTCCTCGCGCAGGACCGTCTCGGCCGGGATGTGGAAGTCCCGGTCGTAATTGAAGGTGTGGGCGATCGCGGTGACGATCACCGCCGCGAAGCTCAGCGCCGCCAGCCACCAGATGTACCAGACCAGCGCGAAGCCGCAGATCGTCGCGAAGGCGGAGATAATCAGCCCGGCACCGGTGTTCCTGGGCATATGGATCGGCTTGAAGCCGCCGAGCGGGCGCTGGTAACCGCGCTTCTTCATGTCGGCCCAGGTGTCATGGTCATGGACCATCGGCGTGAAGGCGAAGTTGTAGGCCGGTGGCGGCGAGGAGGTCGACCACTCCAGCGTGCGGCCGTCCCAGGGATCGCCGGTCGTGTCGCGGAGCCGGTCGCGATGCAGGATGCTGACGGCGATCTGGATCAGGAAGCACAGGATGCCGAGCGCGATCAGCACGGCGCCGAAGGCCGCGATGACGAACCAGATCTGCAGCGATGGGTCCTCGAAATGGTTCAGCCGGCGGGTCACACCCATCAGGCCGAGCACATAGAGCGGCATGAAGGCGACGTAGAATCCGATCACCCAGAACCAGAAGGAGAGCTTGCCCCAGAACGGGTCGAGCTTGAAACCGAAGGCCTTGGGGAACCAGTAGGTGATGCCGGCGAAGGCGCCGAAGACCACGCCGCCGATGATCACGTTATGGAAATGCGCGATCAGGAACAGGCTGTTGTGCAGGATGAAGTCGGCCGGCGGCACCGCGAGCATCACGCCGGTCATGCCGCCGATGACGAAGGTCAGCATGAAGGCCAGAAGCCACATCATCGGCAGCTCGAAGCGGATGCGGCCGCGATACATCGTGAACAGCCAGTTGAAGATCTTCGCGCCCGTCGGGATCGAGATGATCATCGTCGTGATGCCGAAGAAGGAGTTCACGCTGGCG
>JARYGW010000482.1:0-3019 GCA_033792295.1 Allobosea sp.
AAGGCGTGGCGGCCGATGACGATCGGCTGAGTCCAGCCCGGCACGAGACGCGGCACGTTCTTGCAGATGATCGGCTCGCGGAAGATCACGCCGCCGAGGATGTTGCGGATCGTGCCGTTCGGCGACTTCCACATCTCCTTGAGGTTGAACTCCTTCACGCGGGCCTCGTCCGGCGTGATGGTCGCGCACTTCACGGCGACGCCGTGCTTCTTGGTGGCGTTGGCGGCGTCAATCGTGACCTGGTCGTTGGTCGCGTCGCGGTTCTCGACCGAGAGGTCGTAATAGTCGAGCTCGAGGTCCAGATACGGGAAGATCAGCGTGTCCTTGATCTTCTGCCAGATGATCCGGGTCATCTCGTCGCCGTCCATGTCGACGATCGGGTTGGCGACCTTGATCTTGCTCATGCGATGACCCCTGTGCTCTCCAGATAGAACGCTCTCGGGCTCCAGCTTCTCGCCGTTGCCTGTGATTGTGGTCGCTTCCTAGCGGGTTGGGAGCGGGAGGGGAAGCGCAGCTTTCGGGCAATGCATCACGGACGCCATGTTGCATCGCCGCAAAATCGGCACCTTCCGCGCCTAGCCTGACCTGCCGCTCGTCACAGCGACAGGACGAACGACGTGCTTCGCCTCATCATCAGCCGCCATGCCGCCTCCGCGCCGGCGGCGCTGCTCCTCTCCGGTCTGCTCTCCTGTAGCGCGGCCTCGGCTCAGGACGCATCGCCCGAAACCGCTCTGGCGCCGGAAACCGCCTCCCTGCAGCTCCCCATTCCGCAGGGAGCCCTGCAGGATCCCGATGCTGGCGAGATGGGTGTGGACGGAGCGACCGCCGGGAACGCCGATGCGGTCGTATTCAACCCGGCTCTGGCGGCCGTCGGCCGGGCCAATGCTACCTCCGGCGCACATCTGCGCGCTCGCGCACCGATCCCGGTCGACATCATCCGCAAGGGCTTTGCCGCACGCGAAACCATGGCGAGCACCGAGCAGAACCGCTCCGTCGGATTCAAGCTCGGCCAGGACGTCTTCTCGTTGTCGACCAGCCTGACGACGCCGGCCCAGCAGGGCGCGTCGCGCGACGCCCGCCTCGATTGGCGCTGGGCGCAACCGGTCTCCGCGGGCCCCGGCCTGATCTGGGGCCTTTCGACCGGCGGCAGCGGCACGGTCGGCGGCAATCCCGAGCAGACCGGCGACGCGATGATCGGCTATCGGCAGCAGCTCTTCCCGCATCTGATGCTGACGACGCAGCTCGGCATGGCAGGCAATTATGTCTTCGCCTCGGGAGACGGCTTTCACTCCGCCCTGACACCGGAGGTCAAGCTTTCGGTCGATCTCGCCAAGGCGGCGGATCTGCCTTGGCAGGCCACCTTCGATCTCGCGCTGGCCCGTAAGCTGCCGCTGGTCGCCAGCGACTACGAAACCCGCGGCACGGCGCTATTGTCTTTGAAATACAAGTGGCAGTGAGCTGAGACAGGCCGCTGGCTCATGGCGGCTTGCGGCCTGCGCCCTTCCCCGTCGCCAGCCGGCGCTCTAGCCTCGGGCGCATGACACATTCGAGCTCGCCCAAATTCGCTCTCGTCACCGGCGGCACGCGCGGCATCGGCGCCGGCGCCGCCCTCTCCCTCGCCAAGGCCGGCTATGAAGTCCTCGCCACCGGCCTCACCGCGGAGGAAGTGGCGGTGGCTCCCGCCCATCCCGCCATCCGCCACGCCCGCCTCGACGTCACCCGCGACGACGAGGTCGCGGCCATCGTTGCGGCCTGTCCGCGGCTCGACGCGCTGGTGAACTGCGCCGGCATGATCCAGCGCGGCGGCAAGGAATTCGAGATCGACGCCTTTCGACTCACCATCGAGGTCAACCTCAACGGCACGATGCGGATGTGCCTCGCGGCCAGGGACAAGCTCGCCGCCAAGGGCGCGGACAAGCAGGGTGGCGCCATCGTCAACACCGCCTCGATGCTGACCTTCCACGGCTCGCCTTTCGCTCCGGGCTATGCAGCCTCGAAGGGCGGCGTCGGCCAGCTCACCAAATCGCTCGCCGCCGCCTGGGCAGCCGAGGGCATCCGGGTCAACGCCGTGGCTCCCGGCTGGATCGAGACCGAACTGACCCGGCCGCTTGTCGAGGACGCCGAGCGCTCCGCCCCGATTCTTGCCCGTACCCCGATGGGGCGCTGGGGTAAGCCCGGCGATGTCGGCGGTGCCATCGCCTTCCTGCTCTCGGAGGAGGCGCAGTTCGTCACGGGCGCGATCCTGCCGGTCGACGGCGGCTACCTGACGCTCTGACACGCAAGATATTTCAGCGCCTTACGCCTGAATATTGAATCAGATTGCACGCCAGTTGAATCAAGAACTCAGCACGGGAGAGACGCCATGAACACCACGAGCCCCATGCCCGTCGCCGCGACGCAGGAAGAGCGCTGGACACCCTACCGTCATCCCCAGCCAAAGGAATCGCCGCCGGAGCTGATCGTCCCGAACGTCATTCCGACAGATGAGCGCGTCTGGGTGCCGGTCGACGACAACGTCTGGTTTCGGCCCCTGCTCTTCTGCGTTTCGCGCGGCTATTGGATGAACCTGCTCAAGGTTCGCCGCGCCGGCGTCCTCTCCCGCCACCGCCATCCCCTGCCCGTCCACGGCTATGTGCTGAAGGGCAGATGGCGCTATCTGGAACATGACTGGGTCGCCACCGAGGGCGCCTATGTCTACGAGGCGCCGGGCGAGACTCATACGCTGGTGGTCGATCCGGACGTCGAGGAAATGATCACCATGTTCCAGGTCAACGGGGCGATGATCTATGTTGACCCGGACGGCAAATGCCTCGGCTATGACGATGTCTTCACCCGCATCGACAAATGCCGGGCGCATTACGCGCAGAACGGCCTCGGCGCCGAATATGTCGACCAGTTCATCAGGTGAGGCGTCGCCGACAGGCCATCATGACCGGGCTTGACCCGGGCATCCCCTGAAAGTGCTTCCCGGGCCTGCACCTCGCTTTGCGCGAGAATGCGAAACGCCTCAGCGCCCGAG
>JARYGW010000483.1:0-3008 GCA_033792295.1 Allobosea sp.
GTCCAGCGAGTTCAGCGGATACACGAAGGGCTGGCCGATCGAGTACTTGTAGGCCATCGCGGCGAGCGTCGGCACCTTCGCGACCATGCGCATCGAGGCGATCATGCGCTGATGCGGGTCCGAGATGTCCGTCGAGTCATGATAGAAGGCCGACATCGCGCCAATCGAGGCGACCATCACCGCCATTGGATGCGCATCGCGGCGGAAGCCCTGGAAGAAACGGGCCATCTGCTCGTGCACCATGGTGTGGCGCGTCACGCGATAGTCGAAATCGGCCTTCTGCGAGGCCGTCGGGAGCTCCCCGTAAAGCAGCAGATAGCAGGTCTCGAGAAAGTCGCCATGCTCGGCGAGCTGCTCGATCGGGTAGCCGCGATAGAGCAGCACACCCTTGTCGCCGTCGATATAGGTGATCTGGGACTCGCAGCTCGCCGTCGAGGTGAAGCCGGGATCATAAGTGAACATGCCCGTCTGGGCGTAGAGCTTGGCGATGTCGATGACGGCGGGGCCGACCGACCCCTCCTTGATCGCCATGTCGACGGTCTTGTCGCCGACCTTCAGCTGGCTGGTGTTTCCGCTCATCGATACCGATCCTTTCAAGGCTCGCTGCTGTTCAGCCGCCTTTTCCGTGCCCCGCCCGCGCTACTCTGCGGAAGGTCCTTCATCCGAACGGCCTGACGTGACGAGAGCATGTCAGCGGAGGGAGCAACGGCAATCCATGCGGCTGATGTACAAGCAATATTCGCACGTCACGTCGTGTTGCGGCGCAATGCACTTGCGCGTCACTAGACCATTTGCCCCATGCATTCAACCAAGCCGAAAGGCGGTTCATGCCGCCTTCCATGCATGGCTTATGACAGGCGAAGCTGCCCGCTTCGCGGGGCCTGCGTCAGCCCTGGTCGCCCAGGCGCGCCAGCGTTTCCTCGCGGCCCAGAACCGCCATGACATCGAACAATCCGGGCGACATCGCCCGGCCGGTCAGGGCTGCGCGCAGGGGCTGGGCCGCCTGGCCGAGCTTGATGCCGTTTTCCTCGACATAGGCCCGCACGGCAGCCTCCAGCGGCGCTGCCGCCCACTCCTCGACCGCCGCGAGCTTCGCTGCGATCTGCGGCAGGCGGCCACGCGCGGCCTCGTCGAGCAGGCTCCTGGCCTTTTCGTCGAGCTGCAGCGGGCGCTGCGCATAGAGATAGAAGGCGCTGTCGAGCAGCTCGACCAGCGTCTTGGCGCGCTCCTTCAGCCCGGGCATGGCGGCGAGAAACTTGGCTTCGAGTTCCGGTGAAAGCGCAGGCCCCAGCCCCCGTGCCGGGCCGATCTCGGGCAGGATCACCTTCAGCGCCTCGAGCAGATCACGATCGCTTGATTGGCGCATATAGAGCCCGTTCAGGTTCTCCAGCTTGGCGTAGTCGAAGCGCGCCGGCGAGCGGCCGATCGAGGAGAGGTTGAACAGCTCGATCATCTCCTGCGTCGAGAAGATCTCCTGGTCGCCATGGCTCCAGCCGAGCCGCAGCAGGTAGTTGCGCAGCGCCACCGGCAGGTAGCCCATCGAGCGATAGGCATCGATGCCGAGCGCGCCGTGGCGCTTCGACAGCTTGGCGCCGTCCGGCCCATGGATCAGCGGGATATGCGACATGCTCGGCACGTCCCAGCCCAGAGCATCGTAGATCTGGGTCTGGCGGGCAGCGTTGGTCAGGTGGTCGTCGCCGCGGATGATGTGGGTCACGCCCATGTCGTGGTCGTCGACCACCACCGCGAGCATATAGGTCGGCGTGCCGTCCGAGCGTAGCAGCACGAGGTCGTCGAGATTCTCGTTCTGCCAGACGACGCGGCCCTGCACCTCGTCGTTGACCACCGTCTCGCCGGTCTGCGGCGCCTTGAGGCGGATCACCGGCTTGGCGTCAGCGGGCGCCGTGGCCGGGTCGCGGTCGCGCCAGCGGCCGTCATAGCGCAGCGGCTTGCCCTCGGCGCGTGCCTTCTCGCGCATCTCCTCAAGCTCGGCCGGCGTGGCATAGCAGTAATAGGCCTTGCCGGCCGCGAGCATCTGCTCCGCTACCTCGCGATGCCGCGCGGCGCGCTGGAACTGGTAGACGGTCTGCCCGTCCCAATCGAGGCCGAGCCATTCCAACCCGTCGAGAATCGCGGCGATGGCGGCATCCGTCGACCGTTCGCGGTCGGTATCCTCGATGCGCAGCAGCATCTTGCCGCCCTTGTGACGGGCATAGAGCCAGTTGAACAGCGCGGTGCGGGCGCCGCCGATATGCAGGAATCCGGTGGGGGACGGCGCAAAGCGCGTGACGACGGCATTGCTCATGGAAGGCAGCTCCAGCCGGGCGGGGAATCCGCCCGGGGCAAGACGTGGGAAATGGCGACGGCTGACATGACAAAGCAGGCATGACAACCGGCGCGCGCCCTGTAACATGGCTTCGCCGGGCGGTTAAGCGCTCAATGCGAAACCGGCGGGCGCGGATGGTGGCGACAGGCGGCCGCCGAGGGAGAGCCACCGAGAGGCGACGGTTGGGGGGATGGCGGAGCAGCCTGCATCGCCGGAGCGCCAGGGGGCGTTGAAGGCCGTCGCCGGCATCCTGCCGGCGCGCGTGCCGCCTTTTGCCTTGGGCGGTTTGCCGCTCGCCGAACGCTTTCGGGATTTGCGGAACTGGCTTGCTGTATCGCTGGTGCTGGAAGCGGAGCGTCGCCGTCCGTTTCTCTGGCTGCCGGTCGCGATGGGCCTTGGCATCCTGCTCTATTTCGCCGCCGACCGGGAACCTGCGCTCTGGGCACCGCTCGTTGGCTTCACCATCGCCGCCGGGCTGGCCGTCATGCTGCGCGAGCGACCCGTCATCGCCGCATTTTGCATTGCCATCGCCGCGACCTTTGCCGGTTTCGCCGCCGGGGTCTGGCGCACGGCCGATATCGCCGCGCCGATGCTGGAGCGGCCACGCATCGGCAAGGTCAGCGGCTTCGTCGAGAGCGTCGAAGCCCGTGACGCCGGCGCGCGGCTCGTGCTTCTCGTCACC
>JARYGW010000484.1:0-2995 GCA_033792295.1 Allobosea sp.
GTCTCCGCACAGACCGAGGCGCCAGAAGACGGCTTCCGGGATAGCGTTGTCACGTGCCAATGCGGCGACCGTCGCTCGGTCAAGCGCATCGAATTGTCTCCAGGACGATCGCGTACGCCACCATTGGCGAATGGATCCGGGCAAATGCATGGCCACCTCCCCATGTGCGCCCGATTATCGACCTGCTGGTTGTCGTGGTCGTTGTGGAAGCTCAAACTTCCACACAAGGGGCACGAGCTTGAGCGGAGACGCTGTCGACTTTCGCTCGGAGCGAGTTCGACCTCCCGCGAGGCGAGGGGCTGCCGCTGTTCTTGCCGCTGGCAGGTGGTCCGGTCGGCATGCGGTTTTTGGGCAATCTGAGCACCGAGGAGAGTGGACGCCGCCGGCCTGGTGGAGCCGGAGGCGCCCTCACATCAGCAAACGGTGGCGGATTGCGGGTTTTGCCCGGTCCCCTTCGGTGAGCCGGCTGTTTTTGCCTTTCATTCACTTCATTGCTCCAGCGCAAAGGCTCGGCGTGGATTTCCAGGCATCATTCATCTGCTGTGACGGACATGTCCGCCTGCAGTTCCCTCCTGGCCCGGTCTCGCTTCGGCGGGTCCGGGTCCCTTTCATTTGTCATCCGCGGCCCAAAAGCCGATGATTGGCGGACGATGCCATTCTCAACGCTGAAAGACCCCGTCGATCTCGCGCGCGCTCAATCGGCCTTTGATTCGGTCTGGAATCAGGTCAAGGCGGATATCGCGGAAGCGGAGCAGGGCCGCGAACGATCACGGCTTTTGTGCATCGTCGCCGGTCTCGTCTACGTGGCACTTGATGAGGGCGATCTGACGCGTCGCGCATTGGAGCGCTTCAGAAAGAAGAAGGATTGATTCGTCGCCTTTCAAATCTTCGCCAAGGCCGCTCGTGTCAGGAAAACGGCCCACCCGACGGTGAGCCCTGCGCTGAGCATGAGCGCAGACATGGTCACGATATGTTTGAGCACAGCCATGAGTTCACGGTGGTCCCCGGGGTGGCCTGTTATCGACCGACAACTTGGCCGCAACGTCATTGGCAGCGTTCAGAGCGCATCGTGAGGTGGCAGTTGGAACGGCACCGAGTGTTTGGAATACAAAGACTTTCGCGTCCTTCCGACCAGAACTACAAACAATGCTGACGCCGGTAAGGGGTTGTCAATTGGTCATAACAGGCTGGCTCTGTCGATGCGCTCCGGGAGTGACGCGAGATGGCCTTTAGGATTCTCTGGGCCATCAATATGCCGCCGGCCGCAGTATTCGCGTATTTTTTTGTCGCTGGCCTCGCGGACGCCTCCATTTCCTCATCAAATATCGGCCTCTGGCTGGGGGTATTTCTGGTTTGGTTCGCCATCCTCTGCGGAAGCGTTGCGCTGCACAGAGCCAGGCGCGCGGCTTTGGCCCACCTCGTCCTTGCGCAGGGCGCTATAGGTGCGGTCCTGGCCGCACTCTTTCTCATGATGGTGATGGGATCAGGCGGACGCTGGAACTGACGAGATCAGGACTAACCGCTGCCGGGCAGGCCAAAACATCGAGAAGAGAGCAGGCATCGGATTATCCTGCCCAAAGGCAGTGAGATGAGACCCGCCAGGCCCGCTGGGTAGCAGTCCCGCAGAGTTGCGCGCGGGCAAGTCGTCGACGCTGTTCTCATGCTGTCGCGCACCACTGCCAGTCACTCACTTCTGGCATGTCCACGCCATGCTCGCGGATATAGCGCCCGTGCTCAACTAGCTTGTCGTGGATTGCCTGCTTGGCGTAGGCGGCCCGCGCGCCGAGCTTCGGAACCCGATCGATGACATCGCCGACGAGATGGAAGCGATCAAGCCGATTGCGCACGACCATGTCGAAGGTCGTCGTCGTTGACCCCTCCTCCTCGTAACCGCGCACATGGATGTTGGCGTGGTTCGTCCGCTTGTAGGCGAGCCGGTGAATGAGCCAGGGATAGCCGTGATAAGCGAAGATCACCGGCTTGTCGGTGGTGAACAGGGCGTCGAAATCGGCATCGTTCAGGCCGTGCGGATGCTGAGACTTCGGCTGCAATGTCATCAGATCGACGACGTTGACGACGCGAACCTTCAGTTCGGGCAGATGTCGGCGCAGTAACATCACCGCTGCGAGGGTTTCGAGGGTCGGCACGTCACCGGCGCAGGCCATCACGATGTCGGGCTCCGTTCCCCGGTCGTTGCTGGCCCATTCCCAGATGCCGATACCTTGCGCGCAGTGCTTGATGGCGGCATCCATGTCGAGCCATTGCGGGGACGGGGCTTTCCCGGTGACGATGACGTTGATCCGATCCCAGCTTCGCAGGCAATGATCGGTAACGTGGAGCAGCGTGTTGGCGTCCGGCGGGAGATAGACCCGTACGATGTCGGCCTTCTTGTTCACGACGTGGTCGATGAAGCCGGGATCCTGATGGCTGAAGCCGTTATGGTCCTGCTGCCAGACATGGGAGGTGAGGAGGTAGTTCAGCGACGCGATCGGCTGGCGCCAGGGCACTTCCTTGGCCATCTTCAGCCATTTCGCATGCTGATTGAACATCGAATCGACGATGTGGATGAAGGCCTCGTAGCAGGAGAACAGGCCATGGCGGCCGGTCAGGAGATAGCCTTCGAGCCAGCCCTGGCAGAGATGCTCGCTCAGGATTTCGGTGACACGCCCGTCGCGCGTGAGATTCTCGTCGTCGGCGAGGATTTCTTCCTGCCAGGCCCGGTCCGTCACCTCGAAGAGGGCCTGTAGGCGGTTTGAGGCTGTCTCATCCGGGCCGAAGACACGGAAGTTCCTGCTAGGCTCATTGGCCTTCATGACGTCGCGCAGGAAAGCGCCCATGACCCGGGTCGCCTCGGCCTTGCCGGCACCGGGATGGTCCACGGAGACGGCGTGGCGCGTGTAGTCCGGCATTCTGAGAGGCCGACGCAGCGCCCCGCCATTGGCATGGGGGTTCGCGCTCATCCTCTTTTCGCCGACGGGCGCGAGCACCGCGATTT
>JARYGW010000485.1:0-2994 GCA_033792295.1 Allobosea sp.
ATCGTGACAATCATCACCACACCTCCACTTCACCGGCCACCGGCTGGCTCTTGAGCCGGTTGAGGTAGGCGATTTCCTGACCGCTGTCGCGCGCCGTCGGCTGGACGTGCTGCACCCAGGCCCGGCCCGTCGACGGCTGGTAGTGAATACGCCGCGAGCGCGTGCCGCCGACATCCCGCGAGACCACGGGAATGCCTTCGAGCTTCAGGAACTCGTTGACGAAGGCGATGTTGTTGTCGCCGATCGCCAGCATCGTCGCGCCCGAGAGCACGCGCGCCCCGCCGAAGACCTTGGCTTCGAAGTTCTGGCGTCGCGCCCCGCGCTTGAGCAGGTCGTTGATCAGCACCTCCATCGCCGTGTCGCCATAGCGCTCGCCGGCGCTCGTATCGGCGCTGCCGTTGTTCTTCGGCAGCAGGAAATGGTTGAGCCCGCCGACGCCTGCCTGCGGATCGCGCATGCAGACCGAGACGCAGGAGCCCAGCACCGTCGCGACGATCTCGTCCTTGGCGGAGGTGATCTCGTGCTCACCCGGCGCGACGGTAATGATCGTGGCGGCAAAGCGCGGATCGAAATAGCGGCGGGAGGACCGGGAGACGCTCATACTGTCCTCTCGTAGATGGTACGTCCGATCAGGCGCAGATTGGCGTGCGGCTGCGGCAGCGATTCCGAATGGCCGAGATAGAGGAAGCCACCTGGCGACAGCAGCGCCACGAAGCGGTCGAGGATCGAGGCTTTGGTCTGCGTGTCGAAATAGATGAAGACGTTGCGGCAGAAGATGACGTCGAAGGGCCCCTTCATCGGCCATGCCTGGATCAGATTGAGCTGCTTGAAGGCGATCATGCGGCGCAGCTCTGCGGCGACGCGTGCCTCCCCCCGGCCCGTGCCGGCCTCCAGCCGCATCAACGGCTTCACATCCGGTGGCAACCGCTCGAACAGCTCCGCCGGATAGATCCCGGCTTCGGCCCGCGCCAGGATATCGGTGTCGATATCCGTCGCCAGGATCCTGAAGTCGATATCGCTGCGTGAGCCGATCACCTCGCGGCAGGACGCGGCGATGGAATAGGCCTCCTCGCCCGAGGAGCAGGCCGAGGACCAGATACGGATGCGCCCGCGCCGGCCGGCACGCTCCTGCATCAGGCGCGGCATCACATCCCGGCGCAGATGATCGAAATGGTGACGCTCGCGGAAGAAGGCGGTGTGGTTGGTCGTCACCGCATTGATGAGCTCGGGCAGTTCGCCCGCCGCCTGCGGCGTCTTCAGGAAGGCGCAGTACTCGGCGACAGAGCCCATGCCGAGCGCCTTGACCCGCCGTGCGAGGCGCCCGCGCGTCATCGCCTCCTTGTGCTCTCGGATGACGATACCCGCCTGTTCATAGACCAGAGCGGCGATGAACTTCATGTCGTCGCGGGTCAGCGTCACATCGGCGCCGACCACCGGCGCGGGAGGCAAGGCCGGAAAGGGATTGGGCCGGGACATGGTTCAGGCCCCCACCCGACGATTGAAGGACGGCGCACCGGGCGCTGCGCGGCGCAACGCCACCGCCGAAGCCGGCACGAAGTCCGAGGCCGACGCGCGGCGCACGGGCTGAGCCTGCGCCACAGGCCCCGCACCCGTCCGGAAACTGGCGACGAGGTCGCCCAGCGCCGCGACCTGCCCGACGAGTTCACCGGCCGCTTCGGCCGAGCGCTGCGCCAGGGCACCGTATTCGCGGATGCCGCCGTCGATCTGCCCGACGCTGCGGCTCATCGCCTCGACGCCCTTGGTCTGCTCGGCCGCTTCGGAGGCGATGCCCGCCACCGTCGCGGAGACCTTTCCGGCCGCGGCGACGATGCGCCCGAGCGCCTCACCGGTGCCGCGCACGCAGCGGACCCCCTCCGCGACCTGCCCGTTCGAGGTTGCGATCAAGCCCTTGATATCCTTGGCCGCCTGAGCCGAGCGCTGCGCCAGCGCCCGAACCTCCGAGGCGACGACGGCAAAGCCCTTGCCGGCTTCCCCGGCGCGCGCAGCCTCGACCGCAGCATTCAGCGCCAGCAGATTGGTCTGGAAGGCGATCTCGTCGATGACGCCGACGATATCGGCGATCCGCGTCGAGGAGTTCTCGATCCGCTCGATCGCGGCGACAGCCTGGCCGACGACGGCTTGGCCATCCTGCGCCACGCCCATCGTCTCGCCGGCGAGATCGGTCGCCTCGCGCGAACGGACCGTGCTCTGACGGGCGGAGGCCGCGATCTGGTCAGCGGCTGCAGAAGCCTCGCCGAGATCGCTCGCCGAACGTTCCGTGCACGCCGCGAGATCGCTTGTAGCGGAGGCGATCTCCTCGGCAACCCGTCCAGCTTGCCCCGCCGTCGACTGGATCGAGCGCACCGTCTCGCCGAGCCAGTCCAGCGCATCGTTGAAATCGTGCTGCAGCGCCGCGAGACGACCGCGATAGCGCCCTGTCATGCGCCGCGACAGGTCGCCCTGCGCCAGCGCGCCGACCACTTCCGCGACATCCTCCAAGGTCTCTTCCGCCACGGCGCCAACGCTGTTCATCCCCGCGACGACCTCGGCCAGGGCGCCGGTCCTCGCATCGGCGGCGATACGCCGGGAGAAATCCCCCTCCAGGGCGGCAGCAACGGCATCCTTGACTGCGGCGGTCGTGGCGAAGGCCTCGCTCAACTCCTGCCATTCCACCGCCGTGCCGGCCTCAGCGGCACCGAATGCGGCAACGGGCGTCAGCGTGAACCGGATACTGCGCCGTCCCAGCACCATCTCGACGGGCAGGCCGGTAGCGCCATAGCCCTGCTCTCCCTGCACGCGCTCCATCACGCGGCTGAGCATGTCCTTGGCCGAACAGCCCGGAAAGGCGGCACGGAAATCCTCCTGCGCCTCGCCGAAAAAGCGCAGCAGCGCCTTGTTGACGTAGACGACCCTGCCGTCTCCGTCGCAGATCATCAGCTTGGAGCCGGCATGGTCGAGCGCCGCGCGAATGCGGCCGGCTTCGAGCATGCCGTC
>JARYGW010000486.1:0-2956 GCA_033792295.1 Allobosea sp.
TTATGCCGAGCGCTACCCGCACCAGCTCTCCGGCGGCGAGAAGCAGCGCGTCGCCATCGCGCGCGCCTTCGTCTCGAAGCCGAAGCTGGTGATCTGCGACGAGATCACCTCGGCGCTCGACGTCTCCGTGCAGGCGTCCGTCGTCGAATTGCTGGTCGATCTGCAGAAGCGCTACGGCACGGCCTATCTCTTCATCACCCACGATCTCAATCTGGTCCGCCAGATCGCCCATCGGATCGCGGTGATGTATCGCGGCGACCTCGTCGATCTCGTCGATATCGCCGCGCTCTCGACCGGCCCCCTCCACCCCTACACCCAATCCCTGCTCGAAGCCGTGCCCGCCCCGGCCACGGCCGCCTGACATTCGAGGCCATACGCATGAATCCCCGCGACCTGATCCATTCGCTCGACGAGAAGGCCTGCCTCGCGCTGCTCTCGGACTGGGCGAAGCACAAGAGCTATTCGGAAACAGAAGGCGAGAAGGCGCTGGTCCGCCACGTCGTCGGTCAGATGAAGGCGATGGGCATCGAGGCGGAGGAGCAGCCTTTCGACGAGGGTCGCCGCGCCAACGCCATCGGCCGCTGGAAGGGCACGGGCAGCGGCAAGAGCCTGCTGTTCAACGGCCATCTCGACACCAACCCGGCGACCGAGGGCTGGACCGTCGATCCCTGGGGCGGCCTCGTCGACGACGAATTCATCTACGGCATCGGCGTCTCCAACATGAAGGCGGGCGACGCCGCCTCCTATTGCGCGGTCAAGACGCTGCTCGATGCCGGGGTGAAGCTGAAGGGCGATGTGATCCTGACCTATGTCGTCGGCGAATTGCAGGGCGGCGTCGGCACGGTGGCGGCGATCCGCAACGGCATCCGCGCCGACTATTTCGTCAACAGCGAGCCGACTGACGTGCAGGCTGTGACCATGCATGCCTGCGCCTTCTCCTTCGTCATCGAGCTCACCGGCAACACCCGCCACCTCTCCAAGCGCGAGCAGGCGGTCGATGCGATCATGGCGGCTTGCGACCTGATTCCGCGCCTCAACGCGATGACGTTCTCCGGCGCCCGCTCGCCGGAGCATGAATCGATCAACCGCGTCCATGTCGGCGTCGTCCATGGCGCACTCGGCAAGGAGCTGCACGAGTGGCGCGCGCCGCAGGTGGCGGATTATTGCAAGCTCAAGGGCTCCGGCCGCTATGCGCCCGGCCAGACGCAGGAAGGCGCGCTCGCCGACATGCAGCGCGAGCTCGCCGCGCTGGAGCAGCGCTTTCCGGGGCTGAAGACATCGATCCGCATCGAGAAGAAGGAAGGGCATCAGTCGATGCCGGCCTTCGAGGTCGCTAAGGACGCCCGCATCGTGAAGACCGTCAACGCGGCTTACGAGGCCGTGCGCGGCGAGAAGCAGCCGACGGGCGCGATCAAGCCGCCGGGCTTCTTCGGCACCGATGCCGGCCATCTTTACGCTGAAGCCGGCATGGAAGGCATCGTCTGCGGGCCGGGCGGGCGCTACAACACCATGCCCGACGAGCGCGTCGAGATCCGCGACTTTCTCGACATGGTCCGCATCTACATGCTGACCATCCTCGACATCTGCGAAGTCGCATGAGCCCGCTCTTCCCGCGCGAGGAATTCACCGGGCGGGTGGCCAAGGCCCGCGCGGCGATGACGGAGGTCGGTGCAGACCTTCTGCTGGTCGACCATGCCGAGTTCCTGGCATGGCTGACCGGCTACACCGTCTCGGAGACGATGTACCGCGCGGCCTTCCTGCCGCGCGAGGGTGAGCCCTGGTTCGTGCTGCGCGAGCTCGATGCCGGCCCCTGCCGCGACGCCTGCTGGTTTGGCGATATCGTCGGCTTTCCCGACACGGCCGAACCGCATGTGGTGATGGCGGAAGAAATCCGTCGCCGTGGCTTCGCGAAGGTGCGGATCGGTGCGGACCACGCCTCATATGGCTTCACTGCCGGCACGCGTGACCGCTTGGCGGTGCTGCTGCCGGACGCGCGCTTCGTCGATCTGCCGCGGGTGAGCGATCTGCTGCGGGCGGTGAAATCACACGCCGAGATCGTCCTGATCGCCGAGGCCGCCGCTATCGCCGACAAGGCGATGGCCTCTATTGCCGCGCAAGCGCGCCCGGGGCTTTCGCCCCGCTCGGCCGCGGCGATAGCCGCAGCCTGCTTTCTGGAGAATGGTGCGGATACGGGGGAGACGGGGCCGATTGTCCCGGGTGTCGGCGATCACGAATTCCTGCACGGCGTCATGACGGCGCAACCGCTGGCGATAGGTGACATCCTGCATGTCGAGCTGATCCCGAAGCGACGCAACTATGGTGCCCGTCTGATGCGCCCCGTGTTGATCGGTGAGGACTGGCGCGGGCTTTCGCCGACAGCGGAAAGGCTCGTCGCCCTGCAGGACCGGCAGTTCTCCGCGATGCGACCTGGCGCACGCGCCCGCGATGTCGATGCAGTCCTGCGCGAAGCTGTTCTCGCTGAGGGTCTGCGCGCCGCTTACGACAACGTCACCGGTTACACCCTCGGGCTCTACGGTCGCACGCCGCGCACCAGCGATTTCTCCCGCGTGTTCCTGCCCGACGCCCAGTGGCGGTTGGAGGAGGGCATGGTGTTCCACATGTATGTCTCGGCTGCCGGACTGGGCTTCAGCGAAACTGTCGTCGTCGAAGCCGAGGGCGGAAGGCGGCTCACCTCGACCGCGCGCAAGATGCTCACGATCAACCCAGGGTGAAAGCTGACGGCCCCGATTCTCCCCCATTCAAGGGTTGATGACCGTCTCACATCAGCCGCGGAGGAGGGTATCCGCTCTCCGGCTGCGCCCGGATACGGCTTCCGGCACATTTGAGCCGTAAGGGACAGACCCCGCCGACGCTTCAAATCAATCGGTGAAGACGACCGTTTTCTGCCCATTGAGTAGCACCCGGTCCTCGAGATGGTGGAGGACCGCGCGGGCCA
>JARYGW010000487.1:0-2950 GCA_033792295.1 Allobosea sp.
GGCGTCGGTGTCACGGGTGCCGGCCAGAACGGTGCGTTTCACTCGGTGGAGATCGAGGATGCCTTGCGGGCCAAGGGCTTCGTGCCTGAAGCGCTCGACGGCATCTCGCTCGACGAGGACGAGATGAACGCGGACATCCATGCGAACGCGCGATACCGCGCTCATCTCGTGGTCGAGATGGCGCGCAGGGCAGTCGCTGGGATGGCCTGATCGCCCGGCGGAGCGCCGATCAGCGCGGACCGCCGAGCGAGAGCGACCCCTCAATGTTGCTGCGCCCGGCGAGCTGCAGGGCCTGCGAGATGCTGCGGCTCGCTTCCTGGAGATGAGGCAGGAACTGCTCGACCATGTCCTGCGCCGTCGCGCGCGACGTCGGCGCGCCGACATTGATCGCCGCGATCACGCTGCCGTCTGCATCGGTGATCGGCACGGCGAGCGAGCGCAAGCCTTCCTCGAACTCGCCGTCGACCAGACACCAGCCCTGCTCGCGCACCCGGGCTAGAATATCGAGATAGGCTCCGCGATCGGTGACCGTCACGTTGGTGGAGGCGCGCAGCGGATAGCGCTTCAGGAAGTCCTCGACGAAGGCTTCGCCTCGACCTGCCAGCAACATGCGCCCCATTGAGGATACCGTCGCGGGAATGCGCGAGCCGACCGAAATGATGGCGCTCTGGACGATGCGCCGTGCTTCGGCGCGCGCGATATAGACGACGTCCTGGCCGTCGAGCACGCCCATCGAGCAATTTTCCCTCAAGGCATCGACGACGCTCTGAAGGCCAGGCCGCACGAGGTCGGTCACACGCCAGGTCGAGAGGTAGGAGTGGCCGAGCTCAAGCACCTTGGGGGTCAGCTCGAACATCTCGCCTTCGCCGCGGGCATAGCCCAACTCGGCGAGCGTCAGCAGGAAGCGCCGCGCGGCGGCACGGTTCATGCCGGTGGCGTCCGCTGCGGTCGCAATCGATAGCCTCGGGTGATCCGCATCGAAGGCGCGGATGAGGTCGAGCCCACGTGCGAAGGCGGAGACGAAATCGGCCCGCTTGATACCTGTCCTGAATTCCGACGCGGCCTTTGGTTTCCGCGCTGCCGAGGTCGCTGCTGCAACTTTGGTGGATCGTGCCATTCCGCCCTTCCGTTTCCGCCCGCGTCCACCCCTTCCCCGGGTGTTGAATGAGTTCACGCGTCCCCGACCGCCGCATCAAGTGCCGAGGACAGGAAATCCCGAGATATCTGATGATTGACAGCAGATCAAATTTCGCACAACCGTACGAATTAATCAATCGAGGGATAGCTGATGCAGGGCGTCGCGCAATCCGCGCACCGTGTCGAGGACAGACGTTTTCTGTCCGGCTTCGGGCGCTATCTCGACGATGTGCAGCCGCGCGATTGCGCGGCCATGGTGATCCTGCGCTCGCCGCACGCCCATGCGGTTATCCTCTCGGTCGACGTGGATGTAGCCGAGAGCATGCCCGGTGTCCTCTCCGTGCTGACCGGCGCGCGCCTTGCGAAGCTCGGCGTGGCGGACATGCCATGCATGGCCCCGGTAGAGGCACAGGGCTGCAAGGCCCCGTTTCTGCCGCCGCGGCCGGTGCTGGCGCGTGACAAGGTGCGCTATGCGGGAGAACCGGTCGTCGCGATCATCGCGGAAACCGCGCTCGCCGCGCGTGACGCGGCCGAGGCCGTGGTCGTGGAATATGAGGCGCTCGACGGCGTCAGCGATCCTCATGCCGCGATCGCGGGCGCCCCCGCAATCTGGCCGGATGCTCCCGACAACGTCTCCTTCACCTGGTCGTTGGGTGACGCAGCCGCGACCGAAGCTCTGTTCTCGCAGGCGGACGAGGTTGTCGCGCTGGACCTTGTCAATAACCGAGTGGCCGGTTTGCCCCTCGAAACGCGCGGCGCGATCGGCGAATACGATCTGCGCGATGGGCGCTACACGCTGCATGTCTCGTCGCAGGGCGGTCATTCGATCCGCCGCATCATCGCCCAACATGTGCTGCGCATCCCGGAAACCAATCTGCGCGTCGTCACGCCGGATGTTGGTGGCGGATTCGGGCCGAAGATCTTTGCCTATCCCGAATACGTGTTGAGCCTCGTTGCGGCGCGTCAGACGGGGCGGCCGGTCAAGTGGATCAGCGAGCGGATGGAGGCGCTCCAGAGCGATACGCAGGGCCGCGGCCAGCGCTGCCGAGCCGAGCTTGCCCTGACGCGAGACGGACGCTTCCTCGCCATGCGCTTCGATGCGCTGGCCGATCTCGGTGGCTACCCGTCCCAGCATGGGCCGATGATCGCGACATTGGCGGGCGCCGGCCTGCATCCCAGCGTCTACGATGTCCAGAGCGTCCATCTGCGCGTGCGCGGGGTCTTCACGAACACCGTGCCCACGGATTCCTATCGCGGCGCTGGACGGCCGGAGGTCATCTATGCGGTCGAGCGTCTCGTCGAAGCTGCAGCGCTTCGGCTGGGGATCGCGTCCGATGAGATCCGGCGGCGCAATTTCGTTCCTCGCGCGGCGATGCCGTACAAGACCGCGACGGGCCAGGTCTATGACGACGGCGACTTCGCCGCGTTGCTCGACGCTGGGTTGAAGCGTGCGGACTATGCCGGGCGCGAGACCCGACGCGCCGAGGCGCTGAGGCGGGGCAAGCTGCTGGGAACCGGGCTTGCCTATTTCATCGATCGCTGCGGACGCGGGCTCGACGAGACAGCGGAGCTGCGTTTCGACCCGTCCGGTTCGGCGGTGCTGTTCGTCGGTTCCCAGAACAATGGCCAGGGCCACGAAACCGCTTATGCCGATATCGTCGCGCACGAACTGGGACTGCCGCGGAATCTTGTCCGGGTGGTCCAGGGCGACACGGACCAGGTCAGCTTCGGGCGCGGTACGGGCGGGTCGCGCGCGCTCGCGGTCGGTGGCAACGCCGTTTATCTCGGCACGCGCAAGGTGCTGGCCAAGGCC
>JARYGW010000488.1:0-2923 GCA_033792295.1 Allobosea sp.
CGCGGCGTAGAACTTGTCTCCGCGAGTAGGATCGACGACCAGATCCTGGTCGCTTTCCACCCATTCGACATCGGGGCCGAACTTGACCCGCCCGCCCATGTCGATGGTGGCATGGATACCCAGGCCCGCAGCTTCCGGCACGGGATAGACCAGATGCGTGAAGGGCTGCTTGCCGGTCAGGGCGAAATAGTTGCCCTTGGCGTAGTGCTGCACCGGCACATGCTGCGCCGGAAAATCGTCGAGCAGGCCCAATAGTTTCGGCGCGCCGTGGCCGGCCGAATTGATTACCGTCCGCACCGTATAGGTCGCAGGATCGCCACCGCCGAAATCGACGCTGAAGCCCTCCGCCTCGCGCCGCCAGCCGGTGATCGGCGTGTTCAAGGCGAGCGAGCCGCCGGCCGCCTCACACTCGCCCAGCAGTGACAGCATCAGCGCATGGCTATCGACCACGCCGGTCTCGGGCGAGAGCAGCGCGATCTCGCAGCGCACCTCCGGCTCCAGCGCCTTGGCCTCGGCGCCGGAGAGCCAGCGCAGCGAGTCGACGCCCGAGGCTTTCGCCCGGGACATGATCGTCTCCAGCGCAGGTTTCTGGCTTTCGGAGGTGGCGACGATCAGCTTGCCGCAGGCCTTGTGCGGCAGACCGCGTTCTTCCAGATAGCGATAAAGCTTCTGGCGGCCCGCGACGCAGACGCGGGCCTTCAACGAGCCGGGTGGATAGTAGATCCCGGCATGGATGACCTCGGAATTGCGGGCCGAGGTCTGGGTGCCGATGCCCTCGGCCGCCTCGGCGATGACGACCTCGCGACCGCTGAGCGCAAGCTCGCGGGCCACTGCGAGGCCGACCACGCCGGCCCCGATCACCAGGCAATCGATGTCGCTCATCGCTGCTTCCCCTTCCCATCTCGGTGGACCCGAGATGGGCAGCTTTGGAGGTCGAAATCGGCAACAGCCGACTTCGATGCGCTCAGGCGCGCTGCGGCATCGAGATTTCGATCAGGCTCGCCCAGTAGTTCACGCCCACCGGAATCGCCTTGTCGTTGAACTCGTAGGCCGGGTGATGCAGGCCGGCCGAGTCGCCATTGCCGATATTGATGAAGGCGCCGGGGCGCTCCTCCAGCATGAAGGAGAAGTCTTCCGAGCCCATCGTCGGCGGAACATCGGTGGTGATGGCGTCCGAGCCGAACGCTTCCTTGGCGACGCTGGTCACGAAATCGGTCTGGCCGTGATGATTGAAGGTCACGGGATAGCCGAGATGGTATTCGAGTTCGTACTTCATGCCGAAGGCCTTCATCACACCTTCGACGATCTCGGTGATGCGCTTCTGCGCGAGCTCGCGGGTCTGCGGCGTCAGCGTCCGCACCGAGCCTTTGATTTCCGCCGTCTGCGGAATGACGTTGAAGGCCTCGCCGGCATTGAGCGCCGTGACCGAGACGACGATCGAGTCGAGTGGATCGGCATTGCGCGAGGCCACCGTCTGCAGGGCGCTGACCAGCGCGCAGGAGGCGACGATCGGGTCGTTGACGCGGTGCGGTGCGGCCGCGTGCCCACCCAGGCCCTCGATCTTGATGTGGATGCGGTCGGCGGCGGCCATGGCCGGCCCTTTGGTGATCTCGAAGCGGCCGACGGGGACGCCGGGCTTGTTGTGCATGCCGTAGACTTCCTGGATGCCGAAGCGCGAGATCAGCCCGTCGTCGATCATCGCCTTGGCGCCGGCGCCGCCTTCCTCGGCCGGCTGGAAGATCAGCACGGCGGTGCCGTCGAAATCGCGCGTCTGGGTCAGGTATTTGGCGGCGCCGAGCAGCATGGCGGTGTGGCCGTCATGGCCGCAGGCATGCATCTTGCCCGGCACGGTCGAACGGTGCTCGAGATTGGTTTCTTCGTGGATCGGCAGTGCGTCCATGTCGGCGCGCATGGCGATGACCTTGCCGGAGCCGTGGCTCTTGCCCTTGATGACGCCGACGACACCGGTTTGTCCGATGCCGGTGACAACCTCGTCGACGCCCCATTCCTTCAGCTTCTCGGCGACCAGCGCGGCGGTCCGGTGCTCGTCGTACATCAGCTCGGGGTGGCGATGGATGTCGCGGCGGATCGCGGTGATTTCGGGGGTCAGCGCCGCGATGATGTCGGTCTTGGGCATCGTATCCTCTGAGATGGCTTGAGCGACCGCGCAGAAAGCGGGTGCCGTCGTGCAAGCTAGCCCAGTCGTCAGCCGCCTGTCCAAGCCAGCCCGCGCGCAGGGGATGGGCATTGGCGGAATGGCAGCGGCCGCCGAGAGATGTCGATGCGTTTTGTGAACGGGCGTTCACCGAATGTCTGTAAGACAGGTTAATAAATAAAATTCGACTCAGCCATGATTTGGCCTCTTACAGCCAATAGCGAGGCATCCTCTCCGCTCAGATCGTTCGCGATTGCCGATCTGACCTGTCTCACCCTCCCCATCATGTTTGGTTGATTATGCGTCGATTGATGTTGCTTGCGTGCTTGTCCGCATTCTTGCCTGTTGCCGCCATGGCCGATGAACCGATCCAGAAAATTTCCTTCCAGCCGCAGGTCAAAGGCCTGGGCTGCCTCGAGCCAGAAGCCCGCGCGATGATCACCGAACTCGTCGCCAAGATTGGCCCCATCCAGATCACCTCGACCTGCGGCGGCCGGCATGCCCGGCATTCCCAGCATTATCTCGGTCGTGCCATCGATTTCCGGCCGCTCGCGACTTCGTCGCGCAAGGCTGCTTCCGCTGCGCGCTCGCTTGCGAATGTCGGTGGGGTCGGCACCTATTCGAACGGTCTCGTCCATGCCGATGTCGGCGAGCGCGAGGCTTACTGGCACGGCTACAAGCGCAGCCGTTATGCAGCGGCGCACAAGCGCAGCCGCTATGCCGCAGCCCACAAGCATGGTCGCTATGCGCGCGTCGCCCGCAACGGCG
>JARYGW010000489.1:0-2912 GCA_033792295.1 Allobosea sp.
CGCGCCGAAGACCTGCACGTCGCCGACGCCGTCGACGCGGGTCAGCACGTCCTTCACATAGAGCGAGGCGTAGTTGGAGATGTATTGCGGATCGCGCGAGCCATCCGGCGAGATCATGTTGATGACCATCAGGAAGTCGGGCGAGGCCTTGCGCACCTGGATGCCGAGTGCGCGAACATCCTGCGGCAGGCGCGGTTCGGCCTGCGAGACGCGGTTCTGCACCAGCACCTGCGCTTGGTCGATGTCGGTGCCGGCCTTGAACACGACGTTGATCGTCACCACGCCGTCGCCGGTCGACTGCGAGGTGATGTAGAGCATGTCGTCGACGCCGTTGACCTCCTGCTCGATCGGCGTCGCCACCGTGGCGGCGACCGTTTCGGCCGAGGCGCCGGGATAGGTGGCGCGGATCGAGACCGTCGGCGGCGCGATCTCGGGATATTCCGCGATCGGCAGCGTGCGCATCACGACGATGCCCGCGATGGTCAGCAGGATCGAGAGGACCGAGGCGAAGATCGGCCGATCGATGAAGAAATGGGCGAAGCGGAACATGGAGCTATCCTGTCCGGAAAAGGCGGGCGGGCGCCGCGCGGCGCCCGAAGTTTGGCGTCCGGGCCGGGGAGTGCGGCCCCGGCGCCGTTCAGTTCGTGGTCGCGACCTTGATCTCGCCGGGCTGCGGCGTGACCGGCACGCCCGGGCGGACCATCGGGTTGGCGTTGCCGCCGACGATGACCTTGTCCTGCGGGGTCAGCCCCGCGCGGATCACGCGCAGGCCTTCGCTCAGCGGGCCGAGCTCGACGATCTTCGGCACGACCTTGTTTTCCGGACCGACCGTCAGCACCACCTTGTGGGACTGGTCGGAGGCGATCACCGTATCCGGCACAAGCAGCGCTTCGGTCTCGCCGGCGTAGAAGCGCAGCCGGCCGAACACGCCCGGCGTCAGGAACTGGTCCTTGTTGTCGAAGACGGCGCGGCCGCGCAGGGTTGCCGAGCGGGCGTTGACCGCGTTGTCGAGGAAGTTGACCTTGCCCCTGCGGTCCCACTTGGCCTCGTCCGACAGCTTGACCTCGACGAGCGTGCCGGAATCCCGGCTGGCGCTGTCGCGGATGTTGGCCGCGCGGGCATAGCGCAGGAAGTCGGCCTCCGAGACGTCGAAGGTGAAGTAGATCGGATCGACCGCGACGATCGTCGTCAGCAGCGTCGCGCCCGACTGGCCGCCGGCGATCAGGTTGCCCGGATCGACGCGGCGGTTCGAGATGCGCCCCGAGAGCGGCGCGCGGACCTCGGTCCATTCGAGGTTGAGCTGCGCGTTCTTCAGATTGGCCTCGGCGCCCTGCTGGGTGCCGATCGCGCTGTTCAGGTTAGCGCGGCGCTGGTCGACGTCACGGGCCGTGATCGTGCGGTTCTGGGTCAGGCCCTCGGCGCGCTCGACCTCGTTCTGGGCAAGCTCGACCTGCGCCTTGGCGCGGGCGACGTCGGCCTGGGCCACATCGACGGCCAGTTTGTAGGGACGCTGATCGATGGTAAAGAGAAGGTCGCCCTTCTGAACCAGCGCGCCGTCACGGAAATGGACACTGTCGATGAAGCCGGAGACGCGGGCGCGCACCTCGACCTGATCGCTGGCCTCGAAACGGCCGGTGTACTCGTCCCAATTGGTGACGCGCTTGGCGAGCGGCGACGCGACCTGGACCGGAGGAGCCGGCGGGGCGCCCTGGGCAGAGGCTTCGGACGCGGGAAGGCCGGTCGAAACGGCAATGGCAGCGAGCACCAGACCGATGAAACGGCTGCGTGACATGAGCGAACTCCGAATAGCTGGCCGGCGCAACCATGACGGTTTTGCGAGCTTCGGCGCAAGAAGGGGGTGAGAGTGACGAATGTCAAGAACCATCACTCGTCAAAATCCGTGATATGGTGATGATTATGCCATGATCCCGCCATCGGGTTGCAGGAGCGCAACGGTCGGAGGCGGTTCTGAAGCCTTTCGTGGCATGCCGCGGCGCAACGGAAGCTTGCCGCATGCGCGCCGACATCGTAACGCGTAAGCGAGCTAGAGCACGCGCCGATCAGATTGCGTTGCAATCCGATCGGGTCACGCGTTCTCTACTATAAACATCAGAGACGGATTATCCGATCGGGTTTCGACCTGATCGGATCCGGCTCTGGAAGCCGGAAGAGTCCAGATGAACGCGCATGTCCGCCCCGCCGACCCGAAGAAGCTGATCAAGGGCGCGACCGGGGATTGGGAAGTGGTGATCGGCATGGAGATCCATGCGCAGGTCACCTCCAACGCAAAGCTATTCTCCGGGGCCTCGACCGGTTTCGGTGCCGAGCCGAACGAGCATGTCAGCCTCGTCGATGCGGCGATGCCCGGCATGCTGCCGGTGATCAATGCCGAATGCATCCGCCAGGCGGTGCGCACGGGGCTCGGCCTCAATGCACAGATCAACAACCGTTCGGTCTTCGACCGCAAGAACTATTTTTACCCCGACCTCCCGCAGGGCTACCAGATCAGCCAGTATAAGAGCCCGATCGTGGGCGAGGGCGAGATCGTGGTCGATCTCTCGCCGACCGAGCAGATCACGGTCGGCATCGAGCGGCTGCACCTCGAGCAGGATGCCGGCAAGTCGATCCACGACCAGCATCCGACGATGAGCTTCGTCGACCTCAACCGCTCGGGCGTGGCGCTGATGGAGATCGTCTCCAAGCCCGATTTGCGCTCCTCGGACGAGGCGAAGGCCTATGTCTCGAAGCTGCGCACCATCCTGCGCTATCTCGGCACCTGCGACGGCGACATGGAGAAGGGCAACCTGCGCGCGGACGTCAACGTCTCGGTGCGCAAGCCCGGCGGCGCGCTCGGCACGCGCTGCGAGATCAAGAACGTCAACTCGATCCGCTTCATCGGCCAGGCGGTGGAG
>JARYGW010000048.1:0-19994 GCA_033792295.1 Allobosea sp.
TCGCGGCCGAGGACATCCTGCACGATATCGGCGCCTTCTCGATCATCTCCTCGGACAGCCAGGCGATGGGCCGCGTCGGCGAGGTGGCGCTCCGGACATGGCAGACCGCGCACAAGATGAAGGTCCAGCGCGGGCGCCTCCCCGGAGAAACCGGCAACAACGACAATCTGCGCGTGCGCCGCTACATCGCAAAGTACACGATCAACCCGGCGATCGCGCAGGGGCTTTCGAAGCATGTCGGCTCCGTCGAGGTGGGGAAGCGGGCCGATCTCGTGCTCTGGAACCCGGCCTTCTTCGGGGTGAAGCCGGAGATGGTGCTGGTCGGCGGCATGATCGCAGCCGCGCCGATGGGCGATCCCAACGCCTCGATCCCAACGCCGCAGCCGATGCATTACCGGCCGATGTTCGGTGCCATGGGCCGCGCGCCGGCCGTCTCCTCCGTGACCTTCGTCAGCCAGACCGCCATCGCCAACGGGCTGAAGGACAAGCTCGGCGTCGCCAAGGGCATGCTCGCCGTCGAGAATACGCGCAGCGGCCTCTCGAAGGCCTCGATGATCCTGAACGACGCCACGCCGCATATGGAGGTCGATCCCGAGACCTACGAAGTGCGCGCCGATGGCGAGCTCCTGACCTGCGAACCCGCGACCGTGCTGCCGATGGCGCAGCGCTATTTCCTGTTCTGAGGGGTTGGAGAATCTTGGCCATGCTCCACGCCGTTTCCCATAGCCACGGCGGTAGCGACCCGCCTGTCGGCACGATCCGGCTCGACCATGCCGCCCGCCATCTGCGCCGCAAGCTCGTCACCACCGATCAGGGCGAGGAGATCATGGTCGATCTGCCCGAGCCGGTGCTCTTCTCCGATGGCGACAGGCTCGTGCTGCAGGATGGGCGCAGCGTCGCGATCGTGGCGGCTGAAGAGGAGCTCTACGAGGTGCTTCCGGGAGCCTGTCCCTTACGGCATCTCGCCTGGCATCTCGGCAACCGCCATCTGCCGGCTCAGATCGACGAGGGCCGCATCCTGATCCAGCGCGATCACGTCATTCGCGCCATGCTCGAAGGGCTCGGCGCTTCCGTGCGCGAGGTTGTGGCGCGCTTCCAGCCGGTGCACGGCGCCTATCATGCCCATGGGCATGATCACGGCCATGGGCACCACCATGGCCACGCCCATAGCCACCACCACGACCATGACTGAAGCCGTCGCACTCGCCCGGCTGATGACATGGCTGTCCCCGGCCTTTCCGGTCGGGGCCTTCGCCTATAGCCACGGGCTGGAGCGGGCAATCCATGACGAGCTGATCCGGGATCGAACGAGCCTGACCGCATGGCTGGAGGTGCTGCTGGAGCGCGGCTCGGCCTGGAACGACGCTGTCATACTGGCCGAGAGCTGGCGCAGGACCGCAGCCAGCGAGAGCATCGACGAGCTCTCGGAACTCGCCGCAGCCATGTCCGGCTCACGCGAGCGTCATATGGAAACCACGCTGCAGGGCGGTGCCTTCGCCGATGCAATGGCCTCCTGGAGCGGAGGAGCGGAGATCGGCGAGAAGGGTCCGATCGCCTATCCGGTGGCCGTCGGCTCGGCCGCGGCGCGTCATGGTGTCGGACTCGAAAATGCGCTGACGGCCTATCTCCACGCCTTCGCCTCGAACCTCGTCCAGGCCTGCGTCCGGCTGGTACCGCTCGGCCAACGCGATGGAGTGGCAACGCTTGCCGCGCTGGAGCCGATCGTTCTGCGCACCGCACACAGCGCCGCCGCTTCGACGCTCGACGATCTCGGTTCCTGCACGGTCCGCGCCGACATCCTCTCGATGAACCACGAAACGCAGTATTCCAGGGTGTTCCGCTCGTGAAATCCTCCAATGGCCCGCTCCGGGTCGGCATCGGCGGCCCCGTCGGCGTCGGCAAGACGACGCTCACCGAGAAACTCTGCAAGGCGATGCGGGAGCGCTATTCCGTCGCCGTCGTCACCAACGACATCTTCACCAAGGAGGACGAGCTGATCCTCAACCGGCTGCAGGCGCTGCCGGAGGAGCGGATCATCGGCGTCGAGACCGGCGGCTGCCCGCATACCGCGATCCGCGAGGACGCCTCGATCAACCTCGCAGCCATAGCCGAGATGCGCCGGCGCTTTCCCGATCTCGACGTAGTCTTCATCGAGTCCGGCGGCGACAACCTCGCCGCGACCTTCTCGCCCGACCTCGCGGACCTCACCCTCTATGTCATCGACGTCGCCGGTGGCGAGAAGATCCCGCGCAAAGGCGGGCCGGGCATCACCCGCTCGGACCTGCTGATCATCAACAAGATCGACCTCGCGCCCTATGTCGGCGCGAATCTCGATGTCATGCGCTCCGACACACAAAAGCAGCGGGCGGACCGCCCTTTCGTCTTCACCGACCTGAATCGACGCGTAGGGCTCGACGAAATCGTGGCGTTCATCGAGCGGCAGGGCGGGCTCACGACAGGCTAGAACGGGCTCGATCCGGCCGGCAGGGCATGACTTAAGCCCTCACCACGAAAGCTCCACGCCTCCAAGGATGCGCTTCGCGACGGTGCGCAGGGCGCGCGGATCGGCATAGCCGACCGCACGGGCGATCTGATGGGGCGGATGACCATCCGTTGCGAGCGCCAGGGCCCGAACGACGCGCAGACGCGCCCGCCAGTCGGCGAAGCTCAGGCCGGTTTCGCTGCGGAAGCCACGGGTCAACGTGCGCCGGCTCGCTCCGACGCGCTGCGCCCAGCCGTCGAGGTCGATCGCTGAGCCGGGATCCTTCAGCAAAGCGTCGCAGACGCGCCGCAGACGCGGGTCACGCGGCAGCGGCAAGGTCAGCGGGGTTTCCGGCGCCCGTGCGATCTCGTCGAGGATGAGTGCCGCAAGATGACCGCCGCGGCCACCCTCGTCATAGAGCATCGGCTCGGCCGCCAGCGCCGCCAGCGCTGCGGCCAGGAGCGGCGTCACCTCGAGCACGCGGCAGCCCGTCGGCAGGACGCCAACCGCCTCGGGCGTGACATAGGCCGAGCACATCGCCACCTTGCCATGCATCCTGACCTCATGGGACAGCCGTGGCGGGATCCAGAGCGCGTGTTGCGCCGGCAGGATCCAGGTCCCGTCCTCGGCCGTCACCAGCGTCAGCCCCGAGGTAGCGTAGAGCAGTTGCGCCCGCGGATGGCTGTGCCAGCCAGTGCTCGCCCCGCCTTCATAGGATTTCGGCATCACCGCAACGGCGCGCGGAACCGTCTGATAGGCATCGCTCTCGCCGCGCATCGCATTGTCCTTTGGCCCGTTCACGCCATAGAACGGCCCGACGCGCGCATCGGGTCAAGATAGAAAATTCGCTCCCGATTGTGAGCACCACCATGTCCCCAGAGACCCTGTCCAAGCGAACCCTGCGCTTCGTCAACGCCGCCCATGCGCTCGATCATTTCGTGCTGCTGATCTATCCGACCGCCGTGCTCGCCATCGCAGCGCAGACCGGCCTGAGCTATGCCGAGCTGATCGGGCTCGCGACCGGCGCCTTCGTCGCCTTCGGCCTGTGCTCCCTGCCGATGGGCTGGCTTTCTGACCGTTTCGGACGGCGCAACATGCTGGCCGTCTTCTTCATCGGCTACGGCCTCTCCTGCCTCGGCGTCGCCAGCGCGAGCCAGCCCGCAGCCTTCGCGGCCTGGCTCCTGGTGCTCGGCGTCGCCTCCGCGATCTATCATCCGGTCGGCTCGACGATGCTCGTCAACCATGCCAGCCAGCTCGGGCGCGATCTCGGCGTCAACGCGGTCTGGGGCAATCTCGGCGCGGCTTCGGCGGCCGGCGTCACCGCGCTCATTGCAGCGACACTCGGCTGGCGCGCCGCCTTCATACTGCCGGGCTTCGTCTGCCTCGCGCTCGGCATCGCCTTCGTGATGCTGGTTCCCGGCGATGGCGAACCGCATGCAAACCGCGCGGGCAAGGCGGAGCTCATCCCGTTGAGCCGCCCCGTCGCCCTCCTGATCGTCTTCGCCGTCGCGATCATCGCCGGCGGCATGACCTTCAACCTGACAACCATCGCCTTGCCGAAGATCCTCGACGAGCGGCTGGGCCTCGACCTGCCGCTGGCGCTGACCGGCTCGCTGGCGACATTGGTCTTCATCTTCGGCGCCGGCGCGCAATGGCTGATGGGACGGCTCGTCGATCGCTATACGTTGCCAGCCCTGTTCGTCGGCCTTGCGCTCCTGCAGCCGATCGGTCTCGCCATCGCCGCCGCGACGCAGGGCATCCCGCTGCTGCTCGGCCTCACCCTGACGATGACCGCGATCTATGGCCAGGTCGTCGTCAACGATGCGATGGTCGCCCGCTACGTGCCAGCCCAGCACCGCGCCAAGGCGTTCAGCGTGCGCTATTTCCTCGGCTTCACGGTCAGCGGCTTCGTGGTGCCGATGCTGGCGGTCCTCTATGCGCGCGGCGGCTTCGGGCTGGTCCTGGGCGCAGCCGCCGCCTTCGGCCTGATCGTCTGGTGCGCTTCCGTCGCCTTCTACTATCTGGCGCAGGGCTCGCGCACGGAGGTGCCGACTCCGGCCGAATAGCATCCCCGCGGAACGAGCAGGACGGCTTTCCGCCGCCGCCCCTTCCCCTCGGCGCGCCTTCTTCTAGGATCGCGGCGCGGGGCGGTTTTCCGCCTCGCGCCAGCCTCCAGCCGCAGAAGGTCCGCCATGACGCGCCACCATTTCCAGCCGACACAATATTCGAACGTGATCGGCACCCTGCCCGCCGTGCTCGAGATCGCCAGCGGCGACAGCGTCGTGACGACGACGCTCGACGCGGCCGGCACCGACCATGACGGCGCGCAGAAGGCGCCGCGCGGCAACCCGAGGACCGGCCCGTTCTTCGTGGCCGGGCGCGGAGCCGGGCGATGCGCTCCATGTCACCATCGAGCGGATGACGCCGAACCGGAAGACCGGCTGGACCTATTCGCCGCTGGCGCCCGGCGTGCTCGACCCGGCGACCCTGGCCGATCTGCCGAAGCGCGAGCGCCATGAATGGGCGATCGATGCCAAGGCCGGCACCGTGAAGCTGCTGGATCCCTCCCCGCGCATCCGCGACTGGAACTTTCCGCTGAAGCCTATGCTCGGCTGCTTCGGCGTCGCGCCCGAGCGCGGCCAGTCGATCTCGACAGCGACGAGCGGTGCCCATGGCGGCAACATGGACTATCGGCTGTTCGGCCCCGGCGCGACCATCGCCTTCCCGGTCCATGCGCCGGGCGGCCTGTTCTTCCTCGGCGACGGTCATGCCTGCCAGGGCGACGGCGAGATCGCCGGAACCGGCGTCGAGACCTCGTTCGAGGTCGAGTTCCGCGTCGAGTTGCGCAAGCAGCAGAAACTGCTCTGGCCCCGCTGCGAGACGGAGACGGACCTGCTCGTCATCGCCGCCGGACGCCCGCTCGACCAGCCCCTGCAATTCGCCACCACCGAGATGCTGCGCTGGATCGGCGAGGACCTCGGCGTCGATGCCGTCGAGGCCAGCCATCTGCTCGGACAGGCCGTGCGCTACGACATCGCCAACGTCTTCAACCCGGCCTATTGCGTGGCCTGCCGGCTGGAGAAGAACGCGATCACGCGCGGCATGTCGCTGCGCGGCAAGCTCTGATCTGAAGCAACCGCAACCGGGAGGTCCGGCCCCACTCCGCCCTTGATCGGGGCGGAGTCCGCGATCGCTTGACAAGCCGTCATGCAACCGGTTGCATGACGTTATGACACGGGGCTCGATCACGATCGGGGATGTCGCGGCGAAGGCCGGCGTGTCGCGCGCGACCGTTTCGCGCGCCTTCACCCGGCCCAATCTCCTGACGCCGGCCGTCGTCGAACAGGTCAGACGGATCGCCGATGAGTTGGGCTACGTCCCCAACCGCATCGCGCGAGCCCTCAGCACCGGCCGGTTCGGAACGCTCGCGCTGCTCGTTCCGGACATCGCCAACCCGTTCTTCCCGCCGCTCATCCGTGCCGCGCAGGCACGGGCCGACGCACTGGGCTATGCGGTATTCCTCGGCGATTCCGACGAGACTCCCGATCGCGAGGACCGCCTGCTGGCGAAACTGGCGCCGCAGGTCGACGGCTTCGTCGTCGCCTCGCCCCGCCTCGACGAGGAGCGCATCCGCTTCCACGCCGGCCAGAAGCCGACCGTGCTCATCAACCGCGACATCGCCGATGTTCCGCGCGTGCTCATCGACGTGCGCGGTGGCATCGAGATGGCGATGACGCATCTCTTTGCGCTCGGCCATCGCCGCATCGCCTATGTCGGTGGCCCGGCCGCGTCCTGGGCGAACCAGCAGCGCGAGCAGGCCGCCATGGCGGCAGCGCAGCGCTTCGGCATCGAGGAGCTGGCCATCCCCGCCTATCGGCCGACCTACGAGGCCGGCCAGGCGGCGGTCGAGCGCCTGATCGCGGCCGGTGTCAGCGCCGCCATCGCCTTCGACGACATCGTCGCGCAGGGGCTGGTCGCGGGCTTGAGCGCACGCGGCCTCGTCATCCCGCGCGACCTCAGCATCGTCGGCTTCGACGACGTGCTGGCGGCCACGACCTATCCGCCATTGACCACGATCGACGCGCATTGCGCCGATGCCGGCGCGGCCGCCGTCGAAATGCTGCTGGAGATCATCGAGACCGGTGGAAGGCGCGACGCTTGTCTCACCATCCCGACCCGCCTCGTCGAGCGCGCGAGCACCGGCCCGTTCACGACCGAGGAAGCGGCGCCGGGCCGATCCGCATCCGCCCGGAACAAGCAGAGATCAATCGACCAAAGAGGGAGAACGTGATGTCACGATGGTCAATCCTCGCCGCCGCAGCGGCTCTGATCGGGCTCGGCCCGCTTGCGGCCCAGGCCCAGCCGAAACCTGCCCTGCCCAAGCCCAAGGCACCGCTGACGATCAGCGTCATCGACGTCGCCGGCGACCTGCAGATCAGCCAGCCCGCGATCGAGAAATTCCAGAAGGAGCACCCTGATCTCATCGGGCGCTTCATCTTCACCAAGGCGACGGCGCCGGAACTCGCCGGCAAGCTCAAGGCGCAGCAGCAGGCCGGGCGCGTCGACATCGACTTCGTCCTGACCGGCAACGACGCGCTCGCGGCGGGCATGGAGCAGAATCTCTGGCTCGAGATCTTCCCCAAATATGCCGACCGCTTTCCCGCGCTCGACAAGCTCTACATCCCCGGCGCCTATGCCATGCAGAAGATGGCGCGCGGCCAGGCGATGGTGCTCGACTGGTACCCGTCGGGGCCGCTGCTCGAATACGACCCCGCCAAGGTCAAGGACATGCCGAAGACGGCCGAGGAGCTGCTCGCCTGGTGCAAGGCGCATCCCAACCGCTTCATGTATGCGCGTCCGGCGAATTCGGGGCCGGGCCGCACCTTCGTGATGGGCCTGCCCTACCTGCTCGGCGACAAGGACCCGCTGGATCCGGTCAAGGGCTGGGACAAGACCTGGGCCTATCTGAAGGAGATGAACGACTGCATCGAGTACTACCCGTCAGGCACCACCGCGACGATGAAGGAACTCGGTGACGGCTCGCGCGACATCATCGCCACCACCACCGGCTGGGACATCAATCCGCGCTATCTCGGCATCGTGCCGGAGAACTTCAAGGTGGCGACGCTGAAGGGCTTCCACTGGGTTGGCGACGCCAACTACATGGCGATTCCGAAGGGCGTCACGGGCGAGAAGCTCGATGTCGCGCTGGCGCTGATGGCCTATCTGCTGGAGCCGGCGCAGCAAGCCTACATGTACGACCATGGCTACATGTATCCCGGCCCCTCGATCCATGGCGTGACCGTCGAGATGGCGCCCAAGGAGAGCCAGGAAACGATCGCCAAGTTCGGCCGGCCGGAATATGCCGATATGATCGCCAACAACCCGACCGAACCGCCGCTCGACGCCAAGCCGCTGGTGACGATGTTCGAGAAATGGGACCGCGAGATCGCCGGCAACAAGGCAAGGCAGTGAAGGCTGCCGGCGGTGCGGCACAAGCCGCATCGCCGGTATTCGCTTGCATTCAGGCGCCGACCTTGGCGAGCACGTCGGCCCGCAGGAAGCGCTCGATGAACAGCATGAACAGCACCGAGGGTACGAGCAGGATCAGCGCCGTGATCGAGGCGACCTGGTAGTTGCCGCCCATAGCCGCGTTGTAGAGCAGCAGCGGCAACGTCGTGACCTGCGGCACGCCGACGAAGAAGGTGCCGGTGAACTCGTCGAGCGACTCCAGGAAGACGAAGATGCCGCTGGCGATGATGCCGGGAGCGGCGAGGGGCAGCGTCACCGAGAAAAAGGCCTTCAGCGGCGAGGCGCCGATATTCCGGGCGGCCAACTCCAGGTCCCTGTCGACAGCGCCGAAAGCCGCCGCAGCGATCCAGACCGAGTAGACCAGCCCATGCGCTGCATGGACAAGCACGACGGCGAAGACCGTGCCGTTGATGCCCAGCTGGTAAAAGATGCGCGCGACGTTGATGTAGATCGCAACCGAGGGGAAAGCCTGCGGCAGCAGGAACAGGATCATGAAGAAGGCGCGCGCCGGCAGCTTCAGCCGCGCCAGCGCATAGCCGGCAGGGATCGAGAGCGCGAGCGCGACGACGACGGTCAGCACCGCGATCCAGACCGAGGTGCCGAGCGAGGCCATGGCATCGCCGGTCGGCCGGAAGACCTGCTCCCAATAGCGCGTGCCGTACGTCACAGGCAGCTTGTAGGGCGTGTACCAGCGCTCCGCCACGGACCAGAGCGCCAGATTGGCGAGCGGGCCGATCAGCACGAAGGCGAAGGCGGCGAGCAGGAAGGCGGCGAGCGTCGCCCGCGCCGTGGAAGCGAGGCGCATCACGGCGCGCCCTCCTTCGCCATCCCGCGCTTGATATAGATGATCGCCGCTCCGGCCGAGATCAGATAGGTGATGACGCCGAGCGCGTTGGCCGTCGAGTAGTCGCCATAGGCGTTGATGCGGAAGGCCATGTCGACGGTCAGCATGGTCGGCTGCGAGCCCGCCACCATCATCGGCACCGACAGCACCGAGAGCATCGTCACGAAGGAGAGGACGAGCGCGACCAGCAGCGTCGGCATCACCTGCGGCAAAGCGAGCTCGATCAGCACGCGCATCCGCGAGGCGCCGAGATTGCGGCCGGCTTCGAGCGTGGCCCGGTCGATGGCGGCGAGCGCGCCGGCGAGCAGCAGCGCGACGAAGGGCGTCTGCTTCCAGACGAAGGTGGCGATGATGCCACGCCAGTCGAGGAAGCTCACCGCCTGCAGCGGCTCCATCAGGCCGAGCGAGACGAAGGTGTTGTTCATCAGCCCGTTCTTGGCGAGGAAGGTGCGCATGCACTGCGCCGCGACGATGAAGGGGATGAAGAGCGGCCAGCGATAGAGCGCCTTCAACGTGCCGACGATGTAAGGATTCTCGCCGAGCGTCAGGGTGCCGGCGATGACGATCGCAGCAAGCCCGGTGAAGAAGCAGGAGGCGAGCACGATGACGACGGTGAAGACGACATCGCCGGAATAGAGTTCCCAGGCCTTGCCGAAAGACTGCAGCGAGAAACCGCCATCCGGCCCGGTGAAGGCCGAGATCAGCGAGAAGGAGAGCGGGTAGAGAAACAAAGCCGCGACCAGCGCGAGGCCGGGCGCGATCAGCAGCAAGGCGAGCTGGCGTTGGGAGAGGCTCATTGCGAGCGACGCTTTCGGCAACGAAGAGGGCAGGAATCCAAAAGCGCGACGTCATCCCGGACAGGCGGTGTCAGCCGCGCCGATCCGGGATCCGTGCCTGAACCGTTCCGGCATGGATCCCGAGTCTACGCTTCGCTCCGCCCGGGATGACCGTGTGTCTGTTCCACATGTCATCCCCGGACGGAAAAGGTTCAGTTCGCGACCTTCTTCTCGTAACCCTCGAGGATGTCGTTGAAGTAGGGCGCGATCGGGAAGGGCTTGGCGTTCTGCGACAGGTCGGCCGGGGTGATGTCGGTGAAGAGCTTGTCCCAGGCGGCCTTGTCGAGCTTGCCTTCGAGGTTCTTGGCGTCGATGCCCGGATACCAGTTGAACTTCTTGACGATGCCGTCAGCCTGGACCTGCGGGCTGGTGGCGAGCGCGATGAACTCTTCGGCCAACTTCTTCTGCGCCGACTTCTCCGGCACCGAGTAGTACATGGGCTGGCCGGGCATGCCGGGCGCGGCGAGCTTCAGCTTCATGTTCGGCGGTAGCTTGCCGTCAGCCTGCCAGGAATAGAACATGTCGACCCAGACCGGCCCCATCGCGATCTCGCCGCGGTTGAGCATGTCGAGCGTACCGGCATTGCCGGGGGTGATGACGACGTTCCTGTTGAAGTCCTTGAGCTCGGCGAAGGCCTTGTCCCACTTGGTCTTCTCGGCGGGGTCGTAGGGTCCTTGGACCAGCTTGCCGGCGTCTCCGCCGAAGGCATAGACCCAGCCGGCGACGAAGGCGACGCCGGACATGCCGCCCTTGATGCCGTTATAGCCGAACTGCTTCGGGTTCTTCTTCACCCATTCCGCCAACTCGGTGAAGTTGGCGGGCGGGTTCTTCAGCATGTCGGCGTTGTAGGCCAGCGCCGTCTGCGACTGGAACATCGGCATGACATAGCCGGAGACGTCGGCGCCAAGCGAGTTCTTGGCCGTCTCGCTGGAAACGAGCTTCGCGGTGTCGACCTTGTCGGTGTATTTGGCGAGCAGGCCTTCCTTGACCATCTGGCCGGCCGCCTTCTGGTGGATGACGACCACGTCGAAGTCGGTGGCGTTCGCACCCTTCTGGGCGTCGAGCTTCTCGTAGATCTTCTGCGAGCCGGCATCGCCGGGTCCAGTGCCGACCGACACGACCTTCACGCCGGGATGGGCCTTCTCGAACATCGGAGCGAGGTAGTCCTTGACGTAGTCGACCATGTTCTGGTCGCCAGCGGATGCGACGTTCAAGGTCTGCGCCGATAGTGGCGATGCCACGATCAGCGCCGCGAGCGAGCAGGCAAGCGTGAGGATGCGCATGTGTCTGACTCCCTGTCAGGCGGCAATCCCGGCCTCGGTCGCCGGGAAGATGTGAAGGCGCTGCAACGGAATGCGCAGCCCGACCTTCGTTCCGAGTTCGTGACGGCCGACATCGTCGACCGTGATCTGGCGGCCGGCGGCCTCGACCTTGTAGCGATAGATGCCGCCGGGATAGGCCCGGGCTGCGATGGTGCCGGGAACGATGAGATCGCCCCCCCTGGCCGGCGCGTCGAGACTGCCCAGGCTTGCGACATCGTCGCGGAAATAGGCGAGCGCCTCGCCGGCTGGCAGTGCGGCGGCAGCCTCGCCCGCGAGCGTCGTGCGAGCCTCGCCGGCGACGATGGAAGCCTCGCCCTCGCCGCGCCGGACGCTGAGCGGCAAGACGTTCTCGGCGCCCATGAAATTGGCGACGAAGGCGCTGGCCGGGCGGTCATAGACCTCCTCGGGCGTGCCGACCTGCGCGACATGGCCAGCCTGCATGATGACCAGCCGGTCGGCCATGGTCATGGCCTCCTCGCGGTCATGGGTGACATGGACGGCGGTCAGCCCGAGCCGCTGCTGGATGGCGCGGATCTCATGGCGCATCACCATGCGGATCTTGGCGTCGAGATTGGAGAGGGGCTCGTCGAGCAGCAGGATGCCCGGGTCGATCGCGAGCGCGCGGCCCAAGGCGACGCGCTGGCGCTGGCCGCCCGAGAGCGCCGTGACCTTGCGCTCCTCATAGCCGGAGAGACCGAGCAGTTTCAGCATCTCGGCAACCTTGGTGGCGATCTCGGCCCTGGATTTGCCACGCAGCTTGAGGCCGTAGCCGATGTTCTGCAGCACCGTCATATGCGGCCAGAGCGCATAGGACTGGAAGACCATCGCCATGCCGCGCTTCTCCGGCGGCAGCCCGGCGACATCCCTGCCCCCGACGACGATGGAGCCTGACTCGACCGGAACGAAGCCGGAGAGCGAGCGCAGCAGCGTGGTCTTGCCGCAGCCCGAGGAGCCGAGGAGCGCCGTGAAGCTGCCGGGTGCGAAGTCCAGATCGACGCCATGCAGCACCCGCGTGCCGCTATAGGCCACCTTGAGGCCACGCACGGCGATGGCGGCACCGCTGCCCGCTCTGGCTTGCGTTTCCGGCTGCAAGGCCTACTCCCCACCTTTGCTTTTGTTGCCAGACAATGGAATTTTTCTTCCATTACCTAGCTTGATTGAAATAAACATTACGTACGGGGCGCAGTCTATGCAAGAGCTTTGTGAAACTCAGATGACAACGCGAATCCATTCTCTCTGGCTCATGGCATCGCCAGCCGACGAAGCGATGCTGACGGATCTCGTGAACGAATTGTCGGAGCGTTTCGGAACTCCGCGCTTCGCACCCCATCTGACAGTGCTAGGTGACACGACGATGCCGCTCCCCGCCCTGGAAAAGGCGGCGGCTGCGGCCGCGGAAGCCGTCCCGACCTTTGCGGAACCTGTCGCGCTGATCGAGGGCAGCGAAGCCTTTTTCCGCTCCTTCTATGCGCGCTTTGCGGTCTCGCCGCCGCTGGCGGCGCTGAAGCACGCGCTCGATCCGGAGAGCTCCGGCAGCTTCATGCCACATGTCTCGCTGCTCTATGGCCCCGTCGAACCGACGGCGAAGACGGCCGCGATCGCGGAGGTCAATTCACGGCTCGCCGGCCGCACCATCCGCTTCGACCGGATCGGCGTGGTGACCTCCGGGCAGAATATCCCGATCGCGGAATGGCGTGTCGTCGCGCAGGCCCGCTTGCGTTCGGCCTGACCCGCGACGCTATTCGCCGGTCAGCTCGCGGTTGCGGCGGCTGACTTCCTCGCTGTAGCGCTTGATCGCATGCGCCTCGCTGAGGATGCCGACGAGGCGCCGGCTGTCGCGGTCGGCGACGACGGGCAGCGCCTCGCTCTCGGCCTCGTCGAAGAGCTTGAGCGTATCGCGTACCGACATGTTCGCGAGCAGCATCTTGTCCGCGTTACGCAGGAGATGGCGCACCGTGCGCGGCGCGGGTTCCGCCACGGCCTCCTCATCGAGCGCAGGGTCGGGCTCATAGAGCGCGCCCGGCGGCACCATGCCGACATAGGCCTCATTGGGGCCGACGGCGACGAGATAGTTGGTCGAGCCAGGCGGGTACTTCAGCCGCGCCTCCGCGATCGGGGCATCCGCCTCGATCTTCGGCACCTCGAGACGCATCATGCTGCCTGCCGTGAGATCGCGGATCCAGCCGACATCGTAAGCGCCGCGAATGCTCTCCCCGCGCAGATGGAAGCGCCAGGTCGCAAACGAGAAGCCGAAGAGCCGGCGCGTCACCAGTGAAGCGGCCCCGGCCGCACCCATCACCGCCAGGGTGAGCTTGAGGTCACCCGTCATCTCCAGCGCGAGCAGGGCCATCGTCATCGGCCCGCCGACGACCGAGACGGCGAGAGAACTCATCCCGACCAGCGCGAACAGCGTTTCATGGCCGATGAGATTGGGGAAGAACGGCGTAAGCAGGCCGATGAAGAGCCGCCCCGTCACGACGCCCAGCAGCAGCGAGGCGAAGAACAGGCCGCCGCGAAAGCCGGAGCCGATCGAGACCGAGGAGGCCAGTGCCTTGGCAACCAGGACCAGGGCCAGCAGGCCGAGGCTGGTCTCCATGCCGAGATAGAGATTGATGGCGCCATGGCCAGCCGAGAAGACCGCCGGGATCCAGATGGCGAGCGCGCCGACGACGAGGCCGCCGAAAGCCGGGCGCAGATAGGTTGGAATCCGCGAGCGCCGGAAGCCTGCCTCGACGAAGGCGGCGGCCCGCATGACCACGATGCCGACGAGGCCGCAAGCGGAACCGAGCAGCACGACCAGCGGCAGGTCCGAGATCGTGATCGTTCCGATCGCCGGCACCTCGACCGAGAGCAGTGCCGGGGAGAGGATGTCGTGCGTGACCGTCGCCATGAAGGTCGCGGCCATGACCGGCACGAAGACAGCGATCGAATAGCTGCCGAGGATCAGTTCGAAGGCATAGAAGGCGCCGGTGAGCGGTGCGTCGAAAGCGGCGCCGATCGCGCCGCCGGCCGCGCAGCCCACGATGAGCCGCATATCCGCCCGGCGCAGGCGCAGGCGCCGGCCGATATGGGAGGCGAAGCCGCTGGCGGCCTGTGTATAGCCGGCTTCGAGGCCGACCGAGGCGCCGAAGCCGCTCGAACCGATTGTCTGCAGCGCGACGATGAGGCTGTCGCGCATCGACATTCGTCCACCATGCAGCGCATTGGCCTCGATCGGGTCCACCGGCTGGCTACGCCGCCGGAAGAAGAACCAGGATGCGAAGCCGACCACGAGGCCGCCAGCCACCGGCCCTGCAACCGCGCGCCAGGACGGAATGTCGGCCACGACCGAGAGATGCTGGCTGCTGGCGATGCCGAAGACCAGCTCGTGCAGGAGCTGCGTCGCCATCGACATCGCGACGACGACGATGCCGGCCAGAACGCCGATCACCGAGGCGAGAACGACGATACCGATCTCGCTGGAGCGGATCAGGGCGCGCAAGCCCTGCTGCGGATCGACCGGCGAGGCATCGGAAGGGGGGGCTTTGACGGTGATCAAGGCGAAGGCCCCGTCAGGCGGAGGATTTGCGTCGGCCGGCCGTCGCATATTGCCGCGGCGATAACAAGGGTGAGGGGAGCGCCGCTACGATCCTTATGCTTTCGGATGCGGCCGTTTCAAAAAGATGTCCGCCTACATGCTCTCGACGCATGACGGTCGCGCTCGATGCGCGGTTGATTGTTGCGATTCTAAAGTGAAGCTTCGCAGACATGGTCCGCGGCGCTTCGCCGCAGAAGACCAGCCTAGCGAGGCCCGCCCATGCCGCTCCCCTCTCCCAGCCGGCGCCAGTTTCTTACCTCCACCGGCATGATGCTGCTGATAGCCTCGGCTCCCGGCGCGCGCGCTGCCGAGCATTCCGGTTCGCTGCCGTGGAAGCCCTTCGCGGCCCTGCCCCCCACGACGCTGCCCGGCGGGCGCTGGTACGTTTTTACCCCGGAGGAAGCCCGCACCGTCGAGGCGATCGTCGACCGGTTGATTCCGGCGGACGAGCTCAGCATCGGCGGCAGGGAAGCAGGCTGCGCCAGCTTCATCGACCGCCAGCTCGCCGGCAGCTACGGCTCCTCGGAACGGCTCTACACGCAAGGCCCCTTCGCCGCCGGGCTGCCGACGCAGGGCTATCAGGGCAGCGCGGCGCCGACGGGGCGCTACCGGGAAGGGCTCGACGCGCTCAACAAGCACACGCGGTCAAGCTTCGGCGGCAAAGCATTCTTCGATCTCGGCGCCGCCGAGCAGGATCAGGTGCTGAAGGACTTCGAGGCCGGCAAGGTCGACTACAAACCGGCGGCAGGCTTCTTCAACCTCGTGCTGCAGAACACGATGGAAGGCTTCTTCGCCGACCCGATCTATGGCGGCAACAAGGACATGGCCGGCTGGAAATTCATCGGCTTCCCGGGCGCCCGCTACGATTACCGCGACTACGTCACGGCTCACAACAAACCCTTCCCCCTACCGCCTTTATCGATCGCCGGGCGGCCGGAATGGAAGACGGGCGACAAGTAAGGCCGGGAGCAGAGAGATGGCACGCAAACTGCCTCGCAAGGACGTCGTCATCGTCGGGCTCGGCTGGACCGGTTCGATCCTGGCGCATGAGCTGACCGATGCCGGCCTCGATGTCGTCGCGATCGAACGCGGCCCCTGGCGCGACACGGCGACAGACTTCAACGTCGCCTATGCGCCCGATGAGTTGCGCTACGCCGTGCGCAAGGACCTGTTCCTGCAGCCGGCTCAGGAAGCGATGACGATGCGCAACAACGTCTCGCAGACGGCGCTGCCGATGCGCGACTACGGCTCCTTCCTGCCCGGCGTCGGCGGCGCGGGCACGCACTGGAACGGCCATACCTGGCGCTTCTTCCCGAGCGACTTCGTGCTCAAGACCCATCTGACCGAGCGCTACGGCGCCGACCGGATCGCCGACCTCCAGATCCAGGATTGGGGCGTCACCTATGACGAGCTGGAAAGCGCCTTCGACCGCTTCGAATATCTCTGCGGCATTTCCGGCAAGGCCGGAAACCTGAACGGCGCGGTCCAGCAGGGCGGCAACCCTTTCGAGGGGCCGCGCAAGCGCGAATATCCGCTGCCGGCGATGCAGATGACCTATGCGCCGACGCTGTTCGCGGAGGCGGCGCGCTCCAAGGGGCTGCACCCCTTCCCGACGCCCTCGGCCAATCTGTCCGGGCCTTACGTCAATCCGCTCGGCATCGCCATGGGGCAATGCACCGCCTGCGGCTTCTGCGAGCGCTTCGGCTGCGCCAACTATTCGAAGTCGAGCGCGCATACGACGATCCTTCCCGTCCTGATGCGCAAGTCTAATTTCGAGGCGCGGACCGAATGCGAGGTGCTCAAGATCAACCTGGCGCCCGACGGCAGAAGCGCGACGGGCGTCACCTATGTCGACGTCAACGGCGAGACTTTCGAGCAGCCGGCCGATATCGTGCTCCTCAACGCCTACGGGCTGCACAATGTCCGGCTGATGCTGCTCTCGGGCATCGGCAAGCCCTATGACCCCGCGACGGGCGAAGGCGTCGTGGGGCGCAATTATTGCTACCAGACCAATGCCGGGGCGCAGGTCTTCTTCGAGGGCAAATACATCAATCCGTTCATCGCGGCCGGCGCGCTCGGCCAGACGGTGGACGATTACAATGGCGACGCCTTCGACCATGGCCCGCTGAACTTCGTCGGCGGCGCCGGCATCAACTGCATTCCGACGAACGGGCGCCCGATCCAGTACAGGCCGGTGCCGCCCGGCACGCCACGCTGGGGCTCCGCCTGGAAGAAGGCGACGAAGCAGTACTACAACAACACGCTGACCTTCTCGTCGCAGGGCTCTTCCTATGCGACGCGCGGCAATTATGTCGACCTCGACCCGACCTACAAGGACCGCTTCGGCCGGCCTCTGCTGCGCATCACCTTCGACTTCCCCGACAACGACATCCGCATGTCGAACTTCGTCAGTGATCGCATGAAGGAGATCGCCGACGCGCTCGGCGGCAAGCAGTCCGTCGTCGCCAAGCTGCAGAAGGGCTGGAACTCCGTGCCCTACCAGAGCACCCACAACACCGGCGGCGCGATCATGGGCACCGACCCCAGGACCAGTGCCGTCAACCGGCACCTGCAGAGTTGGGATGTGCCGAACGTCTTCGCCATCGGCGCCTCCGCCTTCCCGCAGAATGCCGGCAAGAACCCGACCGGGCCGGTCGGCGCGCTCGCCTTCTGGGCGGCGGATGCGATCCGCAACCACTATCTGAAAAACCCCGGCAAGCTGGTGGAAGCATGAAGAAGGCAGCGCTCCTCGCCGGCCTCGCGGCCGCAGCCATCGTCGGGACGCAGGGTCTCGCCTCGGATCTGTTCGACCGTATCAACGCCGGCCGCTACCAGGCGGTCCTGGCCGATTGCGCAGCCTGCCACACCAAGCCGGGTGGCAAGCCCTTCGCCGGCGGCGCACCGCTGCAGACGCCGTTCGGCGCCCTGGTGCCGTCCAACATCACGCCCGATCCCGAGACCGGGATCGGCTCCTGGACCTATGAGGATTTCCGCAGCGCGGTGAAGACCGGCATCGGCAAGGACGGCAAGCGGCTCTACCCGGCCATGCCCTACCCGGCCTATGCGACGATGAAGGATTCCGATGTCGCCGACCTCTGGGCCTATTTCCAGAAGGTCGAGCCAGTCTCGAACCGCGTCGTCTCGAACCAGCTCCCCTTCCCGTTCAGCATCCGCGCCGCGATGATCGGCTGGAACGTTCTCAACTTCTCGCCGAAGGAGTTCCAGCCCGATCCGAACAAGACGCCAGAGTGGAATCGCGGCGCCTATCTCGTCAACGGCGCCGGCCATTGCGGCACCTGCCATACTCCGAAGAGCCTGACCGGCGCCGACAAGGGCGACGAGTTCCTGCGCGGCGCCAATCTGCAGAGCTGGTACGCACCCAATATCACCAGCGACGCGCACAAGGGTATCGGCAGCTGGTCGCAGGACGACATCGTCGCCTATCTCAAGACCGGTGCGAACCGCTTCGACATCGCATCGGGGCCGATGGCGGAGGCCGTCAGCCATTCGACCAGCCTGTGGAACGACGCCGATCTCAAGGCGGTCGCGACCTATCTCAAGGACGTGAAGGGCGATGGTGCGACTGCTCCGCAACCGGTCGCGGCGACCGATGCGGCGATGACCGCCGGCAAGGCGATCTATCTCGACCGCTGCTCGGCCTGCCATGTCTCGACCGGTCAGGGGCAGGCTTCGCTGTTCCCGACCCTGGCCAAGGCGCCGGTGGTCAACAATGGTGATCCGACCTCGCTGATCCGCGTCGTGCTGCAGGGCAGCCAGGCGGCCGCGACAAGCGCCAAGCCGACGACGCCGGCGATGCCCTCCTTCGGTTGGAATCTCAGCGATGCCGACGTCGCCAACGTGCTGACCTATGTCCGCAACAGCTGGGGCAATGCCGCCCCGCCGGTGACCGCCGGGCAGGTCAAGGACCTGCGGGCCGCGCTGGCACGGTAGGCTTCAGATCGGGACCGAGAGCCCGGTCTTGACCCTGTCCATGGCGACGAAGCTGCGGAACTTGCGAATGTTGGGGTTGGCGAAGAAGAGCCGGCGGGTCAGTGCCTCATAGGCCGTCATGCTCGGCACCAGCACGACGAGCATGAAGTCGACCTCGCCGGTGACGTAGTAGCATTGCTGCACCTCCGGCGCGGCGAGGAAGGCACTCTTGGCGGCATCGATATCGGGCGCCGTCTCGCTGACCAGCTCGACCTCGACGAAGAGCGTGATCGGATGGCCGAGCGCCGCCGGCTCGACCACCGCGACATTGGCCCGGATGACGCCCTGCGCCTCCATGCGGCGAATGCGGCGCTGCACGGCCGGGGCCGACAGGTTCACCTGCTCGCCGATCACACGCTGCGGGGTCGTGTTGTCCTGCTGGAGGACGGCGAGGATCGCCCGGTCGAAAGCGTCGAGTTGGATATCCGGCTCGGCCACGCCGCCCTCCGCGAAACAAACTTGCACTGCACCAACGTAGTTTCAGCGCAATTTTCACTCGGTTTGCAATATCCATTCGCCATCCTGCACGATGGCGAGGCGACGATGCTGCTGCTCAACACCCATCACGACTACGGGCGCGATCTCGACCCGGCCGATCTCGCGACGCTCGGCCCGGAGGGAGCGGCGGCGATCACACGCCACCTCGCCCAGCGCGCCGGCCACGCTCCCACCCCGCTCCATTCGCTGCCGGGGCTCGCGGCGGCGCTCGGGATCGGCGGGCTCTTCATCAAGGATGAGGGCCAGCGCCTCGGCCTCGGCAGCTTCAAGGCGCTTGGCGGCGCCGATGCGGTGATCCGGCTGGTGCTGGAGGCAGCCGCCGCCAAGCTCGGCCGGACGCTGGACGATTCCGACATCCGCGATCCGACCGTGCGGGCGGTTGCGGCCGGCATGACCTTCGCCTGCGCGACCGACGGCAACCATGGCCGCTCCGTCGCGCAGGGCGCTGAGCTCGTCGGCGCCCGCTCCGTGGTCTTCGTCCATGGCGGTGTCAGCGACGAGCGCGTCGCGGCCATCGCCCGCTTCGGCGCCGAGATGGTGCGTGTCGCCGGTACCTATGACGATTCGATCGTCGAGGCGGCACGCGTCGCGGCGGAAATGGGCTGGACCGTCGTGTCCGACACCTCCTGGGGTGGCTACGAACGCATCCCGGGCCTGGTGATGCAAGGCTACACCGCGATCGCCCAGGAGGCCTTCGATCAGCTCCCCGTGCGGCCGAGCCATGTCTTCGTCCAGGCAGGAGTCGGTGGCATCGCGGCCGCGCTGGCCGCGCAGATGCAGACACAGTTCGGCGCTGACCGCCCCTTCTTCACCGTGGTCGAGCCCGAGCTTGCGGCCTGCATCTTCGAAGCCGCGCGGCAGGGCCATCCGGTCAAGATCGCGCATGGCGCGCCGACCGTGATGGCAATGCTCG
>JARYGW010000490.1:0-2910 GCA_033792295.1 Allobosea sp.
TTGACGGTCAGCGGGAAGAAGTCGAAGCCGGGCTTCGGCTCCTTGGCCGAGACGACGGTCGCGAGCACGACGGTCTCGCCATAGGTGGCCATCACGGCGCCGTCGGCCTGGCGGGCGACCTTGCCGGTTTCGAGGACGAGCTTGCGGCCGCCCCAGATCAGTTCTTCGGTTTGGATGTCGAACATGTGTTTCGTCTTTCGGTCGGGTTCGACCCGTCCGGTGCCTTCAGGCCCATGGGCAAGACGGCGGAACGCTCGGGTGGCAAAGGTTGTGCGCCCGAGCGCTCGGCGATCCTGCCATGGACGTCTGTGGCGCCCGGCGGGTCACGCGGGAAGGCCGCCCCATGCGGCCGCCGCGGCAGTCGGGCATGCCGCCCCTGGCGGCATCGCCCGAAAAGGAGCCGCCCGGAGCGTGGTGCACCGGGCGGAAACCGTCATCGGCTTTCGATCAGCGGCGGATGCCGAGCCTCTCGATCAGCGTCTTGTAGCGGGCCTCTTCCTTGCCCTTGAGGTAGTCGAGCAGCGAACGGCGCTGCGAGACCAGCTTGAGCAGGCCGCGGCGGGAGTGGTTGTCCTTCGCGTGCGATTTGAAGTGGCCGGTGAGGTTGTTGATGCGCTCGGTCAGGATCGCGACCTGAACTTCCGGCGAGCCGGTGTCGTTCGGCTTGGTGGCGTATTCCTTCAGCAGCTCGGTCTTGCGCTCGGCAGTGATCGACATCGGGATATCCTCATGTTTCGGGTTGATCTGGCGGGCCTGGCCGGGATGCCGTCCAGCGAGGTCCGAAGCCCGCGAGCACCTCATCGCGGAGGAGTCGCGCAGCCGGCTTTTCAGTCCGGATGCGGGGCATATACACGAAATCGACGGAAACGCCAGCGCTACCGCCTGTCAGCGGGCCAGCGCTCCGGCCGTCGAGCCTGACGGGGCCGTGCTGCGGTCATAGAGCCGCTGCGCTGTCTCGATCTCGCCAATATGGGCCTCGGCCCAGAGCGTCAGCTGGTGGACCGTCTGCGAGAGCGTGCGGCCGAGTTCGGTCAACGAATATTCGACCGTCACCGGGACGGTCGGAAACACCTCTCGCCGAACCAGCCCATCCCGTTCGAGGCTTTTCAGCGTCTGCGACAGCATCTTCTGCGAGATGTTTTCGATCCGTCGCCGAAGTTCGTTGAAGCGTAGCGTGCCCTTGTCGAGCGCGATCAGGATCAGCACCGCCCAGGTATCGCCGATGCGGTCGAGCACGCGCCTGGTCGGACAAAGGGCTTGGAAGGGATCGGGACGTTTCAGCATGGCGGTTTCCATCAGGTAACCACGTCGCGCGAAAGTGCCTTCTTTACGGGGTAGCGCGGCATGGCCAGATAGGTTCCATTGGAATGCAGGTATCCACTGGATACCATAGTCAGGAGCCCCAGTCATGAAAGTCGCATTGATCGGCGCCAGCGGATTCATCGGTTCGCGCCTATTGGCCGAACTCTCCGCCCGCGGCCATGCCGTTACCGCCATCGCCCGCAATCCCGAGAAGGTGGCGCCTCTCCCTGGTGTCTCGGCGGTGAAGGGCGATGTCTTCGACAAGGAAGGGCTCGCGAAGCTGCTGGCGGGCCATGACGCGGTCATCAGCGCCGTTCACTTCACCGCGAGCGATCCGGAAAGCCTGCTCGCTGCGGTGAAGCAGTCCGGCGTGAAGCGCTATCTCGTCGTCGGCGGTGCCGGCAGCCTCGAAGTTGCGCCGGGCGTACAGCTTTTCGACACGCCGGATTTCCCGGCGGCCTATCTCGAGGAAGCGAAGAAGGGCGGAGTCTTTCTCGGGCTGTTGAAGCGGGAGCAAGCGCTGGACTGGACCTTCCTTTCGCCTTCGGCCCTGATCCAGCCGGGGGAGCGCACCGGCAAGTTCCGCCTCGGCACCGACCAGCTCCTGGTCGACGACAAGGGCAACAGCGCGATTTCGGCCGAGGATTATGCCGTGGCGCTGATCGATGAGCTGGAAAAGCCGGCTCACGGTCGCCGGCGTTTCACGGTCGGCTACTAACCGGGCAAGCTGCCGAGCAAACAATGGGCCCATGCCTTCTTTGGAAGGCATGGGCCCATTTTGGTGTCCGGGTGTTCTCTACGCCTTGCGGAAGCGCTTCTCGCCGATGCTGAGCGTGCCGCGCTTGAGCTTGCCGAGCGCGACCCAACCGGATTCGCCCTCGAAATAGAGCTTCGAGCGATCCACCGCATAGCGTCCACTATGCTTGGCGCCGGCCTCGGGCTTCTGCTTGTGGAACTGCCCGTCTGGCCTGAGGTCGATGAGAATCGCCCCGTCCTCCGTCTTCCAGGTGCCAATGGCAGCCTGCTCGAAGGGGGAAGGTGCGTCGGCTCCGTCGAGATCGATCTCGAGCGGGCGGATGGCGCGGCTGCGCGGCGCGATGCCGGTGGCGAACTGGCCGAGAGCCTGAAGAACCTGGCTGATCTGCATGGGTCCGGTCTCCCTGAAGTGAGGAGAACCTGTGTCCGCCATGGGAGCGGAACAGGGGGGCGACGACGGTCACGCACGCTTGCTACGTCCGCGAAGTCGAAGTCTCACGAAGATGTCTGTCGATGGTGGCGCCTGCTGGGCACGACTGTGGCGGCGCCGGATCACAGATAGGAGCGTGCCGCCTCATTGCAAGAGGCGAGGAACGCCGGAAACGGCGCGGATTGGATCGAAAGACAGCAGGAATGGCTAACGGCGCCTTTTGGCGCCGTTAGGAAGTGTGGCGTCGACCTCGCCGGATCTCGCGCCCGTTTTCAGAACTCTTCCCAGCCGGTGTCCTGAGCGCGGCCATTGGCGACCTTGCGGGGAGCTGGGGCGGTGCGGGATTGGACGAAGGCGGCCTCGGCGAGCTGGCGCAGGCGTTCCGGCTCGGAATCGCCGGCTGCCGCCGCCGGAGCCGGGCG
>JARYGW010000491.1:0-2878 GCA_033792295.1 Allobosea sp.
CGGCGCTGTCCTTCAGCGTGTCGAGATCGGGCAGCGGGCCGCGATCGGTCTGCCAGAAATAGGCCGCGTCGGAGAGGCGCGCGCGCACGACGCGGCCATTGCCGGCGGTGATCGCCGCGCCGCCGTCGCTGGCGATCAGGTTCGAGACCGGGATGAAGCGGTTGGCGAGGTTGCCGGTCGCCGGATCGCGCAGCACGAAGCATTTCTGGTTGGCGCGGATCGTGGCGCGGATCGCCTCGCCCGGAATGTCGAGGAAGCGCTCCTCGAAGGAGCCCATCAGCACGACCGGCCATTCGACGAGACCGGCGATCTCCTCCAGCAGTCCCTCGTCCTCGACCAGTTCCAGCCCCTGCGCGAGCGCGAGATCCTTCGCGTCGGCGAGGATGATCTCCTTGCGCCGGTCGGCATCGAGCACGACCTTCGCCTTTTCCAGCGACGCGACGTAGTCCTCCAGGCGCCGCACCTTGATCGGGCCGGGCGCATGGAAGCGGTGGCCATAGGTGGTGTTGCCCGAGACGATGCCGTCGACCTCGAAGGGGACGACTTCCGGCTCCTCGGTCTCGGCGCCGAAGGTGCACAGGATCGCGTGCAGCGGGCGCACCCAGCGCAGGCTCGCGCCGGCCGCCGAGGCCTTGCCCCAGCGCATCGATTTCGGCCAGGGGAAGGACCGGATCACGGCCGGCACGATCTCGGCGATGGCCTGAACAGTCTCCTGCCCCGGCTTCTCGATGATCGCGACGTAAGAGTCGCCCTTCTTCGGGTCGCTGACGATGGTCGCCTGGTCGAGCGAAGCGAGCCCCGCCGCCTTGAGGAAGCCCTGGATCGCGGCGTCGGGCGCGCCGACGCGCGGGCCCTTGCGCTCCTCGCGCACGTCGCGGCCGCGCACGGGCAGGCCGGCGACATGCAGCGCGAGCCGGCGCGGCGTCACGAAGGCCTTGGCGCCCTCATAGACGAGGCCGCGCTCGACCAGAGCATCGGTGACCAGCTTCTTCAGGTCCTCGCCGGCCTTGCGCTGCATGCGCGCCGGGATTTCCTCGGAAAAAAGTTCGAGCAGAAGATCAGGCATCACGCAGCTCCCCCGCCGGCGGTCTTCAGCCAGGCCGCACCGCAGGCCTTGGCGAGCTCGCGCACGCGCAGGATGTAGCTCTGCCGCTCGGTGACCGAGATCACGCCGCGCGCATCGAGCAGGTTGAAGATGTGACTGGCCTTGATGCACTGGTCATAGGCCGGCAAGGCGAGTTCGTGGCGGGGCTGGTTGGCACCGGCGGCCGGTTCGCCGGCAGCAAGCAGGGCCTTGCACTCGGCTTCCGCGTCCGTGAAATGCTGGAACAGCATGGCCGTGTTGGCGTGCTCGAAATTATAGCGCGAATATTCCTGCTCGGCCTGCAGGAAGACGTCGCCATAGGAGACGCGGTCGGGACCTTCGAGACCGTTGAAATTGAGGTCCATGATGCGGTCGACGCCCTGCAGATAGCAGGCGAGCCGTTCGAGCCCGTAAGTCAGCTCACCCGCGACAGGAGCACATTCGACACCCGCGACCTGCTGGAAATAGGTGAACTGACTCACCTCCATGCCGTCGCACCAGCATTCCCAGCCAAGACCCCAGGCACCGAGCGTCGGGCTTTCCCAGTCGTCCTCGACGAAGCGGATATCGTGCAGACCGAGATCGACGCCGATCGCCTTGAGCGAGTCGAGGTAGAGCCGCTGCAGGTCCGGCGGCGACGGCTTCAGAATGACCTGGAACTGATAGTAATGCTGCAGGCGGTTGGGGTTCTCGCCGTAACGGCCGTCCTTGGGGCGGCGCGAGGGCTGGACATAGGCCGCCTTCCACGGCTTCGGCCCGAGCGCGCGCAGCGTCGTCGCCGGGTGAAAGGTGCCGGCGCCGACCTCCATGTCGTAGGGCTGCAGCACCACGCAACCTCGCTCGGCCCAGAAGCGCTGCAGCGTCAGCAGCAGCCCCTGGAAGGAGCGGGTCGGGTCCATCGCCGACGACGGCGCGGCGGGCAAATGCGAGGCGAGAGCGGACAAGGGCGAAAAGCCTTCCGAAAAACGCGAATGATGGCGCGTGATTAGGGGTTTGCGCCCGGCGCGGTCAAGCTAAAGCGAGCGGAACCGATGCCAGACAGCTTTCGTTCATATGCGGTGGATTATGACATCGCCATCCGCGCGGTCCGCGGCGTTCGGGGTGAGCGCTGGAGCGGGCCGGCGGCCATCGACAGCAGGAGTTCCACAATGCTGAGCCATCGTATCGCTGCCGCCACCTTCGGCGCTCTCACCCTCGCCGCTTCCGCTTTCGCTGCGGTTCCGGCCTCGGCCGCACCGGTCGCGACCCCGGTCGCCGCTGCGCCGCTTCAGGCTGCCCCGGCGGGCGACCTGCTGCACGAGGCACAATATTATCGCGGTCCGCGCCGCTATTACGGGCGCCCCTATTATCGTCCCCGCTGCTTCTGGTCGAACCGTCGCGTCTGGAACGGCTGGCGCTGGGTCGTTCGCCCGGTGCGCGTCTGCCGCTGACCGCGAGCCGGCGTCTCAATGCGGCCACGACCCGGCCGCTCCCTGAAGCGAGAGTGAACGGCGCGGTTTCGCGCCGTTCAGATTCGAAAGCTTAAGTTGTCCGTTATGGCGACGCACGATCCGACGGCTGACAGGCAGCCGGCGTCACTCGATGGAGGATCTCATGTTTCGGAAAATGCTTCTCGGCCTCGCGGCCGCAGGTTCTCTGGGCGGTGCGGCTCTGGTCGCTTCTCCAGCCTCGGCCGCTCCGGTTTCACCGCCGGCGGGCAGCGTCCTGGCGGATTCCGGCGGCATGGTGCAGCAGGCGCAGTATTATTACGGCCCGCGCCGCTACTGGGGCCCGCGACGCTACTATTACGGCCCG
>JARYGW010000492.1:0-2866 GCA_033792295.1 Allobosea sp.
TGCGTCAGGCTGCCGATCTCGGCCGGATAAACCTCGTCGATCCCGCAAATCCGGGCCCCGGCTCGGGCCTCGTCGTGCTGGCACTGGGCAAGCACGGCGCCGGCGAGTTGAATTATTCCTCCGATATCGACATCGTCGTCTTCTTCGACCCCGAGGCGGCGGAGGCCGCCGGCGTCGGCGAGCCGTCGAGCTTTTTCGTCAAGCTCACGCAGCAGATCGCCCGCATCATTCAGGAGCGCACGGGCGATGGTTACGTTTTCCGCGTCGACCTGCGCCTGCGGCCAGACCCGGCCTCGACCCATGTCGCGATCGCCCTGCCCAGCGCCTATTCCTATTACGAGACGGTCGGCCAGAACTGGGAACGCGCCGCGATGATCAAGGCGCGCCCGATCGCGGGCGATGCCGAGCTGGGTCGTCGTTTCCTCAAGGATCTCGCGCCCTTCATCTGGCGGAAGTATTTCGACTTCGCCACCATCGCCGACATCCACGCGATGAAGCGCCAGATCCAGACGGTGAAGGGGCACGAGACCATCGCAGTCGCCGGACACAACGTGAAGCTCGGCCGCGGCGGCATTCGCGAGATCGAGTTCTTCGTCCAGACCCAGCAGCTCGTCTTCGGCGGCAGGCGTCCGGCGCTGCGCGGTCCCCGAACGCTCGACATGCTCAGGGAGCTGACGAACGAGGGCTGGATCACGCCGCAGGCACGTGACGAGCTCTCCGAATCCTATCGCTGGCTGCGCACCGTCGAGCATCGCCTGCAGATGCGCGACGACGAGCAGACCCAGACCTTGCCCAAGGCCGCCGGCGACCTCGACGCTTTCGCCCGCTTCTGCGGCTATGCCAATGCCGCCGCCTTCGGCAAGGAACTGACGGCTCATGCGAAGCGCATCGAAGGCCATTACGCCTTGCTGTTCGAGGAAGGGCCCAGCCTCGCTTCGGAAGCCGGCACGCTGAGCTTCACCGGCTCCGAACCCGATCCCGAGACGGTCGAAACGCTCGGCAAGCTCGGTTTCCGCCACGGCATGACGGCGGCCGAGACGGTGCGCGGCTGGCATTTCGGCCGCCGCCCGGCCGTCACCAGCGCTCGCGCTCGCGAGGTGCTGACGGAATTGACACCGGCCCTGTTGGTCGCACTCGGCCGCACTGCCGACCCGGACGGTGCGCTCGCCCATCTCGACAATGCCTTCGTCCGCATGCCGGCAGCCGTCGAGCTGCTGACGCTGCTGCGCTCGCATGATTCCCTGCTGACGCTCTTCGCGGAGATCCTCGGCAGTGCCCCCCGCCTCGCCAAGGTCGCGGCGCTGCACCCGCATGTGCTCGACGGCGTCATCGATCCGGCCTTCGGCCAGGCGGTGCTCGATGTCGAGGCGCTGGAACGACGCATCCGCAACTATGTCGGCGCGCCCCCGCCGAGCGTCGAGGACGGGCTCGACCGCCTGCGCGATGCGGCGCGGCAGGAGAATTTCCTGGTCGGCGCGCGGCTGCTTTCCGGCGTCTACCCGGCGCAAGGGGCAGGGCAGGCCTATTGCGCCGTGGCCGAGGCCTGCCTGCGCGTCGCCTTCGCCGACACGCGCGCGGCCTTCGCCGCCGATCACGGCGTCATCGAAGGGGCGGAGACGGTGGTGCTCGGTCTCGGCCGGCTGGGTGCGGGCGAATTGACGCCGTCCTCGGATCTCGACCTGATCCTGCTTTACGACCGGCCGGAGGAGGCTGGTGGCAGCGATGGCGTCAAGAGCCTCGATCCCGTCACCTGGCATGTCCGCTTCACCCAGCGCCTCGTCGCGGCGCTGACGGTGCCGACGCGGCGCGGCACGCTCTATCAGGTCGACATGCGCCTGCGTCCGACCGGCAACAAGAGCCCGGCGGCGACGCAATTCGCCGGCTTCGAGGCTTATCACACCGGCGAGGCGGAGATCTGGGAGGAGATGGCCCTGACGCGCGCCCGCGTCGTCGCGGGCGATGCCGGGCTGGCGCAACGCGCCGAAGCGTCGATCCGCGCCATCCTCTCCCGCAGGCGCGAGCCCGCCAGGGTCGCGGCGGCCGTCGCCGAGATGCGGGCGTTGATCGCCAGGGAGAAGGGCGAGAAGGACCCCTGGGATCTGAAGCTCGCTGCCGGTGGCCTCACCGATCTCGACTTCCTCGCCCAGTTCCTGCTGCTGGCCTATGCGAGCGAGCATCCATCGCTGATCGTCAACGATACGGCCTCTGTCTTCGCGGCGGCACGCGCTGCGGGGCTGCTTTCGGAAGCCGATGCTTCGGCCTTGCTGGAGGCCCATCGCTTGATTGGTGACGTTCAGCTCTGGCAGCGCTTCACGGTGGAGGAGGCCTTTGATCCCAAGGCGGTGCCGCCCCGCGTGCTGCAGCGGATCGCGACGGCGGTGGGCCGGCCGGATGTGAAGGTGTTGAAGGCGGAACTCGACGAGGTGCGCAGCGGGGTCCGCGCGATCTTTACGCGTGTGCTGGGGCAGGCTCGGGTGGGCTGAGGCTTAGGCCGCCTCGGCCGTGATGCGCCCGGTGCCGCCGTCGAGCGGCAGGTGCACCATCACGATGGTGCCTGCACCCATGGCCGAGCGCAGGCGCAGCGAACCGCCATGCAGCTCGGTCAGCGAGCGGGCGATGGCGAGACCCAGCCCCGAGCCCTTGTAGCTGCGCACCAGATCGCCCTCGACCTGCTCGAAGGGGCGCCCGACCCGGTCGATCTTCTCCTTCGGGATGCCGATGCCGGTATCCTCGATGAAGACGTTGAGGGCGCCCGGAACATGCCGCGTGCGCACCGCGATGCGCCCGCCATCCGGCGTGAATTTGACGGCGTTGTCGAGCAGATTGCCGAGGATCTGGTAGAGCGCGTGCGGATCGGCCTCGATAT
>JARYGW010000493.1:0-2864 GCA_033792295.1 Allobosea sp.
TAAGCGACGACGAGGATCGTCGCGTCGAGCCCCTCCGGCACCGAGCCCTTGAGCTGCTTGCGTACAACGGCAAGCGCCTTGCCGGCCTCGCGCTCTTCCTTCGTCTCGCCGACGCAGACGATCGGCACGAGCAACGCGCTGCGCGCGGCCTCGGCCTTGGCGCGGACCGTCGCGTTGCCCTCGCCATGGAGGGTCCGCCGCTCGGAATGACCGACGATGCAGAAGCTCGCCCCCGCATCGGCCAGCATCGCGGCCGAGACTTCGCCGGTGAAGGCGCCGGAGGGCTGGATGCTGCAATCCTGCCCGCCCGTCGCGATGCGCGCGCCGATCAGCGCGGCCGTGGCCGTGAAGAGCAAGGTCGAAGGCGGGCAGATCGCGAGGTCGACGGCCGCCTTGAGCGGGGCATCATAGCCGCGGGCGACTTCCGTCACGATCGCGAGATCGGCCTTCAGCCCGTTCATCTTCCAATTGCCGGCCACCAGCGGCCTGATGCTGCGCGTCACGTCTCTTTTCCTCCGAACTTGACCGAACCGGCTCTAGAGCATCGGACCGGAAAGTGGAAACCACTTTCCGGAGAAATCCGATGCACCGACAATGAGATAGATCATCGCTATCGCGTCCGAATGGACGCGCGACGATCTATCAACGCCCGGCTGGCGCCGCAATCTCATGTGAACCCCTCCCGGAATCCATGGCGACGATTGCGGCTTTCGCCGCCGGTTCCTATAAGCAGCGCCGGCAAAAGCGCGCGTGCGACCCCGTTTCGCGCCACGAACAGGTTCAGGGAAAGACAGTTTCCATGATGATGCAGGGCATCCGCAAGGCGAGTCAGGGTTTGCTCGGCAAGCTCGTCATCAGCGTCCTGTTCGGCGTCCTGATCCTGGCCTTCGCGATCTGGGGCGTCGGCGACATCTTCCGCGGTTATGGCCGCAACGAGGTCGCGAAGGTCGGCAAGACCGAGATCGGCATCGAGCAGGTTCGCTCCGCCTACCAGACCGAGATTCAGAATCTGATCCGCCAGCAGCGCCGGCAGATCTCGCCCGAGATGGCGCGCGCAATCGGCCTTGACCGACAGGTCCTCTCCCGGCTCGTCAACGAGGCGACACTCGACCAGACGGCGCAGAGCATGGGGCTTGCCGTCTCCGACGAGACGATCCGCAACCTGATCTTCGACGACCCGGTCTTCCGCGACGCCTCCGGCCAGTTCTCGTCGGCGCGCTTCAACGAGCTGCTCCGCACCAACGGCTATAGCGAGCAGAGCTATGTCGCGCTTCAGCGTTCCACGATCCTGCGCCAGCAGGTCGCCGAGCTGATTTCTGGCGGCTTCACCTTGCCGACGGCCCTGCAGGAGATCGGCAACCGCCTGCGCAACGAGAAGCGCTCCGTCACCTTCGCCCGGCTGCCGGCGAGCGCTGCCGGCGAGATCGCCGCTCCGACGGAAGACCAGCTCAAGACCTTCTTCAACGACCGCAAGATCGCCTTCCGTGCTCCCGAATACCGGACCGCGAGCATCCTCGCTATCACTGCCGACGCGGTTGCCGACCCGGCCAAGGTGACCGATGACGAGGCGAAGGCGCGCTATGAGGCGCTGAAGGCGCAGCGTTTCACGACGGCCGAGACCCGTACCGTCGAGCAGATCCCCTTCCCCACTGTCGAGGAAGCGCAGGCCGCCAAGGCCAAGATCGACGGCGGCGAGACCTTCGACGAGATCGCGACAGAGCGGAACATCGCCTTCAAGGACCTGACGCTCGGCACCTTCACGCGCGAACAGATCTTCGATCCCGCCGTACGCGAAGCCGCCTTCGCCCTCGATCAGGGCGCCGTCAGCGCTCCCGTGCAGAGCGCCTTCGGAACCGTGCTGCTGCGGGTCACCAAGGTCGATGCCCAGTCTGTGCGCTCCTATGAGGAGGTCGCCGAGGAGGTGAAGAAGGAGATCGCGACCGGCCGCGCGGCGAGCCGCATCACCGAGCTCCACGACAAGATCGAGGATGAGCGCGCCTCGGCGAAGCCGCTGGCTGAGATCGCCAAGCAGTTCAACCTCACGCTGCGTACCGCCGGCCCGATGAGCCAGGGCATGACCAGGCCGGACGGTTCGCAGGAAGAGTCCCTCCCCGGCGGCGACGCGACGCTGCGCGCGATCTTCGCCTCGGATATCGGCGTCGACAACGAAGCGATCCGCCTGCCGCAGAACGCCGGCTATGTCTGGTTCGACGTCAGCAAGATCGATCCGTCGCGCGATCGCGGCTTCGACGAGGTCAGGAAAGAGGTCGAGGCACAATGGCGCGCCGACGAGACGGCGACCAAGCTTTCGGCCAAGGCGCGCGAACTGGTCCAGAAGCTCGACAAGGGCGAGGCTTTCGCGACGGTCGCGGCCTCGGCCGGGCTGACGGTGGAAACCGCCGCCGACATCGGCCGGCAGGAGCAGCGCCCGGAGCTGCCGGCCAATGTCGTCACGCAGGTCTTCGGCACGGCGGCCGGCAAGGCCAACTCGGCCGCGGGCGCCGATGGCGGCCGCATCCTGTTCAAGGTCGATTCGGCAACGGTGCCGCCCTATGTTCGCACGACGCAGGAGGCGGACAACTTCGTGCGCCTGCTCTCGGCCAATCTGAGCGAGGGGCTCCTCCTGCAATATGTCGCCGAACGGCAGGCAAAGCTGGGAGTGAGCATCAACGAGGCGGCCTTCCGAAACGCGACAGGCGGAGTTCAGAATTGACGATGCAGCCCATCGACGCGTTCGAGCGCTTCGCGCAGATCTACGAGACGGGTGTCCCCCAGCTTCTGCGCAAGGTCCTGGTCGGCGATTGCGAAACGCCTGTCGCCGCCTTCCTGAAGCTCAGGCATGCCACCTCCGGCCCGGCCTTCCT
>JARYGW010000494.1:0-2843 GCA_033792295.1 Allobosea sp.
TTCAAGCTCTGCTACCGGGCCTCGCCGACCGATTGCAACGCCTGCTTCCCGGACATCTCGCCGGCGCGCTTCTTGGCGCGGGAGACCTTCGTGCGCGGCATGCTGGGGCTCGCAGACCATTTCGTCTCGCCGAGCCGCTTCCTGGCCGAGCGCTATGTCGATTGGGGGCTCAGCGCCGAGCGCTTCTCGGTGATCGAGAACGGTATCGACGTGGCCGAGGCGGCCCCGCCGCGGACCTTGCCCGACGCCAAGGCGCGGCGCTCGCGCTTTGCCTATTTCGGCCAGCTCACGCCCTACAAGGGGGCGGACGTGCTGATCGATGCGGTGACGCGCATCCCGGATTCCGTCTGGGGCGAGGATTCGATCCTGCTGATCTATGGCGGCAATCTCGAGCGCCAGCCGCAGGCCTACAAGGACAAGTTCGCCGAGATCGTCGAGCGCGCCGGGCGCCGCGTGCGCTTCTGCGGCGCCTTCCAGAACCATGAGATGCCGAATCTGATGCGCTCGGTGGACTGGGTGGTGATGCCCTCCGTCTGGTGGGAGAACTCGCCCATCGTGATCCAGGAGGCGTTCTTCCACGGCCGCCCGATCCTGGCGAGCAATCTCGGCGGCATGGCCGAGAAGATCACCGACGAGGTCGACGGCCTGCATTTCCGTTCGAGCAGCCCCGAAGATCTCGTCGACTGCATGGTCCGGGCCCTGACCGAGCCGGGGCTCTGGGACCGTCTGCGCAACGGCATCAAGCGGCCGTTGAGCCATCGCGAATGCGCACAGACGCATCTCGATCTCTATCGCCGTCTCATCGCCGAGCGCAGCCGGCCCGCGCCGGCGCGGCGAGATCCAGCCGCAATGATCGCCTGAAACCATAAAGAGATAACAGGGGAGACCTGTCCATGGCCCGCATCCTCGTCATCAGCCCATCCGGGGAGGTCTACGACCATGACAATGTGCGCTGGTACGACTATGCCAATCTCGCCAGCCACATCGATCACTACCACAATATCGGCGACGCCTTCGTCTTCGATTCTTCGCTGAAGCTGCTCAATTTCGAGCAGCTCGACGTCCTGCCGATCGACCGTGTCGACCCTGCGGAGATCGACCGGCTCAACGCCGAATACGACTACGTCTTCCTGCGCGGCTCGAACTATGTCCATGCGGAAATGGACTGGGCGCGGGCTCCCGAAGTGCTGCGCCGGCTGAAGATACCGGTCATCGCCTTCGGCATCGGCGCGCAGGCGCCGGTCAGCGGCAAGCTGGAGCTGAGCGAGGATACCAAGACGGTCCTCAGGCTGATCGCGGATTCGGCAGCCTCGCTCGGCGTGCGAGGGACTTATTCGGCCGAGGTGCTCAACGATCTCGGTATCAGGAATGTGCGCATCATCGGCTGTCCGACCGCGTTCCGGAGCAACAATCCCAATCTCGCGATCCACCTGCCGCCGCTCGACCATGTCAAGAAGGCCGGCGTCACCCTGCGGCGCGAGGTTTCCAAGACCTATGCGCAGGACATCCAGCGCTATCTCACCTTCCACCGCGATCTGGTGAAGGCGATGGCGGACCGCTTCGAAGTCACGCTGATGTCGCAGGGCGAGGCCGAAGAGAAGAAGCTCGCTCTCGGCACGCCCGAGCAGAAAGTCGCGGCCATGGTGGCGCTGAAGGACAATGCCTGGGCGAGCAGCTGGTATCTCGATGAGCAGGTCGAGAGCCTTTACCGGAGCCGAATGTTCTATTCGGACGTGGTCGCTGAGTATGAGCGACTGGTGCGTGAGCTCGATCTCGTGCTCGGCTACCGGCTGCACGGCAATCTGATGGCGCTCGCCAATGGCACGCCCTCGATCTACTTCACCTATGACAGCCGCACCGTCGAATTCGCGGACACCTTCAAGATTCCGAGCGCCGATGTCTTCGCCAGCCAGGAGTTCCGGCTCGAGGAGTACTGGGACCAGGCGCGTTTTGATTGCTTCAACGCCGCCTATGCCCGGGTCTACGGGCAGATGCGCGACTTCCTCGTCGAGAACGGCGTCGACAACAAGATGGCGCCGCGCGCGGCCGAGCCGCAGCGGAAGGTGGCATGAGAGGCGCCCGCACCGCATGTCTGGCGCTGCCGGCGGCTTTCCTGCTACTGGCGGCTCCTCTGGCCGTACGGGCGCAGACGCCGGGCTATCGGCTCGAGGTCGCCGCCGATGCGAAGGAGGAGACGGTCGTCTCCTGGGCGCGCCAGCGTTGCGAGGAGTGGGACCTGCCGGACGCACCGCTTCGGGCCTTCCGCGACGACAAGGGCGAGGTCGTCGCCTTTGCCAGCCATTACCGCAGCCGCCCCCTGATCGGCGCCGACCTGTCCTCGGTCCGCAAGAGCTGCGCTGTCTCCTTCGAGGCGAAGAACAGCGCCGATCCGAGCCAGTTCAGCGACAAGAGCTGGATTGCCGCGACCTGGACCGACGATGGACGTCATGTCCAGGCACTGATCCATGCCGAGTACCATGCCGACAAGCATCCCGGGGCCTGTCGCTTCAAGGAGGCGATGAGCTGCTGGTACAATGTCGTCACCGCAGCCCAGTCGAACGACGGCGGACGCAGCTTCAAGACCGATGAGCCGCGCCCCTTGGTGGCGGCGCCGCCCTACAGGCAGGATGTCGATCAGGGCCGGCATCGTGGCTTCTTCAATCCCTCGAATATCGTCCAGAAGGATGGCGCCTGGTATGCCCTTATCGCGACCACCGGCGGCGAGGGGCAGAAGAACGGCGTCTGCCTGTTCCGGTCGACGGATATCAAGGACCCGACGACGTGGCGTGCCTTTGACGGGCAGGATTTCACTATTCCGGCGGTCGATCCCTATCGCGATGATC
>JARYGW010000495.1:0-2841 GCA_033792295.1 Allobosea sp.
CGAGCCGGTCGGCTTGCTCGCATCGAGGCTCATCGAGCCGGCCCAGAGGCGGCCTTGCCGATCGCATTTGCCGTCGTTGAAGCGGTTGTCCGGCAGATCGGCCTCGGGGTCGACGAGCGGAGACAGGGCGCCGCTCGCGAAATCGAAGCTTTCCAGCCCTTCCTGCGTCAGCGCCGCGAGCCCGCCTTGCCGCCGCCCGACGATCGCGCTGACGAGGCGGGGCAGCTTGACCTCCTGATTGGTGCGTGTCGCCGGATCGAAGCGGTGCACGGCCGGCGCGAGGATATCGACCCAGTACAGGCGCTGCTCGGCCGCAGACCAGAGGGGGCCTTCTGCCAGATGCGCCCCCCAGGGCAGGACGCATTCGGCGTCGCTGTCGCTCTGGCGATGCGCCGGAGAGGGCGGCGCGATGTTGACCGGCATGGCACCGACATTGCCGGAGATCTGGCGCGCGGCCGCCATCAGGTCGCGCCCCGTCGTCAGAAGGCGGTCGCTGGAAAGCCGGGCTGCCGGGCCGAAGATGCCGATCGCGGCGATGGCACGGCCGGTATGGTCGAAGATCGGCGCCGCCGCCGAGGAGACGCCGGGAACGTGCTCCTCCTGCGAGACGGCATAGCCGCGCGCCCGGGCGAGGGCGAGATCGGCGAGGAGGGCTTCCTCGTCGGTGATGGTCGCGGGGGCGTAGCGTTCGAGCTTGATCTGGTCGAGCAGGGCGCGGCGCTCACGTGGCTCGGCGAAGGCCAGCAGCGCCTTGCCCCCGGCCGTGCAATGGAGCGGCGCGCGCCGGCCGGCCTCGATGCGGAAGCCGAAGGCGCCGCCGCGGCTGCGCTGGTCGATATAGAGCACCTCGCCGCCATCGATGGCGCAGAGCGCGACCGTCTCGCGCGTCTCCTCGGCCAACCGCTCCAGCATCGGCGCCGCCGCGCCGCGCAGGTCGAAGGATTCCCAGACGCGATGGGCGAGCTCGAACAGCCTGTGGCCGAGCCGGTAGGTGTTGTCGCTGTCCTCGTGCCGGATCAAACGGAACAGCAGCAGCGTGTTGAGCAAGCGAGCCAGCGTACCCTTGGCCAGCCCGGTCGCCGCCTGCAGATCCTTGAAGCGCGGCGGCGTCGGATGCTCGCCGATCACCTCGAGCAGGTAGAGCCCCTTGGCCAGCGCCGCGGCACCGACCGGGACGTCGCGCTCCTCCGGCGGCAGGACGCGCTCTTCCTGCATTCTCAGGCTGCCTTCGCGCGGTCCGCGCGCGCTGCGGCGGCTTCCCCGATCATGCGCTCGATCGTCCATTGCGGCTCGAAACCCAGTTCGGCCCGAATCCGGGCATTCGAGGTTTCGTAGAACACGCCGGAACCGGGCAGGTCGACCGTTTTCAGCGGCAGCCCCGTCGCCTGCGCCATCAAGGGCAGGGCGTGGGCGAAATCGACGGGAGCGGTGGCGCCGAGATTGTAGATGTGCCCGGCCGCCTTCGCGCTGCGCAGCGCGAGCAGGATGCCGTCGACCATGTCGCGCGCATCGGTGATGTGCATGCGGAAGGGCCGGCCGTTCTCGTTGCGGGAGAGCACGAGCGTGGGTGCCCCATCATCGATAGCCTTCAGCGCGGCGACTGCAGCGGCGTTGCCGAAACCGTCCTGCTGGCGGATCTTCGGCTGCAGGAAGAAGCGCGGGCCGGAGAAGAAGCTCTTCTCGTCGAGCAATTCGCTCGCATCCTGTGTGTGCGAGAAGCGCAGGATCGTCGCCGGGATACCGGCGCTGCGCTCGGTGAAGCGGACGATCTCCTCGCCGAGCTGCTTCGAGAGGCCATAAGGCGAGCGCGGCTTGAGCGGGTGGTCCTCGTCGACGGGCAGGTAGTCCGGGACATTCTCGGGATAGACCTCGCCCGAGCTGGCGAAGATGATGCGGCTGGGCTTCACCCCGGCCGCCGCCTCCATCAGCACGCGCGTGCCATCGACATTGGCGCGGAAGAGCTTGTCGGCATCGGCCGGGAGCCAGGACATGAAGGCGCCGAGGTGCAGGATCGCTTCGGCATCCTGCACCGCCTCGCGCGCCGCTGTCCGATCATCGAAGGCACCGACGACCTCGCGATAGCCGGAAGCGGAGCGCCCGGTACTGCGCAGGTCGAAGCCGGTGACGGCCTGTCCTTCGGCGAGAAGGCGGTCGACGACCCGGGAGCCGATGCGTCCGGCGCTGCCTGTGACGAGAATGGCCATGGCTGAGCTGTCCTCAGTTCAGAGCGAGGTGTGTTGTCGCGTCGAAGAGGTGGAGGCGCGCCGGATCGAAGGAGAGCGGCATCGGCCGGCCCTCGGCGATCGACGCGGAATCCATCACGCGGGCGATGAACTGGTCGGCGCGGCGGTCATCGCCGCCGGCATCCTTGAGGGCGGCGCGGTTCTCTTCGGGCAAGGCGAGATAGAGATATTTCTCGCTGCCGAGGCTCTCGACGAGCTGGGGTGTCGCCTCGAAGGTGACGGGACCGCCGGTGCCGGCGCTGAGATATTCGGGCCTCAGCCCGACGAGTAGCTCGCGCACATCGGGCTCTTTCGCGAGGGGCAGTTCGATCTCTCGCCCGAGCAGTCGGGCCGTGCGTGCGCCGGTCAGCGCGGCGCGGAAGAAGTTCATGCCGGGCGAGCCGATGAAGCCGGCGACGAAAAGGTTGGCCGGCTTGCGGAACATCGTGTCCGGATCGGCGATCTGCTGGATCGTGCCGTCGCGCATGATGACGATGCGATCGGCCATCGTCATCGCCTCGGTCTGGTCGTGCGTGACGTAGATCGTCGTCGTCTTCAGGCGCTGATGCAGCGCGGAGATCTCGGCGCGGGTGTGGACGCGCAATTTGGCGTCGAGATT
>JARYGW010000496.1:0-2834 GCA_033792295.1 Allobosea sp.
GCAACCTGCCGGCCGAGACCGGCCATCTCCTTCTCGTTGAACACCTGGGAGGGCGCGCGCACGAGCATCTCGTAGACGACGAGACGAACCGAGTTCGAGCCGATGTCGACGATCGCGATGGTGTCGCCGAGCGCCAGCCGGCCCGGTGCGTGCTGCAGTTCAGGCCTTGCGGCCTCCCTTGCGGGAAAGCGCACGGGGGCTGGAGCTGGAGAGCGATTTTCCACGGCCGGATAAACTCGGATTCGTCATAAAATAATTATGCGCATTGAACGGTTCCTCGTTCGGCGCGGGGACGACGCGGCGCGAACCGCCATCGGGCAGGATCGTCCAGCTCTGCTCGTTGTCGAGCAGGTTGGCGAGCATGATCTGATCCAGCAGCTGCTGATGCACGGTCGGGTTCAGGATCGGCGTCAGCGCCTCGACGCGGCGGTCGAGGTTACGCGGCATCAGATCGGCGGAGGAGATGTAGACCTTGGCCTTGGCCGAAGGCAAGCCATGCCCGCTGCCGAAAGCGTAGATGCGGGTGTGCTCGAGGAAGCGGCCGATGATCGACTTGACCCGGATGTTCTCCGACAGCCCGGGCAGGCCGGGCCTGAGGCAGCAGATGCCGCGCACGACGAAGTCGATCTCGACGCCGGCCTGGCTGGCATCATAGAGCGCGTCTATGATCTCGGGGTCGACCAGCGCGTTGCACTTGCCCCAGATCGCGCCCTTGCGGCCGGCCTTCGCATGCGCGACCTCCTCGGCGATGTCGGCGAGCAGACGCTGCTTCAGCCCCGTCGGCGAGACCGCCATGCGCTCCAGCCCGGCCGGCTCGGCATAGCCGGTGATGAAATTGAAGATGCGGGCGACGTCCTGCGCGATCACTGGATCGGCAGTGAAGAAGGAGACGTCGGTATAGATGCGCGCCGTGATCGGATGGTAGTTGCCGGTCGCGATGTGGCAGTAGCTGACGAGCTGGCCGGCCTCGCGCCGCACCACCAGCGAGAGCTTGGCGTGGGTCTTGAGCTCGATGAAGCCGTAGACCACCTGGACGCCGGCGCGCTCCATCTCCTTGGCCCAGCGGATATTCGCTTCCTCGTCGAAGCGGGCCCTGAGCTCGACCAGCGCCGTCACCGATTTGCCGGCCTCGGCGGCTTCCGTCAGCGCCTTGACGATCGGAGAGTTCGCGGAGGTGCGGTAGAGCGTCTGCTTGATCGCGACGACATTAGGATCGCGCGCCGCCTGCTGCAGGAACTGCACGACGACGTCGAAGCTCTCATAAGGATGATGGACGAGCAGGTCCTTCTGGCGGATCGCGGCGAAGCAGTCGCCGCCATGCTCGCGAATGCGCTCGGGGAAGCGGGCGTTGTAGGGCTTGAACTTCAGGTCGGGCCGGTCGACGCCGACGAGCTGGGAGAGTTCGCTCAGGCCGATCATGCCGTTGACCTCGACGACCTCGTCGCTGTCCACCTTGAGCTCGCGCACGATCAGCCGGCGCAGATGGTCGGGCATGCCGGTCGAGAGCTCGAGCCGGATGACGACGCCGAGCCGGCGCTGCTTCAGCATGGTCTCGAAGACGCGGACCAGGTCCTCCGCCTCCTCCTCGATGTCGAGGTCGGAGTCGCGGATGATGCGGAAGGAGCCCGCCCCCTTCACCTCATAGCCGGGGAAGAGCTTCGCGATGAACAGCGAGACGGCGTCGTCGAGCGCGATGAAGCGGTGCAGCCCCTCGCGGGCGAGATCGGGTAACTCGATGAAGCGGTCGATCTTGGTGGGCACGCGGATCAGCGCGTCGAGCTGGCGCCCATCGCTCTTGCGCTCCAGCGCCAGCGCGACGGTGAAACCGAGATTGGGGATGAAGGGGAAAGGATGCGCCGGGTCGATGGCGAGCGGAGTCAATACCGGGAAGATGTAGTTGAGGAAGTAATCCTCCAGCCAGATCCGGTCCTGCGGACCGATATCGGACGGGCCCAGCAGGTGGATGCGGTTCTCGTGCAGCTCCCGGCGCAATTCGACCCAGCGTGCCTGCTGGTCGTCGGTCAGGGCCGAGACCGCCTTGCCGATCGCGACGAGCTGCTCGGCCGGGGTGAGTCCGTCCTGGCTGCGGGTGACGACGCCGGCCTTGAGCTGCTCGCGCAGGCCCGAAACGCGGACCATGAAGAATTCGTCGAGGTTGTTCGCCGAGATCGAGAGGAAGCGTAATTGCTCCAGCAGCGGATGGCTGCGGTTGGAGGCCTCCTCCATGACGCGGCGGTTGAACTGCAGCCAGGACAGCTCGCGATTCATGAAGCGCTCGGGCCGCCGCCGCAGCGGCAGCGCGTCGGAATCCGCCATTGCCTTGTCCGGCGCCTCCGCCGCGATCTCCGTGGCCATACGCTTCGTCCGTACCCTGCCCCTGGTGGTCGTCCTGATCACGCGTCTCATCGGTCGTGTTGAAGCCATTCTACAGTGACGGTGCAATGACCGGCGACGTGAATCGGGAGATCTGAATCAATCGCATCAGAGGTTATCAGGCGCCGGCCTGCCGTCCATAGACGGGAACGGACAAAGGCTCCGCGGGTGAATCCCCTGCGTCGTCAGAGCGCCGCTCAGCCGGATTCCTGCGGAAAAAGCTCGGCCAGCACCTCCTGCACCAGCGGGCGCGTGACGCGCCGGCCGCGCTCCAGCGCGACCCGGTCGAGCCGGTCGACGACCTGGCGCGCAGCGGCAAAGGAGCGCTCCATCCGAAGCGCCAGCGCGTCGATGACGGCGGTGTCGACCACGAGCTGGCGGTCGATGAAGAGCTTGACCAGCACGGCGCGCAGCAAGCCGTCGTCCGGCGGCTCGATGGTGGCGCTCGGCGCCAGCCGCAG
>JARYGW010000497.1:0-2762 GCA_033792295.1 Allobosea sp.
TGAGCGCGCCGCTGGAAAAGGAACGGCGCTCGGCGAGGCGCGGGAAATCGTCGTAGATTCGCTCCTTGACCCAGCGCCGGTTCGGCCGCTTGCGCGACCACAGCGCCGCCATGGTCAGGTTCTCGTCGACGGTCAGGTTCGAATAGACACCGCGCCCTTGGGGGACGAGGGCGACGCCGAGCCGGGCGATGCGATGCCCCGGCCAGGCGGTGATGTCCCGCCCCTTGATCGCGATGCGGCCGGAGACCTGCGGTTCGAGCCCGAAGAGCGCTGAGCAGAGCGTGCTCTTGCCGGCGCCATTGCGGCCGAGCAGGGCCACCGCTTCGCCCTGCGCCAGCGAAAAATCGACGCCGTGCAGGACACGCACGCCGTCATAGCCGGCATTGAGCCCGGCAACTTCGAGATAGATAGCGGAAGCCGGCTGCTTTTGGGCCTGCACAGACATCATGCGGCCTCCCCGAACGTCGCACCGAGATAGGCGGCCTGCGCGCCCTCGTTTGCCTTGATCGCGTCCGGTGTGTCGCAGGCGATCAACCGGCCGAGATCGAGCACGGCGACGCGGTCGCAGAGGCCGAAAACGATATCGAGATCATGCGCGATCAGGATCGACGAGAGGCCCTCGCCGAGCGTGCGCACCACCTCGATCAGGTGCTCGCCTTCGCCGCGCGAGAGGCCGGCCGTCGGCTCGTCGAGCAGCAGCACGCGCGGACGCATCGCCAGCGATATCAGCACGTCGACGATGCGCTGCTCGCCATAAGAGAGGCCTGCGACCAGCAACTCGGCGCGTTCGCGCAGGCCGGCGCGCGTCAGCAATGCGTCCGCCGCTGCATCAGCCGCCTCGACCGCCTTGCGGGCACCGAGCCAGCCATAGCTTTCTCCCGCCCCCGAGCGCGCGGCCAGCGCGAGGTTCTCGCGGACGCTGAGTTCTGGAAAGGCCATGCTCTTCTGGAAGGTGCGCACCAGCCCGGCCCGGACCCTGACATCGGGCTTGGCCATGGTGATGTCCCGGCCGTCGAAGGCAATGCGCCCGTAGTCGGGGGTGAGGAAACCGGTGACGATGTTGAACAGCGTCGTCTTGCCGGCGCCGTTCGGGCCGATCAGGCCGAGGCACTCGCCCTGGCCAAGCGTAACCGAGACATCGCTCAGCACTCTCAATCCGCCGAAGGACTTGGCGATGCCCTCGATCGCGAGAGCAGGAACGGCATGCATGCTCATGACCTGACCTCGACATCCTTCCGTCGTCCGAAGGCCGCCTTCAGCCCGGCGACGACGCCTTTCGGCATGATCATCACGGTCAGCACGAAGACCAGCCCGACAACGAGCTGCCAGCGATCGGTGTAGGACGAGACATAGGTCTGGATGCCGAGGTAGATCGCCGAACCGATGAAGGCGCCATAGAGCGAGCCGACGCCGCCGATCACCAGCATGATGATCATCATCGCCGACATCGTCCAATGCACGGCATTGGGGCCGACATATTGATTCACGAACGGGTAGAGCGCGCCGGCCGCGCCAGCGATGCCGCCGGAAGCGACGAGCGCCATCAGGCGGATGCGTGGGATCGAATAGCCGAGTGCGCTCATCCGGAGCTGCCGCTCGCGCGTGCCTAGCAGGGCCCGGCCGATCGGCGCCGTGACGAAGGAGCGGGCGGCGAGGAAGGCGGCGAACGCCAGCAGGACCGAAGCGAGATAGAGCGCGACGCCGTTGTTGAGCGGGATCGTCGCGAAGCCGGTGTGCAGCGTCAGTACCGGGAAGCCGCGCAGGCCGTCGGCGCCGCCGGTGACCTCGCGCCAGTGGAACACCACCTCCCAGACGATCTGTCCAACGATCAGGCTGAGGATCAGGAAGAACAGCGCGATGGTGCGCGTCACCACGACGCCCATTAGAAGCGCCGCCGTCATGCCTGTGACGATCCCGACAGCAAGCATCAGGATGATGTCGGCGCCGAGCGCCTGCGAGGCGATCGCGGCGGCATAGGCCGCACCGCCGAAGAAGACGGCATGGCCGAGCGAGACCAGCCCACCGAAGCCAACCAGCAGGTCCAGGCTGAGCACGGCGGTGCCGATGATCAGGATCTCGGCCAGTAAACGCAGCTGATAGTCGCCGCCAAGCAGCGGCGCGGCGGCGGCAAGCGCGAGCAAGGCGAGCTTTGCGGCAACCGACAGGCTGCGCCTCTGGCTGGTAGGGCGCGCTTCCACGCGGCCGGTCCCGTCAGCGATAGATGTCATACCTGCCTCACCTTCCTTGCGACCAGCCCCTCGGGCAGCGCCACCAGCAGCGCCGCCATGACGGCGAGGGCAACGACGTTGGAGAACTCCGGCACCCAGACCTTGGCGAAGGTCATGGCGAAGCCGAGCAGCAACGCGCTTAGAACCGTACCGCGGAAGGTGCCGAGTCCGCCGGCGACGACGACGATCAGGGCCAGGATGAGCACTTCCTCGTCGAGGCCGGGATAGGCGGAGAGTATGCCGGCGCCGAGAGCGCCGGAAATGCCGCCTAGGCCCGCCGAGATCACCAGCACCGCCGTGAAGATCCGCCGCGTGTCGAGTCCGAGCGTCTCGACGAAACCGCGATCGGTGACGCAGGCCCGCACCACCGCGCCCCAGATGGTGCGGTCGATCACGAACCAGAGCGCGAAAGCGAGCGCCGCACCGAAGCCGATGATGAAGAGCCGGTAGATCGGGAACGGCATGTCCATGAAGAAGATGACGCCGCGCAACACCTCCGGAATCTCCGGCGAGAAATTCTGCGCGCCAAAACCC
>JARYGW010000498.1:0-2753 GCA_033792295.1 Allobosea sp.
TCCTCGAACTGCGGCGCTGACACCGCCAGCCCGTTCCACCAACCAAAAAGAGGGGTTCAGTCGTGAAGATTAGCCGACGCAACTTCAACGCGGCGCTTGCCGGGCAGGCCCTGATGGCGGGGCTGATCGGTCGTGCGCCGATGTCCTTTGCCGCTTTGCCCGCTGGCACGCTGACGATCGCCTCGGGCTTCGACCCGGTTTCGCTATGGCCGAACTATTCGACCACACAGGAGCAGATCAATACCGGCAGCGCCATCGTCGAATCCCTCTTCTGGGTCGACCCGAAGACCAACAAGACCGAGCCCGTGCTCGCCGAGAAATTCGAGCTGATCGACCCGAAGACGGTGAGGATCAGCCTGCGCAAGAACGTCAGGTTCAGCAATGGCGAACCGTTCGATGCCGATGCGGTGATCCATACCCTGCAGATATTCACCGACGTCAAGCAGACGCCGGCCTATGGCCGCTATGCCGCGCCGATCGACCGCTTCGAGAAGATCGACGACAGTACGGTGATGCTCTACCTGAAGCACCCCTATCCGGCGCTTCACCTCATCCTCAGCCAGATCTACATCTTGCCGCCGAAATACTGGAAAGAGGTCGGTGGCCAGGACGGCTTCGGCAAGAAGCCGGTCGGCACCGGGCCGTTCACGCTGTCAGAATGGGTGCGCGACAGCCGCATCGTGATGGACGCCAACCCCGGTTACTGGGGCAAGGCGCCGGAAGGCATCAAGCGGCTGGTCTGGCGGCCTATCCCCGACGACATCGCCCGCACCAACGGCCTGCTCGCCGGAGAGTACGATATCGCGACGAACATTCCCATTTCGTCGGCCGCGCAGGTCAAGGCACAGAAGGGCCTGGAGCTGATCTCGGTGTCGAGCTACCGCATCTTCACGGTGGACCTGTCGAATCTCGCCATCCACAAGGGCCCGCTCCACGACAAGCGTGTGCGGCAGGCACTGAACTATGCGGTCGACAAGCAGGCGATCATCGACGGCCTGTTCCAGGGCCAGGCCCGGGCGCTCAACGGCCAGATCCTGCGCAAGGAGCAGGTCGGCTTCGACCCGGAGCTCAAGGACTATCCCTACGATCCCGCCAAGGCGAAGGCGCTGCTCAAGGAGGCGGGCTATCCGAACGGCCTGACGATCGCCTTCAAGTTTCCGACCGGCCGCTACGCGCAGGACCGCGAGGTCGCCGAAGCGATTGCCGGCATGCTCGCCGAAGTCGGTGTGAAATGCGAGATGATTTCGCTTGAGGCCGGCGAATTCCTGCGCCAGCTCTCGGCACGCGAACTCGCTCCGATGGGCTATGTCGGCCTGGCGCCGGCGGACGATCCGGACCCGCAATGGGCGCAGTACCGGTCGGACTGGCGCTATTCCTATGTCGACAATCCGGAGCTGGACAAGCTGATTGATGCCGGCGCGCAAGAGGTGGACGTGGCCAAGCGCACGGAAATCTACCGGAAGGCGGCACGGATCATGCACGAAGAGGCGTCGGTGCTGTTCCTGTTCCAGGCGGTCGACCTCTATGGCGTCACGAGCCGCGTGAAAGGCTTCCTGCCGCGCGGCGACCAGCGGTGGGTGACCTATGGGGTCTCGATAACCTGACGGCGAGGCCGACCGGACTGCGGGTCCGGCTGACACGGCGAGACGGGCGGATGCTGAATTACCTGATCAAGCGCATTCTCTACACGTTGCCGTCGCTCTTCGGCATCGTCCTGGCGTGCTTCGTCCTGACGCGGCTGAGCGGCGATCCGGTGGAACTTTTCCTGCCGATCGATGCTTCCGACGAGGCGCGCCAGGCCTTCCGCGTCGAGAACGGGCTCGACCGACCGGTCGTCGAGCAGTTCTTGCGCTTCGCCGAACGTGCGGTGCGGGGCGATTTCGGCGATTCCCTCCGCTTTCGCGAACCGGCGCTCGACCTGCTTGTCGAGCGCCTTCCGGCGACGCTCGAGCTCGCGCTCGCAACGCTGGCGATCTCGGTGCTGATCGGTGTTCCGGCGGGGATCGTCTCGGCCTATGCCAGGGGCAGTTCGCTGGACCTCGCCATTCGCAGTCTCACGGCGTTCGCGCAGGCGGTACCGACCTTCTACTGGGGCATCCTTTCCATCATCGTCTTCTCGGTCTGGATGCGCTGGCTGCCGGGCACCGGCAGCGGTACCGTCTGGCATCTCATACTGCCGGCGACGACGCTCGCATCGACCATGCTCGCGCTGATCACGCGGGTCATGCGATCGACCCTTCTGGAAAGCATCGGGCAGGACTATGTGCGCACCGCGCGAGCCAAGGGGCTGCCGGAGCGGACGGTGATCCTTCGGCATGCGGCCCGTAACGCACTGATTCCCGTTGTCACCGTCATAGCGCTGCAGTTTGGCGTATTGATGGGGGGCGTGATCGTGACGGAGACGGTCTTCGCCTGGCCCGGGGTGGGGCGCCTTGCCATTCAGGCGATCTATGCGCGCGACTACCCTGTCGTGCAGGCGGTCGTGTTCTTCTTCGCCACGATCTTCGTGCTGGCAAATCTGATGGCGGATCTGCTGACCGTGATGCTCGATCCGCGCGTGAGGCTACGATGAGCCTCGAAAACGCAAACCCCTTGGCCGTCCGGAGCAAGAGGGCGTTCGTAGCCCGACGCCAACTGCGCTCGCCGGCGGTGATCCTGTCGCTCGCGGTCGTCGTCGTTTTGCTGGCCTGCGCGCTGGTTCCGCATCTCATCGCGCCGCTGGATCCGTATCAGCAAAGCCTGGTGCGCCGGCT
>JARYGW010000499.1:0-2752 GCA_033792295.1 Allobosea sp.
GCCGGGCCATCTCTTCGCGGAGCATGCCGACCATCTCCATGCCTTGCCGCGTGTTTCGCTCAACGGGCTGCACCAGAACGAGGCGGCGCTACGGGCGCTGCTCTCCGGCTTGCCTTTCTGGCTGCGGGGCCGTGGGCGGCGGCTGGATGTGGAGTAGGGCGCAAACGCTGCGCCTCACATCTCGTCCCGTCGCTCCATCCACTTGATCAGCGGCAGCAGCGGCAGGATCCAGGCGAGGCCGAGAGCGACATAGGCGATCCCCTGCACGAGCTTCGGCGCCTCGGTGATCCGCCCCTGCGCCAGCGCCATCGCGACGAGCGCATAGACGCAGACGAAGACCAGGATCAGCACGGTTCCGACCAGCTTGCGCGCGCGTTGTTTCATCGGGTTCCCTGCCGCCGGGCTTGGTGTCTGTTTTGGCCGCTGCTGCGGCAATGCGATCATTGTCGCGCTGTCGCGACGGGTCTAAAGCATGTTCCGCAAAAGTGGGTGCCCCTTTTGCGACGAGAACCGGCTTCCCATGCGCTATGTCACCGCCGACCGCGCTTGTGAAGCGCCCCGCGTCCAAAGGTCCGCCGCGTGAGCATTGCCTTGAACCAACCGGCCGCCGCACCGGCCCTGACTGCGAACCATGCCGGCATCCGCCGCTGGCTCTGGACGGTGGCAGGCCTCGTCTTCCTGATGGTCGTCGTCGGCGGCGCGACGCGGCTCACCGGCTCCGGCCTCTCGATCACCGAATGGAAGCCGATCACGGGCGCCATGCCGCCGCTTTCGGCAGGAGCCTGGGCCGAGGAGTTCGCCAAGTATCGGGCGAGCCCGCAATACCAGATCCTCAACAACGGCATGAGCCTGGGCGAATTCCAGTTCATCTATTGGTGGGAGTGGGGTCATCGCCAGCTCGGCCGCTTCATCGGCCTCGTCTTCCTTGCCGGCTTCCTCGTCGTGGCGCTGCGCCGGCTGCTGCCGGGTCGGCAGGTCGCGATCCTGTTCGGCATGGGGCTGCTGCTCGGCCTGCAGGGGGCGATCGGTTGGATTATGGTGGCTTCGGGCCTTGAGCCCGGCATGGTCGCCGTCGCGCCGGTGAAGCTGACGCTGCATCTCACCTTCGCCGGCCTGTTCTTCGCTTCCGTCGTCGCCTTCGCCACGCGGCTCACGCCGCTGCGCCGGCCCGAGACCGCCGGCAGCCTCGCCATGGCCTGGCTGCTGCTGGTGTTGACCTTCGTCCAGATCGCGCTCGGCGGGCTCGTGGCGGGCTCCAAGGCCGGCTTTGCCTTCAATACCTGGCCGCTGATGGACGGGGCCGTGGTACCGCCCGGCTCGTTGCTCTTCGCGCAGCAGCCTTTCTGGGAGAACTTCGTCGACAATGTCGCGCTGGTGCAGTTCAACCACCGCTTCGGCGCCTATGTCCTGCTCGCCGTCGCGCTCTGGCAGCTCTGGCGGCTGAAGCGTTCGGCGCCGCAATCCAGCGCGGCGAAGCGCGCGACGGCGATCGCCGGCATGGTCACGGCCCAGGCCGTGCTGGGTATCGCGACGCTGCTGCTGGTGGTGCCGCTCTGGGTCGGGCTCGCCCATCAGGCGCTCGCCTTCGCGGTGCTCGCGATGGCCATCGTCCACGTCACGCGCACGACGGCAAGGAGCGTCGATGTCGTCTGAGCCTTGCCTGTTCTGCGGGATCACCGCCGGAAGCATCCCGTCCTATCGCATTGCCGAGAGCGAGAACCTGCTCGCCTTCCTCGACATCGCGCCGGTCAGGTCCGGCCATGTCCTGATCGTGCCGCGGGTGCACCACGCCTATTTCGAAGATTTGTCGCCAGAGCTGGCGGCCGAGGTCGTCCAGCTCGGCCAGCGCGTCGCCAAGGCGCTGAAGGCGATCTACGGTGTTGGCCGCGTCGCCTTCATGTTCACGGGCAACGACTTCGCCCATGCCCACGCGCATCTGATCCCGATGGTGAGTTCGGACGACGTCACCTCGCGCCGCTATATCGCGGAGGAAGTGGTGACCTATCGCCAGCCGCCGCGCCTGCCTGCCGCGGAGCAGCAGGAGACGGCGGCGCGTATCCGGGCGGAGCTGGCGAAGGATCAGGCCAGTGCCTGATCCAGATCCGCGATCAGGTCCTCGACATCCTCGAGGCCGATCGAGAGGCGCACGACCTCCGGGCCGGCGCCGGCCTGCCTCTTCTGCTCGTCGTTGAGCTGGCGGTGGGTCGTCGAGGCCGGGTGGATCACCAGCGAGCGCGTGTCGCCGATATTGGCGAGATGCGAGAACAGCTTGAGGTTCGAGACCAGCTTGACGCCGGCGTCGTAGCCGCCCTTGAGCCCGAAGGTGAAGACCGCGCCGGCGCCCTTCGGCACATAGCGCTTTGCGAGCTCGTGATACGTGTCGCCGGGCAGGCCGGGATAGCTCACCCACTCCACCGCCGGGTGCTTCGCCAGATGTTCCGCGACCTTCTGCGTCGAGTCGCAATGCCTCTGCATGCGCAGCGGCAGCGTCTCGATGCCGGTGAGCAGCATGAAGGCGTTGAAGGGAGAGAGCGCGGGACCGAGGTCGCGCAGGCCGAGCACGCGCGTCGCGATGGCGAAGGCGAAATTGCCGAAGGTCTCGCCCAGCACCATGCCGTTATATTCCGGCCGCGGCTTGGAGAGCATCGGGTAACGTTCGTCGCCGACCCAGTTGAACGAGCCGCCATCGACGATCAGCCCGCCGATCGAGTTGCCGTGGCCGCCGAGGAACTTGGTGGCCGAATGCACGACG
>JARYGW010000049.1:0-19772 GCA_033792295.1 Allobosea sp.
CTTGCCGTTGAGAGCGCCCTTGACGTTGTCGACGCCGGGAATGCCGTCGAAGGCCTTGCCGCCGGGAAAGACCAGATGCTGGTGGCCGGTGAGGATGACGTCGATGCCTTCGACCCCGGAGAGATGCAATGCGGCGTTCTCCTCCATGCCGTGCCGCTCGCCTCCGGCGATGCCGGAATGGCAAAGTGCGATGACGAGATCGGGCGCGGCGTCGAGCAGGTCGGGCATGTGCTTCTGCGCCGCCTCGACGATGTCGAAGGCGACGAGCTTGCCGTCGAGATTGCCCTTGTCCCACTGCATGATCTGCGGCGGCACGAAGCCGATCACGCCGATCTGCAGCACATGCCGGTTGCCGGCCTCGTCCTCGAAGCTCTGTTCGAACAGCCGCCAGGCGTCGACCAGTGCGCCGCCGGCTGCGCGCTCGACATTGGCGCAGACGATCGGGAACTCGGCCTTGGCGAGGCCATGGTCGAGGAAGTCGAGCCCGTAATTGAACTCGTGGTTGCCGAGCGTGCCGCACAGATAGGGCAGGGCGTTCATCGCCGCGATCATCGGATGCGTCTCGCCGATCCCGAGTCCCTTCTTGTAGGCGACATAGTCGCCAAGCGAGGAGCCCTGCAGGAAATCGCCGTTGTCGAAGAGCAGGCTGTTCTTCACATCGGCCTGCGCTGCCTTGATCAGGCTCGCAGTCTTGGCGAGACCGACCGTGTCGTCCGGCCCGTCGCGGAAATAGTCGTAAGGCACGACATTGACGTGCAGGTCCGTGGTTTCCAGCACCCTGAGCTTGAGACGGGCGGGTCCCGGCGTGGCGGTCTGCGCCATCGAAGCCGAGGGCAGGATGGCGCTTGCCGCGAGCACGGCGCCGGCCTGCAGCGTTTCGCGACGGTTGAAGCGGCGATCCCGTGCCATGACCCGACTCCTCGATGGGCCGTCAGAAGGAAGCTAGCATTGCGGCGCGCCCGTGACATGGGGACGCGATAGGGACTCTGCGGCCCCGGCGCGGTAGCCCGGCGCGCGTGCCTCTTGTGGATTGGCGCCCGAGAGGCCAGCCTGCGGCGCGATTCCGCCGGAGCGATGCCCGGCCTGAGTGATCGGGAACGAACATGAATCAACATTTTATCAATGGCCGCTATGTAGCTGGCCAGACAGGCGAAACCCTCGCCAAGCTCGACCCCGCCACTGGCGAGGAATTCGCCCGTATCGCTTGCGGCAACGCCGCCGACATCGACGCCGCGGTGAAGGCCGCCCGCACCGCCTTCGACGGAGCCTGGGGCAGGCTGACCGCGGCCGAGCGCGGTCGGCTGATCTCGAAGCTCGCCTTCAAGGTGCAGGATCATTTCGACGAGCTCGCCAGGCTCGAAGCCCGCGACACCGGCAAACCGATGAGCCAGGCCCGCGCCGACATCGATGCCACGATCCGCTATTTCGAATTCTATGGCGGCGCCGCCGACAAGGTTCACGGTCATGTCATTCCCTTCCTGAACGGCTACAGCGTCAGCGTCGTTCACGAGCCGCATGGCGTCACCGGCCATATCCTGCCCTGGAACTATCCGGCGCAGATGATCGGCCGCTCGCTCACCGCTTCGCTCGCCATGGGCAATGCCGTGGTGTTGAAGCCGGCCGAGGACGCCTGCGCCACCGCCTTCCGTCTGGCGGAGCTGGCGAGCGAGATCGGTTTCCCGGACGGCGCGATCAACATCGTCGCCGGGCGCGGGCACGAGGCAGGGGCGGCGCTTTCGGCTCATCCCGGCATCGGCTTCATGTCCTTCACCGGCTCGCCCGAGGTCGGCAAGATGGTGCAGCACGCTTGCGCCGAGCACCTCATCCCCTGCACGCTGGAACTTGGTGGCAAATCGCCCCAGATCGTCTTCGAGGATGCCGATATCGACGCTTTCGTGCCGATCGCCTGCAAGGCCATCGTCCAGAACACCGGGCAGACCTGCTCGGCCGGCAGCCGCCTGCTGGTGCAGAAGTCGATCTATGACGACGTCGTCTCCGAAGTTGCCAGGCAATTCGCCAAGCTGCAGGCCGGAACGCCGGAGATGGATCTGGACTGCGGCCCGGTGATCAACGCCAAGCAGCGTGGCCGCGTCCAGAGCTTCATCGACCAGAGCCGCGAGGCCGGCATTCCGGTGATCGCGCAGGGCCAGATCGCCCAGGGCGTGCCGAATGGCGGCTTCTACGTGCAGCCGACGCTGTTCGGCCCGGTGCCGCGCGGCAACCGGCTGGAGCAGGACGAGGTCTTCGGCCCGGTGCTGGCCGCCTTCCCCTTCGAGGACGAGGAGGACGCGATCAACGCGGCCAACGGCACCGATTACGGCCTCGTCGCCGCGGTCTGGACCAGGGATGGCGGCCGCCAGCAACGTGTCTCGAAGCGCGTGCGCGCCGGTCAGGTCTTCATCAACGGCTATGGCGCCGGCGGCGGTATCGAACTGCCCTTCGGCGGCACCGGTAAGAGCGGCCACGGCCGCGAGAAGGGCTTCATCGCGCTGGAAGAGTTCGCGACGACCAAGACCATCGTGCACAAGCACGGGTGAAGAAGCGGGCCGTCATGCTCAGGCCGAGCCCGAGCATGACGGAGGACATCACATCCTGACGATGTGCCGGATCGTCCGGCCTTCGTTCAGCGCGTCGAAGCCTTCGTTGATTTCGTCGAGGCTGCCGGAGCTGGTCCAGAGCCTGTCCACCGGCAGCTTGCCGCGCTGGTAGAGCGCGATGAAGCGCGGGATGTCGCGCGAGGGCACGCAGGAGCCGACATAGGAGCCCTTCAGCGTCCGTTCCTCCGCGACGAGCCTCACCGGGGAGAGCGACAGGGTATGTGCCGGATTGGCGAGGCCAGCCGTGGTGGTCGTGCCGCCGCGTTTGGTGATCTGATAGGCGAGGTCGAGCGCGCGAACCGAACCGGCCATCTCCAACCCGTGGTCGACGCCGCCCTTCGTGGCCTGTCTGATCGTTTCGATCACATCCGGGGTATCGGCCTTGAAGGCATCGGTCGCGCCGAGCGCCAGCGCGAGGTCGAGCTTGTCCTGTGCGAGGTCGACGGCGACCACGCGCGAGGCGCCACAGGCAATCGCCCCGAGCAGGGCCGAAAGCCCGACGCCGCCCAGTCCGACCACCGCAACCGTCTCGCCGGCCTTGATCCGCGCCGTATTCACGGCCGCCCCGACGCCGGTCAGCACGGCGCAGCCGAACAAGGCCGCGATCTCATGCGGGATCTCGGCCTCGACCTTTACCAGCGAGCGCCGCGAGATCACTGCATGCTCGGCAAAGGCCGAGACGCCGATATGGTGGTATACCGGCTGGCCATGGGTCGAGAGCCTGCGCCCGCCACCCAGCATCTCGCCGCGGCCATTGGCGGCGTTGCCCGGCTCGCAGAGTGCAGGGCGACCTTCGGCGCAAGGCGCGCAATGTCCGCAGGAGGGCACGAACACCATCACGACCCGGTCTCCGGTCTTCAGGTCGTCGACGCCCGGACCGGTCTCGACGACCTCGCCGGCCGCCTCATGGCCGAGCACCATCGGCACAGGGCGCGGGCGGTTGCCATCGATGACGGAAAGATCGGAATGGCACAGCCCCGCCGCGCGCACCCTGACCAGCACCTCGCCATGTTCCGGCGGGGCGAGGTCGAGCGCCTCGATCCGGAGCGGGCGGCTCTGGGCATAGGGAGCGGCGACCGGGCTTTCGTTCAGGACGGCGGCGCGAATCTTCATGGGCAGGCTCCGGTCTTCCAATCGGGTTCTATCCCGACAGGCGGAAGCGCCGCTGTCAAAGCCACCGAAAGTCGAGGCTCCGACAGCTACGCCCATTGCGCTGCCCAGGACAGACTGGCAGACGCACGGACAGGCCAGGATCTTGAATAGGCGAGGATCTTGGCCGCGGCCGGGTTCGGGCACGAGGCCTCAGGGTGGCGGCGCCAGTTCCTGCGCTTTGCGATCCAGCGTCTGGAAGAGGGGCAGGGTTTCCGCCGCGAAGGCCTTGAGCTCGGGGTCGCTGCCACTTTGCGCATAGGTTGCGAGCAATTTGGCGAGCTCTTGATGAGCGTTCCGCTGAGTATCGGCATAGGCCTTGTCGAATTCGGCACCTTGAAGGGCAGCGAGATCGCGCAGCATCTCGAGGTGGCGGCTGTCCGGCCGGTCGGGGAGGGCGATATCGGACCTGCGCGCGATGATCCGCCTCAGGCCGCTCGCCGCTTTCGCATGGTCTTCAGCGAGGCGGTGGGCATAGTCCTTGATCGCGGGCGAACTGCTCTTCTGCAGCGCGAGCGTCGCGGTTTCGACGCCGAACATGTTGGCGACGGCCACCTGTCCGACGAAATCCGATGCCGGGGGAGGCGATTGGGCAAGCGCAGGACGGGCGAAGAGAAGCGCCGCGAAGGCGTGCGGAATCGCTTCGAGGAAAGCTCGACGTGTGCGGACCATGGCAGGGCAACGGCGCAGAGCCCGTGAGGTTCCATCCGCATGGGCGGCCTGTCGCGCGCCGCCTTGTTCCTCCGGCCGTGCTGCGATAGCAGGACGTCGCGCCCTGCAGCGATGGCAGGAGCGATGAGGGAAGGGACGTCATGCCGACTGCCGCCGAGACCATCCGCGATGCGTTGATCACCGCCCGCCGCGACCGCTCGCTGATCGAGACCGCGAGCCTGCCGGTGCCGGCCTCCCTGGCGGAAGGCCTCGCCATCGCGCGCGCCGTCAACCGCGGCGCAGGGCTCGAGGATCTCGGCTGGAAGGTCGGCATTGCCGAGGACGGCACGCCGATCGCTGGCTTGATGCCCGGCCCCTGGCTCGCTCCCGGTGCCGTCTATGAGGGCGCGACCGACGCCGAGATCCGCATCGAGATCGAGCTGGGCCTGCGCCTGTCGCGCGACGTGCCTCTGCGCCCGGGCCAGCCTTATTCGCGGGCCGAACTGCTCTCCTGCTGCGACAAGGCCTTCCTCGGCATCGAGATCGTCGAAAGCCGCCTCGCCAACTGGGCGGGCCACGTCGCCATGCCGCTCTGGCTCACCGATGCGATGGGCCATGGCGGCTATGTCGTGGGCCCGGAGCTCGACATGAAGGTGCTCGACGACCTTGCTGGTCTCGGCTGCTTCATCTCTCTCGACGGCGCGACGATCTACGATCAGCCGGCGGTCCACGGTAACGGCGACCCGATGACGCCGTTCCTCGCCTGGGCGAACCGGAAGGAGGAGGGGCTCGGGCCTCTGCGGGCCGGCCAGCTCGTCACGACGGGGAGTCTCTGCGGTGGGGTGCTTTCGCCGGGCAAGGGCGAGGTCGTGACCAGGCTGAGCCCGCTCGCGAGCGTAGCGTTTACGCTTCGTTAGAGGAAACCGTCGAGTCCTTCAGCATTGCGCATGGCCGTCCGAGCTTTATGATGGCCCTGCACATCGAATAGTTTTGCTGTTGCGGCTGGGGGTTGCTTGGAGGACGGATGCGGTTCTGGCGAAGGGCGAGCCAGACGGTCGCGCTGAGCGGCGGCTATGCGTTTGCGGCGCTGGTTGGGTTGCAGGTTGATCCTGCCAAAGCTTTCGATCTGTCTTCCCTCGATATTTTTGGGCTCTTCACCAAGAAGGACGAGCCGCCGGCTCCAAGCGCCTCGACGCTGCCCTACAAGCTCGACTTCGATCTGGGCGAGGCCGACGACGCCAAGGCGCTGACGCGCACGCTGCAGGACGCCTCCTTGCTCTACCGTCTGCGGCAGGATGCTCCGCCCGATGGCGAGACGCTGTCGCGCCGGATGGCGACCGATCTCAACCCGCTGGTCGATGCGCTCTGGTCGCAGGGCTATTTCAACGCCGATGTCTCGCTTGTCGTCGATGGTGTTCCGTTGGCGGTCGGGGCCGAACCGGGTGCGCCGCTGATCCGCGCATTGGAGGCCCACCGTAACCGCGATGCTGTGCCGATCACGGTCAAGGTTCGCCCCGGCAAGGTCTTCGGCTTCCGCAACATCGATATTGTCGAGCGCGGTCAGAATGGCTCGGCCGCGATCGCCAATCCGCTCAAGGTCTCGAAGCTGAAGGCGGGCGATCCGGCGACGGCCGCCTCCCTGCGCGCCGCGCAGGCCGCGCTGGTCGATTCCATGCGCGCGCAGTCGCACCCGCTCGCCAAGGTGGTGGAGCTGCGGCCGGTCGTCGACCATGCCGCCGGCATCATGGACGTGACCTACGTGCTCGATCCCGGTCCGCTTGCCGGATTCGGCGACATCAGCGTGGGCCAGACCGACGAGATTCCGCCCGAAGTCGTGCGGTCCTTCATCTATCTGGAGCCCGGCGATCCCTATTCGCCCAAGGCGCTGGCCGATACGCGCAAGTCGATCGCCAAGATCCCGGCCGTTGCCTCGGTCCGCATCCGCGAGGCCGACAAGCTCGACGGCGCTGGCAATCTGCCGATCTTCGTCGAGGTGACGGAGCGGCCGAAGCGGCTCCTCGGCTTCTCGGCTCGGTATTCGACCATCGATGGCCCCGCGGTGAAGGTCTATTGGGAGCACCGCAATCTGTTCGGGGGGGCCGAGCGGCTGCGGCTGGAATCCAGCGTCTTCTTCGCTCCACGTATCGACGGCACCAAGCTTCAGTCGTTCGGCGATTTCGAGCAGTCGGATCTTGGCGGGCGCTTCGCCTTCAGCTTCATGAAACCGGCGCTGAACGGCACCCGTAATGACTGGTTGCTCGACGGCGCCGCCACCCGGGAGCGCGTCGGCACCAATCGCTATGGCGGCTACACCGCGCGCTACGCCAACGTCACCACCGCGATCCGCCACCGCTTCAGCGATACCTTCTCGGTCCAGGCCGGCCTCGAGGTCGAGCGTGGTCAGACCAGCGACGTGCTCGGACAGGTGACATACACGCTGGTCGGCATTCCACTCTCGGTGAATTACGATTCGACCGACAGCCTGCTCGATCCGACCAAGGGCATCCGCGCCACCGCCTCCTTCACGCCCTATCCGACTTTCCTCGGCTCGACGGTCGGCATCTACCAGACCAAGGCCGCGGTCTCGGCCTATTACGCGCTCGACGAGGATGCACGCTATGTCCTGGCCGGCCGTGTCGGCTTCGGCTCGATTTCCGGCGCAAGCCTCGACGAAATTCCGGCGACGCGGCGCTTTTACGCCGGCGGCGGCGGTTCGGTGCGCGGCTATGCCTATCGTTCGCTCTCGCCACTCGGGCCGCTCTGGCAGCTGACCGGCGGTCGCAGCCTGCTCGAACTCTCGGCCGAGGCGCGCATCAAGATCACCGACACCATCGGCATCGTGCCCTTCTTCGATGCTGGTACGGCATTCGAATCGAGCCTGCCGGACGGCAAGCAGAAGCTGCAGATGGCCGCGGGCCTCGGCCTCCGGTACTATACCGCGATCGGGCCGATCCGCGTCGACGTCGCGGCCCCGCTCAATCCGCGCAAGGGCGACAAGCCCGTCGCGCTCTATGTCAGTATCGGGCAGGCTTTCTGATGCGCCGGCTCCCGCTCCTTCAGCGTCTGAAGCATTTCCAAGCGAAGTGGATTCCGGCTCGCACGAAGAAAATGCGGCAAAATGGAAAACCGGAGTTGTCTCGCGGTTCGAGGAAGCGCGGAGCAACTCTGGCCCTCTTCGCGCTGCTGCTGACGGCCGGTTTCCTCGCTTCGGCTCATTTCGGCGGCTTCGCGCAGAATGCCCAGACCGATCGCGGCGTCGTTGCCGACCTGATCTCGAAGGCGCTCTCCAGCGACACCAGTCAGGTCTCGATCGGCGAGGTGAACGGCGCGCTTTCTTCCGATGTCGATATCCGCAATATCGCCCTGTCGGATCGCGACGGCGTCTGGCTCAGGCTCGACCGTGTCCGCCTCGTCTGGACCCGCAGCGCGCTCCTGCTGCGCCGTCTCGACGTCGACCGGCTCGAGATCGGCAAGCTCGAGATCCTGCGCAAGCCGGCGCCGCAATCGGCCGGCACGGCGCCGCCGAGCGATGGGTCGATCCTGCCCGAACTGCCGCTCAAGGTGATCCTGCGCGTCTTCCAGCTCAACGAATTGGTGCTCGGCGAGCCCGTTGTCGGCGTCGCGGCGCGACTTGGCGCCACGGGCGCCGCGCGGCTCGGCCCTCCGAACGAAGGCCTCGATCTCAAATTCGAGGCGCGCCGGCTGGATATGGGCGGGAACTTCAATGTCGACCTGTCCTTCGTGCCGGAAAGCACGCGGCTGAGGCTGGCAGTCAAGCTCGACGAGCCGGCCGGCGGCCTGATCTCCAAGGCGGCCGGCCTGCCGGGCGAGCCTCCGGTCAAGCTCGACCTCAACGGAGACGGCCCGCTCGATTCCTTCCGCTCGAACCTCATCTTCACGGCTGGCCCCACCATTGGGGCGGAGGGCTCCGCAACGCTCAACCGTGCCGGGCTCGAGCGGCAGCTCGCGCTCGCGCTCGACGCCCGCATCGAAGGGCTGATGCCGGCGCCGGTCGCGCCCGTCTTTGCCGGCTCCACCCGGCTCGATGGTGCGGTCGGCTTCGCCGATGACGGCGGCGTCGACATCCGCAATCTCGCCCTGGTCTCGGCTTTGGCGCGGCTCGATGTGCTCGGCCGCTACAAGGCCGATAAGACCGTCGATTTGCGCGTCACGGCTGCCTCGCGCCCGAATGCTGACGGCCGCACCGTCACTTCCGGCACCGAGATCGGCAAACTTGCCTTCGACGCGACGATCCGCGGCCCCGTCGCCGGTCCGACCGTTGTGGCCAAGCTCGATGCGCAGGACGCCAAGCTGCCGGCAGGCCAGTTCGCCAGGGTTGGGCTGACCTTCAACGCCACGCCGAGCGGCATCATCGGGGAGCCTGGCACCCGCATCGCGCTGACCAGCGATGGCGAGGCGACGGGCATCGTCCTGGCGGACAAGGCGCTGGCCAGGGCGGTCGGCGACAAGGTGACCTTCACCCTGCGCGGTACGGGCAACGATGACGCCACCGCCGATTTCGAGACGCTGCGCCTCGCGCTCTCCGGCGTCGAGCTGGACTACAAGGGCAAGCTCGGCCAGGCCCGCATTCTCGGCCAGCTCAAGGCGGCGCTGCCTGATCTGGCCCGGTTGAGCGGCCTTGCCGGCCGCCCGCTGGGGGGCAGGGCGGACCTTGCCGCCGACCTTGATGCCGTGCCGAAGCTGAACAACTATGCCGCCACGCTGAGCGGCAAGGGCGAGCGCCTCGCCACAGGCGACGCTGTGCTCGACCGGGTGCTCGCCGGAAACCTGACGCTTGGCGGCAAGATCAGCGCGCTCGCGGGCGACTACACAGTCTCTGGCCTCAAGGTCGCGGGCCAGCACGCGACCTTTACCGCCGACGGCGCGCTTGGCCAGAACGCGTCCGACCTCAAGCTCGCGCTCGCTCTGCCGGATCTGAAGCGCGCCGATCAGCGCCTCTCGGGCCGTGGCGACGTCAATGCCGAGATCACGGGGCCGCTCAAGAAGCTCGATGCCAAGGCCCGTATCGCGGTCGCCAATGCGACGGCGTTGGCGCGGCCGATTCCGCGCCTCGCCATCGACGCCGTGGTCAAGGACCTGCAGGGCGCGCTCGATTCCCGCATCGCCCTGTCCGGCGAGATCGACGCCAAGCCGGCGACCGGCACGATTGCGTTGAACCGCGGGCCGGACGATGGCTGGAACCTCTCCCAGCTCGACCTCTCCATCGGCTCTGTCCGCCTCAGCGGCGCGGTGGCGCTCGATCCTGCCAGCCGCGCCGCCGGCCGCCTGACGCTTGCCGCACGCAATCTCGACGATCTTTCGGCGCTGGCGCTGGCCAAGCTTGGCGGCCAGCTCGACGCCGACATCAATCTCGCGACCCCGGAAGGCCGTCAGAATATCGACCTGACGGCACGCGGCACCCGGCTCGCCGGCCCCTCCGTCTCCATCGACAAGCTTGATGCCAGCATCGGCGCGAAGGATATCTACGGCCATCCGATGCTCGATGCCGCGGTTGCCATCGACCGCGTTGTCGCTGCCGGCGAGACGATCAGCGCGATCCGCTTCGATTCGAAGGAGGCGCCCGATGCCAGCGCCTTCACGCTCAGCGCCAATGCCCGCGGCTTCGCCCTGAAGAGTGCCGGCCGGCTGGTTCCGGGCGAGCCGTTGAAACTGGAGCTTGCCTCCTTCGATGCCCGCCGCGACGGGCGTGCCATCACGCTCGCCAATCCGGCCTCGTTCAGCTTCCCGGCCTCCGGCGTCGAGATCGCCGGGCTGGCGCTGGCGATCGACGGCGGCCGTGTGACGCTCGACGGCAAGGCGGGGCAGACGCTGGACCTGCGCTTCGCTGCACGCGACGTGCCGCTTTCGGCTGCGCGCATCGCCGCGCCGAGCCTCAACCTCTCCGGCACGCTCAATGCGCAGGCGCAGGTTCAGGGCAGGCCGGACGCGCTCTCCGGGCCCTGGAGCGTGAAGATCGCCCGGCTGGTCACGCCGGAGACCCAGCAGGCCGGCTTGCCCCCGGTCGAGATCGTGGGGCAGGGCGCGCTCAAGGGCAATGCGACCAGCGTCGAGGCGACGGTGAATGCCGGTCGCGGCGCGAGTCTCACGCTGCGCGGCACCGCTCCGCTAAGCGCGACCGGGGGCCTCTCGCTCGCGGCCCAGGGACGTGTCGATGCGGCGCTGGCCAACGCCATGCTCGCCGCGAATGGCCAGCGCCTGACCGGTGCGGTCGCGATCGACATGCGCGCCGAAGGCACGCCGACCGCGCCGCGCCTCAGCGGCAGCGCCACGCTTTCCGACGGCAGCTTCACAGACGCTCTGCAGGGCGTGCGCCTGACCGGAATGCGGGCGCGGCTGGCGGCCAATGGCGACAATCTGACGATCGACAGCGCTTCGGCGAGCACGCCCAATGGCGGCACGATTTCGGCGAGCGGGCAGGTCAAGGTCGATCCCACCGCCGGCTTCCCGGGCACGATCCGCATCCAGGGCAATCGTGCGCAGCTCGTTTCCAGTGGCCTCGTCACCGCCGTCGCCGGGCTCAATCTCGACATCTCCGGCCCGCTGGCCCAGCGTCCGCGCATCGGTGGTCGGATCGATGTGGTCTCGCTCGAAGTCGCGGTGCCGGATCGCTTGCCAGCCTCTCTGCGGCCTGTCGACGGCGTGAAGCATATCAACGCCAAGGGCACGGCCGCTGCGCGACTGGCGGCCGCACGCAAGGCGCAAAAGGTGAGTAGCAAGCGCGGACGGTCGGCTCCGGCCTTCGACGCAGCGCTCGCTTTCACAGTCTCTGCTCCGAATCGCGTCTTCATCCGCGGTCGCGGGATCGACGCCGAGCTCGGCGGAGAGATTCGCGTCGGAGGGACGCTGGCGGCGCCTGCGCTCGATGGCGGCTTCGAACTGCGCCGCGGCCGCCTCAACGTGCTGACCCAGCGTCTCGATTTCAGCCGCGGCCGGCTGACCTTCGCCGGTGGCCTGATTCCCGAGCTCGATTTCGTTGCCGAGACGCGCGCCGCCGATGTCACCGCCAAGATCATCGTTAGCGGCCCGGCCGACCAGCCGGCCTTCGCCTTCACCTCAGAACCGCAGTTGCCGCAGGACGAGGTGCTGTCGCGGCTGCTCTTCGCCCGCGCGTCCGGTTCGCTCTCGCCTTTCCAGGCGGTCCAGCTCGCGCAGGCCGCGGCCCAATTCGCCGGCGGCGGTGGCGACGACACCTTCGAGCGGTTGCGCAAATCCTTGGGCGTCGACAATCTCGACATTCAGATGGGCACGGGCGGTCCGACCGTCGGCGCCTCGCGCTACATCAGCGACAATGTTTCGGTCGGGGTGAAGGTCGGCGCCAAGCCTGAGGACAGCGGCGTCTCGGTCGGCGTCGACGTTACCAAGCGCCTGAAGCTGCAGGCTGAGACGGGCGCGGATGGCAGTGCGGCGGTCGGTGTTGGTGCCGAGTGGGAATACTGACACGCGGCTTTCCAGCGAGATTCGCGGATTCGGCCCGGAGATTCGCCGGCCGGAGCATGCTGCAGAGCAAAAATCGGTGCCGCGAGCGCCCATCTGGTTAACGCTGTGTAAATTTCAGCAGTTAAAGCGTGGCTCGCCTGCAACACCGATTTCCAAAGCACCCCGTACACAGGTTCCGGCGTCGGATCGTGGTTGATCGGCAAGGCGGCTTTCGTATGGTGGCAATGCGTCGGGACGTTCCCGGTCGCTGTTTTTCGTCTTCGCCTCTGAATTGGGTCAGGGACGTGGGCGAAAGACCGGGAAGAGGCAGGTTCTGCGATCAGGCGACAAGCCTGGGGCGGGGGGCAGGCCAAAGCCCGAGGGTCTCGAAACTCTTTTGGAGGTTTACCAAATGAAGCTCGTCAAGAGCCTCCTCCTCGGTACCGCCGCCGGCATCGCCGCGGTCGCCGGGGCTCAGGCCGCCGACCTTCCCTCGCGGAAGGCCGCTCCGGTCGAATACGTTCGCGTCTGCACCGCCTACGGCGCGGGCTTCTTCTACATCCCGGGCACTGACTCCTGCCTGCGCATCTCGGGCCGCGTCCGCGCCGAGTATGCCGTCGGTCAGCGCTACAGCGACTTCCAGGATGCCTACGGCACCCGCGCCCGTGGCCGTCTGAACGTCGACGTCCGCACCGCGACCGCCTACGGCACGCTGCGCACCTTCATCCGCTACGAGCTGACCAACAACAGCGGCATCTACAGCTCGGGTACGGGCCTGTACAACCCCGGTGCGACCATCCCGGGTATCGCTCGCGGCCCGTCGTCGACCACCACCGGCTCGCTCGTCGATCTGGCCTTCGTCCAGTTCGGCCCGATCACCGCTGGTCGCGCTCAGTCGTTCTTCGACTTCTATGCCAACGACCTCGGTTTCGCGTCGGTCCGTACGTCGGATACGCGCCTGAACCTGTTGGCCTACACCGCGACCTTCGGTTCGGGCTTCTCGGCGACGGTGTCGGCGGAAGATCGCACCTCGGGTACGCTTGGTCGTGAGAATGGCGGCGTCACCTATCTCGGCCTTGCCGGTACGGGCACTGCCATCACCCAGGGCCAGGACTATCCGGACCTCATCGCGTCGCTGCGCGTCGATCAGGGTTGGGGCTCGGCTCAGTTGTCGGGTGCCATCGGTCAGCGCAAGTATGCTGTCGCCAACACCATCGGCGCGATCGACGGCGACGAGATCGCCTGGGCCATCCAGGGCGGCGTGAAGATCAACCTGCCGATGCTCGCCGCTGGCGACGCCCTGTGGTTGCAGGCTGCTTATGCCGACGGCGCTCTCGGCTATCTGGGCTGGGGCCCGGGCAGCCTGGGTCTGGGTCGCATCGGCCGCCTGACGCTGGCTGACGCCGCGATCAACCCGGTCACGGGCAATGTCGATACCTCGACCGGCTGGTCGGTCGTCGCGGCGTTCCGTCACTTCTGGACCCCGACCCTGCGCACCGAGCTCTTCGGATCGTATTCGGAAGTCAAGCTCGGCTATGTCGACAACGTCTCGCTCGCCGGCTTCGCGCCGCGCTCGCTGGACCCGAAGGAGCTCCTGGTCGCTGCCAACCTGATCTGGTCGCCGGTTTCCGGCCTGGATATCGGTGTCGAAGTGCTCTACTCGCACCTCGATCTTCGTTCGCAGGTCGGCACGGTCGACAACGCCGGCGCCCGCAGCGGCATCCTGGGTATCAAGTCGGAAGATTCGGTCTCGGGTCGCCTGCGCATCCAGCGCGACTTCTGATCGGTTCTCCCGATCCCAATCGGAAGCCCCGGGGAAACCCGGGGCTTTTTTTCTGGCGGCCCTCCTCGCCGGAGAACCCTGTATCGGCGGCAGCTTTCCGTGCCGCAATCTCGCCAGATCCTGACCCACCCGAAGGGAATTTCCGGGGTGCGCCATCCTCCCGATTACGTTGGGACGAGGCGGCGGGCGAGGATTAGTTTTTCGATTTAAAAAATTGGGTTATCTCATAAATTTGATCGTAATCAGGAATGAATTCAATTTTCATCTGTATTGACTCGATGTGGGCTGCATGGCATTGAATACCCCAGACAATGATCCGATCGAGTTTCGAGACCCGACCTTCTATTGTCTAAAAAGCGGCCTGCGTTGCCCAATCAGCGCAGGCTAGGCGAGTACTCGATAGTATTCGCTGACGGCTAAAGATGTGGAGAGCGCCGGGCCAGGCGCCTCCACATTTTTTGTCGTTACGGTGTGCTCGATATGTCGGGTGGTCTTCCGGCTCGCCTATCACAGAGAGTGCGGCGGGGCTGAAGCGGGGCCCTTCCTGGCGTCTGCGGCGTGGGTCTGATCGCGGCGAGCCGCGGGACGATCTATCCATGCATGGGCGATGGCATCGAAGCCTTGGTCAGCGTGAGGTTTCTCGCTCATCGCGCATCGAAGACTTTGCCCGACTCCAATCCTGCAAAGTCCTATACGCGGGCGGAGCACATTCCCGCCGTGGCCTGCCCCTGAAAAGTGGCCCTCCGTGAAGTAGGCCTCTCCGTCCGGATGGACCGGGTTACGATCCTGATCCTCGGCCTGCTTCTGCTCGTCCTTGCCGATCTCGCATTGGCCTTTGCAGCCAGCCTCTCGACCGCTGCCCTCGGCGTGGCGCTCTGGGACCTTCATATGGGCTTCACCCAGGGGCTGCTCTCGACCCTCATTGTGGAAACCGCACCGGCTGACCTGCGCGGCACCGTCTTCGGCACGCGCAATCCGGTGACGGGCGTGGCCCTGCTCGCCGCAAGCGTGATCGCTGGCGCACTCTGGGACGCGGGCGGCCCGCAGGGCACCTTCCTCGTCGGCGCGGGATTCGCCGTATTGGCCGTGACGGGCCTGCTGCCGCTGCGCGACCGGTTCGGGACGTCGCATCCGGTCTGAAGACAAGGCGATCGACCTGTCGGGGTTGACCGCAGGTATCAGGCTGGCAGAACGCGTTCCCCGTTCTCGTTTTCTCCCGCCTCGTCGTGCTATCTTCCGAGCCTTTCCTGCGCGCTGCGCGAGGCTGCGATTCCCGCTAATGGCTAGGCGTGGCGTTGCCGGCAAGCTATGCAGGACTCATGGATATCGGGACGCCTCAGGAGCTGTTCAGCCACGCTCGTATCGTCATGGGCATGGTGATCGGCCTCGGGATCACGCGCACGCTCGCGGGTGTTGCCGGCTTCATCCAGCATCCCGGACGATACCGCCTCTCGCTGTTGCATATGCTCTGGGTCGGCTCGATCCTGCTCGAACTGGTGCTGTTCTGGTGGTGGGAGTTCCCGCTTTCGCGGATGCCGGTCTGGAGCTTCGAGGTCTTCCTCTTCCTGATCGGCTATGCGGTCGTGCTGTATCTGCTCGCGGCGCTGCTCTTTCCGGACAACATCGCGGAATATGCGGGATACGAGGACTTTTTCATCAAGCGACGGCGCTGGTTCTTCGGGCTGCTCGCCATCGCCTTCGTGCTGGACGTCTTCGATACGCTGATCAAGGGAACGGAGCACTGGGACCAGCTCAGGAGCGACTACCTCCTGCAGGTTCCGTTGGGGCTGACCTTCTGCCTCGTCGGCAGCATCTGGGCGGGCCGACGTCTGCAGATCGGCATCGCGATGGGCCATATCGCCTATCAATTCTACTGGATCGCGCGCATTCTCGCGGCGATGCATGGCGGATAGGGCAAGGCCGCGGCTCTTTCAGACGGCCTTGCCCGTCGCAGGTTTCAGGAACCGGTTTCAGTCAGCGCCATCTGCCAGAAGGCGGCCTCCAGTCGCGAGGCCTTGGCGAAGAGGGCAGTGAGCTCAGCAAAGCGGCGCTCGGTCATTGCGCGGGCAGCGAGGCCGTCGAGATGGCTCCGGGCGTCGGCCGCGACCTGCTGGTAGGCCTCACCGGCATATTCGCCGATCCAGTCGCGATAGGGGTGGGTGCCCAGCGCCTCGGCACCGCCCGGCGTCAGGCTGCGTCCAATCTCGGCGTAGCCGATGACGCAGGGCGCGAGCGCGACATGCAGGTCGAGCAGGTCGCCCGCCATGCCGGAATCGAGGACGAAGCGGGTATAGGCGACGGTGGCCTGATGCTCCGGCGCGCTTTCGATCACCTCCGGTGATAGCCCCCAGCGGCCACAGAGCCGGACATGCAGGTCCATTTCCAGATCGAGGATGGCCGAGAGGCCCGCCTTGGCGGCGCGCATGTCGGCGAGGCTGCGGCCCTTATAGATCGCCAGCGCATAGGCGCGGGCGAACTGGATCAGGAAGAGATAGTCCTGAACGAGATAGTAACGGAAGGCCTCCGGCGGCAGCGTGCCGGCGCTCATACGGCGGACGAAGTCATGATCGACATAAGACTGCCAGTCGTCGCTGGCCGCGGCCTTCAGTCGTGCGAAGAGGTCCATGTCAGTCCTCATAGGCCGAATCGAAGAAGGCGCGCTCGAGCGTGACGGCGCGCAGGAAGAAGTCGCGGCTCTGGTCTTCCTCCGCCGGGCCGATGCGGTCGAGTTCGGCGCGCAGGAAGGCGACGAAGTCACGGAAATCGGGATTGTCGTGCAAGGTGATCCATTCGGCATGGACGAAGTTTTGCGGCAGCGGCGCCACGGCCTTCATCGCCCAGTCGAGATAGAGCCATTCCGCCACGTTGAGGACGGCGAGGGTGGTGGCGTAGGAGCGAGTCGCGGCGGCTTCTCGCATGATCGCCTTGAAGCTTGCGGTTGCCGGCATATCGGGGCGCTGCTCGCGCTCGGACGGCGTTATGCCGAGTGCTTCGAAGGCGCGCAGGAAATAGGTGTTCTCCTCGCCCGAGACCATGCCGATGAAACGGCCGAAGCGCAGCCGGGCCTCGAAGCTGTCGGCCGTGGCGACGGCTGCGCCGAGCAGGGTCAGGAAGGCGTCGAGGAAGCGGTGGTCCTGGATCAGGTATCGCGCCATCACAGCGTCCGGAACCGTTCCGGAGAGGAGTTCCCGCACGAAACGATGGCCTGTGGCCGCCGACCAGACCGGCTCGCTCGCCTGCCGCAGAAGCTCGGTGAAACGCTGACTCATCATCTTCTCTCCCGAGGGATACGCCGCTGCGGCGCTTCCGATCCGCGGCAATCTAGGCTCGGGGTGAATTCTGCTCAACCCTTTGCAGAATATAGGGAATTGTAACAATTCGAGAGTGATCGCCGGCTGCCGCGAAGCAGCCTGGCCGACACAGCTCAGCCCTTCGCGAAAGGGGCGAAATGGCGGACGACCTGATGATAGACGCCCTGCTTGAACGGGATGATCAGGCTGGGCGTCTCGGCCAGCGGCGCCCAGCGCCAGGCGTCGAATTCCGCCTTGTGGCCACCGGCCGGCGTCAGGATATTGATCTCGTCTTCCGTGCCAGTGAAACGGAAGGCAAACCAGCGCTGGGCCTGCCCGCGCCAGCGCCCCTTCCAGGCCTCCTGGCCGATATCGACCGGGAGATCATAGGTCAGCCAGCCGGGGGCTTCGGCCAGCAGCTCGACCGAGGTGATGCTGGTCTCTTCCCGCAGTTCGCGCCGGGCGGCTTCCAGCGGCACCTCGCCCTCGTCGATGCCGCCTTGCGGCATCTGCCAGGCATGGCCGGGAGCGACGTGCTCGCGCTTGGTCTTGTCGGCGCGGCGGCCGATGAAGACGAGGCCCTCGGCATTGAACAAGGCGAGCCCCACGCAGGGGCGATAACCTTCGGGAGCGGCATCGGTCATCGCAGGGGTCCGGTGGAAAGTGAGCCCGTGGTTTTGGGATTGCGGAAGCCGCGTGCGGCGCTCGCCGGCACGATCACGATCTTCTTGGCTTCCAGGGATTGTGCCCATTGGGCGATCCGCTCGATCGAGACGGGCAGGGCGCTCGCCGCCGCAACGACGATTCCACGGTCGCGCGCCATCGCCTCGAGGCCGGCGAGTTCCTTGTCGATGGCGTCGGCGCGCGTCACCGTGTCGATGGTGCGGTCGACCTTGAGCGACGGGATCTGGGCGCGGTTGGCCGCCGTCGCGAGCTGGCTGCGGGCCGAGGAGCCGTCGTCGACGACCATCAGCCCGCGACCGGCGAGATCGCGCAGGATCGGCGAGAGCGCGTTCTCGTCTGCGGTCAGGCGGCCGCCGAGGAAATTGACGACGCCGACATAGCCGGTGAACCGACCGAGCGACCAATGGAGCTTGTCGATGTTGTCCGGAGCTTTCGGGCCGGTCAGCAATGTGTGGGGGCCGGGGTCGTTATCAGGGTAGTCGAAGGGCTCCATCGGGAGCTGCAGGAAGACCTCGTGGCCTTCGCCTCGGGCGCGCTGGACGGTGCGTTCGAGCTCGGTCCCATAGGGCGCGAAGGCGAGCGAGACCTGCGGCGGCAGCTTGGCAATGGCGTCGGAAGTGCCGCTCTGGCTGATGCCGAGGCCGCCGACGATCAGCGCAATGCGTCCGGCCGGCTTCGTTGCGGGTTCGGGGCCGAGCGGGCGGGCATAGATCCGCGCCGGGGTCGCGCCATCTGGCCCGGTCTTCGGCAGCAGGCCGTAGCGTGTACGCTCCACGAGACGGCTGTCCGGCGCGGAAGCGAGCTTGATGGAGCCCGCGTCATCGGGAACGGTGACGATGATGGCCTCGGGCGCTTCGGAATCGGGCCGGTAGACGGTGACGCCCGCTTCGGTCTCGAGCTGCGAGGCGCTGGCGGCTCCCTGCGGGCCGGCCGGCTTGGCTTCGCTGCCGCCCGAGACGGCAACGGCGGGGGCAGCCCGCTTCTCGATTTGGGCCACGGCGATGGGTTCGCCGCCATCGGGGTCGCGACGCAGCGCGGCGACGAGGCCAAGGCTCAGAATGACAAGGCCGACACCGCCGGCCATGGCGGTCGCGAGCCAGCGGCCCCACGGCTTATCCGCAGGTGCAGGCTTATCCCGGCCAAGCGGCCGATTGAGGTCCGTGAGCGGCGTTCCGGCCAAGCGTCAGCCGTCCTCGAAAGTTGCGACGCGGACCCGAATCAGTGGCCCGCGCGCTAGTCTTGTCGTGTATGCCGCCTGCCGTCGAGCCCCGAGGCATGCTCGGGGCCGTCGATCAGGGCTTGGGCGCCTCGGGCGTGGCCGGTGCCGCCGCGGGAGCGGCCGGGGCCGGAGCAGGCGTCGCGGCCGGAGCCTCGGCCGGCTTCGCAGCGGCGGCGTCCTTCTTCACGCCGTGGAGCAGGTCGATCGCCGCGATGAGCTGCGTGTCCTTCTTCGGATCGTTCGGGACATAGGAGCTGGAGCCGGACTGCTCCTCGCCCTCGCCGGCCTTGAGATGGCCCTTCAGCGCGGCTTCGCCCTTGTTGTCGACGATCTTGTCCTTGAGCTCCTGCGGGATCTCCTGCACGACCTCGATATCCGGCGAGATGCCCTTGGCCTGGATCGAATTGCCCGACGGAGTGTAGTAGCGCGCCGTGGTCAGCCGCAGGCCGCCATTCGAGCCGAGCGGGATCACGGTCTGCACCGAGCCCTTGCCGAAGGAGCGCGTGCCGATGATGGTGGCGCGCTTGTGGTCCTGCAGCGCGCCCGAGACGATCTCGGCGGCCGAGGCGGTCGAGCCGTTGATCAGCACCACGACCGGCTTGCCCTTGGTGAGGTCGCCACCCGGCTTGGCGTTGAAGACCTGCGTCTCCTCGGCGTTGCGGCCACGGGTCGAGACGATCTTGCCGCGTTCCAGGAAGGCATTGGAGACCAGTACCGACTGGTCGAGGCGCCCGCCGCGGTTGTTGCGCAGATCGATGATGTAGCCCTTGATCTTGTCGGCGCCGATCTCGCTCGTGGTCTTCTGGATCGCCTTGCGCAGGCCGTCATAGGTCTGCTCGGAGAAGGTGCCGATGCGGATATAGCCGATATCGCCCTCGACGCGTTCCTCGACGGCCGGGACGACGATGGTCTGGCGGGTGAGGGTGAAGTCCAGCTGCTCGGGCTTGCCGGGGCGCTCGACC
>JARYGW010000004.1:0-45381 GCA_033792295.1 Allobosea sp.
AGCCGATAGGTGGTTGCCTGACTGAGCCCGAGTTCAGTCGCCAGTGCAGCGACATCCGCCGTCGTGCCCTGGTCGCTGCGATGACTGAGAAATGTGCGGATTGCGTCGGCTCGCCGTCGAGCTTCTTCCCACTGAGCATCATCAATCTGGTCGGGAAGCGGATCTTGCATGAGCGGCCCCAGCGCCGAAAGTGAACCGCATTCCCATTCTCACATAAGGTGCCAGAAACAAAGCGTCATTCTCACATTAAATGCCGATTATCAAATTACGTGCCCGCGTAACATGTTGAAAATGCTGAACTGCGGTTCCGGGAATTAAATGGAAAGTGACAATCGGCAAGAATCGCCTTGAGCAGTCGGCTGAGACCCAGCGTGCTTGGCCTGGTCGGCAACGTCGCGCAGAGATCGGAGGCGACATAGACCGACACATAGTGCATGTCCTGCCGATTCCGCGCCTCGTGCTCGATGCCGGGTGGAATCCAGATGCCGTATTGAGGTGGCGACATATATCGGTCGCCGTCAATGTTGTACTCGCACATGCCGGAGAGCGCGTAGTTCAACTTCCCCCATGGCCGTTTCCTCGGCGGAAAGACGGTTCCTCCCTCGAAGAACTCCGTTCTAAATGAAACCGGATCAGGCCGCTCACCCTCTGTGCGCGCTATCGGCCGCATTGGTCGTCAATCCGCCATTTGATGTCCGAAAATCATTATATCTCTATTATCAGACATCAGCTAGAATGAAAGAGACGAGCCGCCTTGGCCGAGGTTTCAGCACGGATTTCTGAGCAACTCTGATGTCCTTGTGCGGGAATCGGCGTCAATGTCGGTAGAATGGAAGAACGATGAAAAGCACTCCCAGTATTACGTTGAACAACTACATAAGTATGCCGGTTCTAGGACTTGGCGTGCTCGACCGCGCGAACCGCGCGTCGACGACCAACGCGGTTGAGGCGGCTATCGCCGCCGGTTATCGCCTGATCGACACGGCGGCGTCCTACCTCAATGAGCGTGACGTGGGTGAGGGCCTGGCCCGCAGCGGCATGGCCCGCTCCGAATTGTTCATCACCACCAAGCTCTGGATGAGCGATTACGGGGAGGACAAGACCCAACGCGCCTTCGATGCCAGCCTGCACAGGCTGGGACTGGACTACATTGATCTCTATCTGCTGCACTGGCCGGTGCCATTGGCCTTCGAGGCGACCATCGCCGCCTACAAGGTCCTGGAAAAACTGCTTGCCGAAGGCAGGGTCCGGGCGATCGGCGTCTCGAACTTCGGCTCGACACATCTCAGGACTCTGGTGGAGCGCACCAACGTCGTCCCGGCCGTGAACCAGGTCGAGTTGAATCCGAGTTTCCAGCAGCAGGGGCTGCGTGAGACCCACAGGCAACTGGGAATCGTGACCCAGGCATGGTCGCCGATCGGTGGCGGCTTTCGCCGTTCTGCCGATCAGAACAACGGCAGCGATCCGCTCACGGATCCGGTCATTATCGGGCTAGCGGAAAAACACGGCAAAACGGCAGCCCAGGTCATCCTGCGCTGGCATATCCAGAAGGGTGCGTCGGTGATCCCCAAATCCTTCAATCCCGAACGCATTGCCGAGAACATGGACATCTTCGATTTCGAGCTGTCGGCCGAAGATACGTCTGCGATCGACGCACTCGACAAGGGCGTGCGGACCGGCCCTGATCCCGAAACGACGACTGCGAAAAGCTTCAATCTTAACCTTGAACAATGAGGGCAAGGTAACGAGCGCGATCTAGAGACCGGAGAATGCGGACATCGTCCAGCTGGCCCAAAATACGTCATATTTCTGGCGGGTTCGCCAGTTCTGGCTCCGACAAATGGGCTGGAGTGTATTGGTCCGAGGCGCCATGGAGTAGTCCGGTCATCGACGAGGCTCTTGCTTGGCTCGACCGCCGCCTTCATGCCGAGCACGACGCGAGCGACCATCTGATCGTGTTGTGCCGCGTCCAAGCAATGATCGGCGAAATCGCTTGAGCCACTGCTCTTCTCCTCGGGGAGGTATCATGCCCTCGCAGCGATCTAGTAAGGCTTCGCCGAGACCTCTTGAAAAACATTGGGCAGGCCAACTGAAATTGTCTTGGCGGACCAGCCTCGGCGATGGTTCAATTTGCTGCGAATAATGACCACGAAAATAACAGGCCAGCTTAGTGCTTGAATGTGGTGACGAGGAAGACGCGGGAGGTTAATCGGCTTATGCGCGATTTGGACGGCCACGTGGTGATCGTGACCGGCGCGGGGCAAGGTTTGGGTCGCGCTTATGCGCTCGGATTGGCCGAGGCTGGAGCTCACCCTATCATTGCGGATCTCGACGGAGTGGCAGCGGAGCGCGTCGCCAACGAGGTTCGAGCCAAGGGCCATGATTGCGCAGCCTTGACCGTGGATGTCGGTGTCATTGACTCGGTCGAAGCCATGGTCTCGGCGACGATCGAGCGATATGGGCGCATCGATGCCCTCGTCAACAACGCCGCCATCTTCTCGACGTTGAAGATGCGCCCGTTCGACGAGATTCCGCTCGATGAATGGGCTCGTGTCTTGCACGTCAACATCACCGGCTGCTTCTACTGCGCGCGGGCCGTGGCCCCCCATATGCGCGCCGCAAGGGCAGGCAGCATCATAAACATTTCTTCGGCTGCCTATGTGATGGGCCGCCCGAACTATTTGCATTACACGACGTCCAAGGCCGCAGTGGTCGGTATGACACGCTCCCTCGCCCGCGAACTCGGTCAGTACGACGTGCGCGTCAACGCCGTGCTGCCCGGTGCCGTCGAAACAGAGATCGCTCGCGAGACGGTCTCGCCCGAACAGATGCGGTTTCAGATCGCGCAAAGATCGCTGGCCCGCGTTGAGGAGCCAGCCGACCTCGTTGGGGTGGTTCTCTTCCTAGCTTCCAGCGATAGCCGGTTCATCACGGGCCAGTCGCTCGTTGTCGATGGCGGCCTGACTTTCCTGTGACAAAACCATAAGCGGGAGGAACAAGACCATGTGCCTGTTGAACCGCATCCATGCGGCCGTAGCGCTAGCGATCATGACGGTTGCGCTAATCGCTTTGCTTGGCACAGCCCGGGCCAATGAAGTCACGCTTCGTGCCGTCAGCGCCTGGCCGGAGAAGAATTTTTTCTCGGTCAACTTTGAGCGGTTTATCGAGCGGGTGAATCGGGACGGCAAAGGCGTGATCCAGATCCAGTATCTCGGCGGCGGGGCAAAGGTGATGCCGCCGTTCGAGGTTGGCAACGCAGTGCGCAACGGCGTCGTCGACGTCGTGAACGTAACCGGCAATTTCTACACGAACCTGCTGCCGGAATCGGATGCATTGTCGCTGTCGAACATCCCCGTTCAGGAACAGCGCAAGAACGGCGCAATGGACTACGTCGCGAAGGTCTGGAGCGAGAAGATGAACGTCTTCTATCTGGGCCGCTCGCTCGACATGACGCCGTATCACATCTTCCTGAAGAAGCCGATCGACAAGCCGAGCCTTGCGGGACTGCGGCTGCGGGGCATCCCAATCTATCGCGAATTTATCCAGTCCCTAGGCGGCTCCGTCGTTACCTTGCCGCCAAACGAGCTGTATACGGCTCTCGAGCGCAACGTTGTCGACGGCTACGGCTGGCCCATAACCGGCATCTTCGACGTAGCGCTGCAGGAGCATACGAAATACCGCGTCGACCCTGGCTTCTACAATGTCGAGGTCGGCGTGCTGGTGAACCAGGCGACTTGGAACCGGCTCGGAGCGAAGCAGAAGGAGATCCTGCAGCAGGCGGCACTCTGGATGGAAGATCTCAACCTCGACAATTCCAGGCTCTTCGCCGAAGAAAAGGTCCGTCACGAGAAGGCCGGCATCAAAGCGATCGTCTTCGAGGGTGATCAGGCCAAGGACTATCTCGCTAAGGCCTATGACGCGATCTGGAAGGCCATGGAGCAGCGCAGCCCGCAGCATGGCGCGAAGCTGAAGGAACTTCTCTACAGGTGAGCCTCTCGCGCGGGAGAACACTGATCGTGCCGAGGATCGTCGACGCGACGCTTGAGGCCATCAACCGTTGGCTGGTCGCGGCCACTGCTGCGCTGATCCTGGGGATGGCCGTGGTCATCACTACCGATGTCCTGGGCCGTAACCTCTTTGACCGTCCCGTTCCGTGGTCGGCCGAGCTTTCAGAATACGGGCTGTACCTTAGCGCCGTCCTAATCGCGCCCTGGCTACTCAGGCGCGGCCAGCATATCAGCATAGGCATCATTATCGACGCCTTGCCCGTGCGCGCCGCCGGGCCGATCGTCAAGGCCGGCGACATCCTGTGCGCGGCGGTGTCCGCTATTCTCGCTTGGTACGCGCTCCAGGCAACGTTGCGCAGTCATTCGGACGGCTCGCTCATTATCAAGAACGTAATCTTCCCGGAATGGTACGTTTTCGTGCCATTGACCGCAGTCTTCGCCCTGATGACCGTCGAGTTCCTGGTCCAGTTCGTTCGCGGGTCGCTGGACGACGCCCGCGGGCCGGGTTGAGGCGCGGATGAGCTGGCAGACCGCTCTTCTTATGCTGCTCGGGGGCGTCGTCGCCCTCCTTGCGCTGCGCGTTCCCGTCGCCTTCGCCTTTTTGGCGGTGAACGTCGTCGGCGCGCTTTTCTTTCTCGGCGGAGAGATGGGGCTGTTGCAGCTGACTCGCAACGCAGTCTCATCGGTGTCGAGCGCCAGCCTGACACCTATCCCTTTCTTCGTGCTGATGGGCGAGGTCCTATTCCATACCGGGCTCGCCGGCAAGGCGATCGATGCGGTCAACCGCGTCATCACCGGCGTGCCGGGCCGGCTCGCCGTCGTCGTTGTGGTCGCCGGAACGATATTCTCGGCGATCTCCGGTTCGACCATCGCAACGACCGCCATCCTCGGCAGCCTGATGTTGCCCGTGATGCTGAAGCGCGGCTATGATCCGATGCTGGCTCTTGGCGCGATCCTCGCGATTGGATCGGTCGACATGCTGATTCCGCCGTCGGCAATCGCCGTGCTGTTGGGCAGCCTCGCAGGAATCTCGGTCTCTAAGCTGCTGCTCGCCGGCATTCTGCCGGGCTTCCTAATGAGCACCTTAATCGTCGGCTACATCGTGCTTCGAGCATGGTGGAATCCCGCGCTCGCGCCGCCGGATGATGTCGATCTCCCTCGGGGAGAGTCGCGCTGGCGCAACCTGCTGATCTACGTGGCGCCGTTAGTGTTCATCTTTACGACGGTCGTCGGCGTGCTGGTCGCGGGCTGGGCGACGCCGACGGAATCCGCAGCGGTCGGGGCTCTGTCGACCGTGGTTGCCGCCATCCTCTATCGCGCTCTGACTTGGGAGACGTTGAAGCATTCGCTCGTTGCCACAGCCGAGATCTCCGGGATGATCCTGTTCATCATCCTGGGCGCGACGACGTTCACCCAGGTGCTCGGTTTCTCCGGAGCCACCAACGGGCTGGTCGGCTCGATCCTGGGATTCGAGCTGTCGCCTGGCGCGCTGGTGCTCGCGATGATGGCGATCCTGCTTTTCCTCGGGCTCTTCATCGACCAGATCAGCATCATACTGGTCACCGTGCCGTTTTTTATGCCGCTTGTGCAATCGAACGGAGTGGATCCGGTCTGGTTCGGCACTCTCTTCCTGATCGCGATGCAGACTGGCTTGCTGACGCCACCCTTCGGGCTGCTACTGTTCGCGCTGAAGTCAGTCTCACCCGAAGGCATCACGCTACAACAGATCGCGATGGCGGCCCTGCCTTACGTCGGCATGTGCATCCTGCTGCTTGCCCTAGTGTTCCTGTTCCCCGGACTAGCAACTTGGTTGCCAAGCCTCCTGTAATAGCTGTTGTTGAACAGCGATTTCCTTAAGAGATCGGGTTGTGTGCCCCTAAGACCAGGGCAACCACCCCATCTGAGCACGATCGAAGCGACGAATACTCCAAATGCCTCATCGGGTAGAAAGCCATGCCCCTGGTGCTCCGGCTGCCAACGCCAGGGCAGCCATCCGGAGCGGCGATAAGCGCCCGGGGGGCTGACGATCCGATTGGGCGGTCCATCGAATTCGTTGTTTGTCCGAACTGAGGTTTCGGTCAGAATTGACGAAGGTGCCCGTTCCGCGACTCTGTCACGCCGGATCGTTGACGGTCCCACGCTGAAATTTTCCATGAGCATTGCTGCGACAGTCTTAGATGTCTGACGTCGCGCGAGGCCGACTCGAGATTGCAGGTGCTAGAGCGGTTCCGGTTTAATCTGGGTCATATCCGGCGGCCTTGAAATAGTTTGCGCATTCGGTCGGTTCGAAGAGATCGACGATGGCGCCGACGGCATCCCAGAGGGCGCCGATCGAGCGCTCGGCTCTGGCGTGGAGCATGGCCTTGAGCTTGGCGAAAGCGTTCTCGATCGGGTTCATGTCGGGACTGTAGGGCGGCAGGAAGGACAACGTCGCGCCGGCGCGTTCGATCGCTTCGCGGACACCGGCCGGCTTGTGGGCGGGCAGGTTGTCCATCACGACGATGTCGCCCGGCAGCAGTGTCGGAACGAGAACCTGCTCGATATAGGCGAGGAAGACCGTTCCGTTCATGGCGCCGTCGTAGACGAACGGGGCCGTCATGCCGCCCAGGCGCAAGGCTCCGGCGAAGGTCGTCGTCTTCCAATGATGGGGTGGACGCCCCCCGACGGCATCGACGTGCCAAGGTGGTGGTGTTTCAGAGCCACCACAGGAGAGCGTCCGTGACGGAAGTTAGCACCATCGGCCTGGATCTGGCCAAGAACGTCTTTCAGGCCCACGGCGCGGATGCCGCCGGCGCGCCGGTCTTTCGTAAGAAGCTGCGGCGCGAGGAGGTTCTGGGCTTCTTCGCGGCCCAGCCGCCTCGTCTTGTCGCGATGGAAGCCTGCCCAGGCGCTCATCATTGGGCCCGCGAGATCGGCAAGCTTGGCCATGCCGTCAGATTGATCGCGCCGGCCTATGTGAAGCCATTCGTGAAGCGTCAGAAGAACGATGCGGCTGATGCGGAAGCAATCTGCGAGGCCGCGCAGCGCCCGACCATGCGCTTCGTGGCGGTAAAGAGCGAAACCAAGCAGGCCTCCGCCGTGATCTTCCGCACCCGCGACGTGCTGGTCGGCCAGCGCACCCAACTCATCAACGCGATCCGCGGTCATCTGTCCGAGTACGGCTTGATCGCGCCACAAGGCCCATTCCACATCGAGAAGCTGATCGCACAGATCGAAGATCCCGCCTCGGGCCTGCCGCAGGCCGCCCGCACCTGCCTCGCCGTGCTCGTCGATGCGCTTCGCCATCTGCAGGAACAGACTGCCGCGCTCGATGCCGAGATCGCCGCCCGGGCAAAGGCCGACGACGTGACCCGCAGTCTCATGACCGTTCCCGGCATCGGCCCGCTGATCGCCACCGCCATTGAAGCGTTGGCGCCGCCGCCTGAGACGTTCCGCTCGGGGCGCGACTTCGCCGCCTGGGTCGGCCTTACGCTGGTGCAGCGCTCGACCGGCGGGAAGGAACGCCTGGGACGAACGTCGCGGATGGGCGAGCGGACGCTCAGGCGCCTGCTGATCATCGCGGCCAGCGGCGTCGTGCGCTGGGCCAAGCGCAAGGGCACACTGCCCGATTCCTGGCTCGGCCGGATGCTCGCGCGCAAGCCGCCGATGTTGGTGATTGTCGCCTTGGCCAACAAGAACGCGCGCGTCGCCTGGGCGTTGCTGACGAAGGGAGGAACCTATCGAGCTCCGGCCGTCGTCGCTTGAGCGGCCGACGGGTGTGAGGCTGTCGATGGCGTGAGCAGGTCGAAGGACAGGTATGGCGCAACGTCGGTAAGGCGGGATCAGGAGAACCAGGCGCATGGGGAGCGCTTCGAGCGCGTTCCAGTGATGTGGACCTGATCCTCGCACTCCCATACGGGCCCGCGGCACATAACCCGCCGCATCAGAGGCCGGACACATGGCAGCACCCGATCACGCGAAGCGCCTGTCCCGAGATTTTGCTTGCGCCAGAGGGGGCGTCCACACATGGCCGTGCGGAACGCCCGCCCGGCAACGTTCTCCGCGTGGGGCACGGCCGCGCAGGCGGGCCATCTTGGTGGAGAGACCAGTCTCGTCGATGAAGACGAGGCGCTGAGGATCGAGATCGAGCTGTGCCTCGAACCAGTCCCGGCGCCGCTTCAGGACGTCGGGGCGCTCCTGCTCCAGTGCATGGGCGGACTTTTTTTGAACGTCCAGCCATGCGACCGCAGCCAGGAACTGAGCGCGCTGTGCCCGATGACGACCGACCGCTCGGCCGATAGGCGCGCCATCATCTCGTGCAGCGTGATGTCCCGGCGCTCCTCGATCAACCCCACGATGAAGCTTTCATGCTTATCCAGGCGCGAGGCGCGACGCCGGCCCTGTATCCGCGCCGTGGTCTCGCCGAGCCGCGCCCGTGCGATCCAGCGGATCGCCGTCGAGATCCCCACCCCGAACCGGGCTGCCGCCTGCCGAGCCGACGCTCCATCCGTCGAAGCCCGCAAAACCCGTCCGCGAAGATCCTCGCTCAGTGCTCGTGCCATGCCCCACCTCATCCAACGATCAGGTTGAATCAGGCGCAGGACGCCGCGTCACTTCACAATCGATTCAATCACGGCCGGAACCGCTCTAGTGAGGCTCAGGAAGCCGCAACCCGAGACAGAGTCGTCGCCATTCCAGGCTGGCATGGAAGCAAGGGGCAATCCATGCGTGAAGCACATGGCAAAGCGAAATGATGCTGTATTGCAAAAGGCAAACTCCGCCCAATATAGCAGTCGCGGTTGTTGAACGGGCTCTGCTACTCCTCCCGGCAGCGGTCTCGTTTCAGCCGTTCCCCTCCGAGATGTTTGGCGACAACGCCAAATGTTTCAAACTTTCCAGGCCGGTTTCCTTGCGGACGCCGGCCTTTTTTGTTTCTGAAACCGCCGTGTCGAATCGAGCGGGTCAGAGTCTCGAAATGCGACGAGGCGAGATTTGCTCTCGGCCATCGGACAGGCGCCGTTCGGCCACGCTTATGCAGGGAAGTCGCGCCAAGCAAGCACGCTGGGCTCTCACCTCGGCGATGATCGCGGCCACGGTGGCGCTGCGCGATCGTGGTCCATTCAAGATCGGATGGGTTGGCTTCTGCCGCTTGCGCCCGGCAGGCTTCGCGGCTGGCCGGCGGCGTTCCGCAAATGGTGGGACGAGCGAAGCCAACCGAGGAAAGGGGCTGGATGGCGCAGGTGCTGCGGGTCCGGTGCAAGAGAAGGATGGAGAAGGAAGGTATCGATGAGTTGGGGGGAAGGTGCCTCGTGCGGCCGTGCTCGAAAAGGCCGACTTTAAGATCGACCTGGAGGAGAGCACCCGAAAGGCAAAAAAATGCCGCCGCGGCAATGGCGAGATCGTCATGCGCGGGCTCCTTTCGAGGCGATGCCGCTACCAGCTGATGTCCGGTACGACGAGCTTGATGAGTTGGTCCAGGGAATCCTGCCCGCCGAGATAATACGCGTCGGGCGCGATCACGCCAGGCACGCCTTCCCGCTCGACGTCGATCTCGGTGCCCACGGAAACAGCCTTCAGGATCACGGTGACGCGCAACTCACCGGCCAGGTTCGGATTCTCGAGACGCTCAAGATCCGGCGCGGGCGGCCGGCCAACGCGATTTCCAGAAATGGAGAATCAGCACAGACTGCATCAGCGCAACGGACGTTCGCCTAGGTCGGATTGTCTTTTCAGGGTTGGCACCTCATGGCTCCTGCTGTTGCCTTCGCTGCACGCCTCGACACCCCCGAGCCGGAATACCGCGTCCTGCCTCACAATATCGAGGCGGAGCAGGCGCTTCTGGGCGCGATCTTGGTCAACAACGACGCCTTCTACCGCGTTTCCGACTTCCTGCTGCCGGATCATTTCTTCGAGCCGATCCACCAGCGCGTCTTCGAGCTGACGGCAAGCCTGATCCGCGCCGGCAAGATCGCCACGCCGATCACACTCAAGACCTTCGTCAACGACCTCGAACTCGGCGACATCACGCCGAGCCAGTATCTCGCGCGCCTCGCCGCCGAGGCGACGACCGTCATCAATGCCGGCGATTACGGCCGCACGATCTACGACCTCGCCATCCGCCGCCAGCTCATCGGCGTCGGCGAGAACCTCGTCAACATCGCCTATGACGCGCCGGTCGAGATGGCGCCGCGCGAACAGATCGAGGATGCAGAGCGCAGGCTTTACGAGCTGGCCGAGAAGGGCCGCTACGAGGGCGGCTTCCAGAAATTCGATGGCGCGCTGCGGCTGGCCATCGACATGGCGGTGAGCGCCTACCAGCGCGATGGCGGCCTCTCCGGCATCTCGACGGGCCTGCGCGACGTCGACCGGAGCATGGGGGGCCTCCAGCGTTCGGACCTGCTCGTGCTCGCCGGCCGCCCGGCCATGGGCAAGACCTCGCTCGCGACCAACATCGCCTTCAACATCGCCAAGGCCTGGCGCGGCGAACGCCAGGAAGACGGGTCGTTCAAATCGGTCGATGGTGGCGTCGTCGGCTTCTTCTCGCTCGAGATGTCGTCCGACCAGCTCGCGACCCGCATCGTCGCCGAGCAGTCGGGCATCTCCTCCTACAAGATCCGGCAGGGGCGCATCACCGAGGCCGATTTCGCCCGCATCACTGACGTCGCCGCCCAGATAGAGAAGCTGCCGCTCTATATCGACCAGACCGGCGGCATCTCGATCGCGCAGCTCATGGCCCGCGCCCGGCGGCTCAAGCGCCAGAAGGGGCTCGACGTCCTGTTCATCGACTATCTCCAACTCCTTGCCGGTTCCGGCAAGGCCGGGCAGAACCGTGTGCAGGAGCTGACGGAGATCACCACCAGCCTGAAGGCGCTGGCAAAGGAGCTCAACGTCCCGATCGTCGCGCTCTCCCAGCTCTCACGGAAGGTCGAAGAGCGTGACGACAAGCGCCCACAGCTCGCGGACCTGCGCGAATCCGGCTCGATCGAGCAGGATGCCGACGTGGTGATGTTCGTCTACCGCGAGGAATACTACCTCAAGGGCAAGGAGCCGCGCTCCGGCACCGAAGAGCACAACAAATGGCAGATCGAGATGGAGGCCGCCCATGGTCTTGCCGAACTGATCATCGGCAAGCAGCGTCACGGCCCGACCGGAACAGTCGGCTTGCAGTTTGACGCCGAGGTAACCCGTTTCTCCAATCGCGCGGATGAATCGCGCTTGCCCGAGTGCGCAGGATCCGAAAAGGACAAGAGGTCGTTCGAACCCTCTGGGATCGTATCCCTCCAGCCCAACAGCTCATAACACTGTTCGCTTGTTTAGCGGGAATTCAACGCTAGGCCCTTGCTTCGCCTCGATATGGCTAAGCCACGTCTCGCTCGCCCGAACGCGTTTGGTATGGATCAAATTTGAGAACGCTCACTTCGCGCGCCAAGTGCTGAGCCGAGCGCGAACCGTGATTTGTCGAGCGCCTCAGCCGGGCTCAAACCGCGCATCGTGTAGTAGAGGTCACGGCCGAGTGCGAGTACATCCGGATTTCCGCTATTGGCCTGCTCGACCGCCCAGACGGCTTGAGCGACCACCGCGCTCTTCTCCACAACCTTGTTTACCAGATGCAGTGACCGGGCCTCATGCGCATCCATCAGCCTAGCATTGTAGACGATGTCGAACAGCACCTTTTTGGGGAGCGCATCGCGGACGATCGCGAGGGCCAGGAACGGAAACAGCCCGTGGGCCGCTTCCGGCAGGCCAAGCGTCGCATCCTCTGCAACAAACGCGAGATCGCAGCCCACGACGAGGCCGAAGCCGCCTGCGTGTGCGTTGCCATTGACGGCCGCGACGAGGGGCTTGCCGAGACGAGCCATCTCGTTGAGCAGGTCGATATGGGCCCGCCCGAATTCCATGCGGCCGGCCGTGGTCGGCCCCGCTCCTTGATAGTCACCGCCAAGGCAAAAAATGTCGCCATGGCCAGTGAGCACGCAGCCCGCCACCGTCGGATCCCGCCGTGCCGCGTCCAACCCGGCCGTCAGTTCCTCCGCCATCTGCTGAGTGATGCGGTTGCCCGCATCGGGGCGCTTCATCGTGAGCACGACGACGCGACCGTCGCGGTTCGTCTCCACCTGTGACATGTCTCCTCCCCTCAGCGCGTTTCCGACCCGCCGCTCAGCGTCCGGCCACATTCGGTCCTTTGGCCGGGCAGCGGTGACCACAGCGCCAGCCCTTTCGGTTCGAGATCCGCCTGCGCGAAGACGGCTGATTCCTCATGCCCAGGCCCGACGATAGAGGTCCTGAATCGTCATCGCGTCCGGGACCCGGGGATTGTTCGCCGGCGATCCCGAGGCGAGAGCCTGTTCGGCCATGAGCGGCAGGACGTCCTTCCACTTCCGTTCGTCGATGCCATACGCCTGCGGAGTTGGCACCTGAAGATCGTGGTTGAGCTGCCGCAATGCTGCGGTCAGGCGGGAGGCGGCGACTTCGTCGTCATCGCCATCGCCGGCAAGTCCCAACGCGCCTGAGATCGCGGCATAGCGTGCCGGGGCGCCGGCCGCTGACCATTCGCTGACCGCCGGCAGCAACATGGCGTTGGAGAGGCCGTGTGCGACGTGAAAATGGGCCCCGATCGGCCGGCTCATCCCATGCACAAGCGCGACCGAAGCGTTCGAAAAGGCGATGCCAGCCTGCGTTGCCGCCAGCATCATGGCTTCGCGGGCCGCGCGATTCCCCGGCTCGTTGCAGGCCGTCGGTAGATTGTTCCAGATCGTTTTCGCGGCCGAGAGCGCCAGCGCGTCGGTGAACGGATTGGCCCGTCGCGAGACATACGCCTCGATCGCATGGGTCAGCGCATCGATCCCCGTATCCGCGATCAGCCGATACGGTTTGGTCAATGTGAGCTCGTAGTCGACGATGGCGATGCTCGGGAGATAGGCGAGACCGGCGCAGAGCATCTTCTCGTCCGTACGCTCGTCCGTGACGATCGTGAAGCGCGTGGCTTCCGACCCGGTGCCGGCGGTGGTCGGAATCGCCACGATAGGCAAGCCCGGCGCGTCCTCCTGATGAGGCGCCTTGAGCGAGGCCATCTCTCCGCCCCGAAGGCTGAGAACCGCAGCCGCCTTCGCGGTGTCGATCGGACTGCCGCCGCCAAGGCCGATCACGCAATCATGACCGCCTTCGCCGATGAAGGCGGTTGCCGCAACAACGGAAGCGACGGTCGGATCGGGAACGGCGTCGGCGAAGACCCGCACCTCGATTCCGGCGTTGCCGAGCCCCGCCTTGAGCCGCGCAAGAGCACCGCTATGGGCGATGAAGCGATCGGTGACGACAGCCGGACGCCCGAGGCCGAGCTGCGCAAGCGCCTGCGGCAAATCATCGAGGGCGCCGGCGCCGATCCGCATGATGCGGGGCAAAGCGATAGCGTGCACGTCTGCTCTCATCTCCAGGATTCTGGCTGAGGCGGCTCGCCGGAGCCGGTTGCCAGGAACGTCGGCTTCCAGCGATCGCACTGGCAAGCGTCGCGGGCGGGACGCCGATCGGTCTCTACGAGGCGTAGCTTTGCTCGCGTGCGACCATTTCGGACAGACCGACGAACTCGTTGAAATCCTCGAAGGGCGTCAACAGGTCGGCCACGGCGTTGGTGGAACAGCCTTCGGCCATGAACCGCTCCATCATCGTCTTGACCGCCTTGTGCATCGCCAACATCGGCTCGACGGGGCACAGCGCATAGTCAAAGCCGAGCTCGTAGACTTCCTTCAAGGACAGGAAGGGGCTCTTCCCCGACCGCACCATGTTGAACAGCAATGGCTTGCCGAGAGGACGCAGGCGGTCGCTGATCTGCTTCATCTGCTCGACGCTCTCGATCGCGTCGACATAAAGCCCATCCGCCCCGACATGGGCGTAGCCGGTGAGCCGGGCGATCGCGTCGTCAAGGCCGGTGACCGCGAGGGAATCAGTCCTCGCCACAATGAAGAAGTTCGGATCCCGCCGCGCATCCAACATCGCCCGCAGCTTCTGCTGCATCTCCTCGGGGCTGACGAGCTGCTTGCCGGCGAAATGCCCGCATTTCTTGGGAACGGCCTGATCCTCGAGGTGCAGGACCGAAGCGCCGGCCTCCTCCCAGAGGGAGATCGTGCGCGCCGCGTCGAGTACGCCGCCATAGCCGGTGTCGGCATCGGCGAAGACCGGCACGCTGGTCACACGGCAGATCCGGCGGATGTGCTCGAACATTTCGGTCTGACTAAGGAGGCCGACGTCCGGCGCGCCAGCTACGATCGCCGAGGCGACAAAGCCGCTGACATAGATGGCCGGGGCTCCGGCTTGCTCCGCGAGCTTGGCGGTGACTGCATCGTGCGCGCCCATGCAGACGAAGGGAGGGGTTCTCAGTAGTTCTCGGAAGCGAGCTGAGCGGCTCAAATCGGCTCTCCCATTTGGATGTGCGGCGTTCAGCGCGGGCGCACGGAACGCATGTGGTCAGTCGCCACGTTAGCGCGAACGTAATACAGTGACTTAATTGGCGCAAGAGCCTTCGAGATGGCTTCTCTCAGTCCGGCGAAATTTTCGGTAAGCTGGTGCAGCATGGACGATATCGAATGACACCGAACAACGAGCGACCCGAGTGACAGCAGCGTCGGAAAAAATCGTCGGGCGCGGAAAAGCCCGCATGGCGGACGTCGCCGCCATGGCAGGCGTTTCCGCCATGACCGTCTCTCGCGTGCTGCGAGATCCCAATTGCGTCACACCGGAGACGCTTCGCCGCATCGAAGCGGCAATCGACGCGACCGGCTACGTCCCGAACCGGATTGCCGGCAGCCTCGCGTCGCGGCGCACTGACATTGTTGGGCTGATCGTGCCGAGCCTGCGCAACTCGCTCTTCGCCGAGACGATCAAGGGCGTCTCAGACATCCTCGGCTCCGAACATCACCTTATGATCGCCGACAGCGGATATACCCTGAAAGGAGAGGAGGTCGCGATCCGCGCGTTTCTCGGCCAGCGCATCTGCGGCATCATCCTCCACAACACCAAGCACTCCCCTCGCAGCCGGGTCATGCTCCAGGAGGCGGGAATCCCCTGCATCGAGACGGGGAATCTCATCCGGCAACCGATCGACATGACGGTCGGCTTCTCAAATCACGACGCGGCCTGCACCATGACGGAACATCTGTTGGGCCGGGGTTACCGCCATATCGGCTTCGTCAGCCTGCCGACGAAGGACAACGACCGCGCCGCCGAGCGCAAGGCCGGCTATCTCACCGCGCTCGCCCGCGCAGGCGTTTCCGCCAATCCCGCGCTCGTCCTCGAAAGCCCGCCGGGATTGAAGAGTGGCGGGCAGGCGCTCGTCCGGCTCGTCGAAACCGCGCCCGAGGTCGATGCGGTGTTCCTGTCCGGTGATGTGCTCGCCACAGGCGCCCTGCTCGAGGCCAACCGGAGGGGCTGGGACGTTCCCGGGCGCATCGCCATCGCCGGGTCCGACGACAACGAACTGCAGGAGTGCGTGTCTCCGCCGCTCACGACATTGCGGTTTCCGCGCTACGAAATCGGGCGACGCGCGGCCGGGATGTTGCTCGATCGTCTCTCTGGGCGCTCGACGGGACCGGCCATTCTCGATCTCGGATACGAGATCATCGAACGCTCCAGCACCTGACAGTCGCCTTCGTCGTCGGCAGCTCTTGCGCTCGGTTTCGTTCTCTGTAAGGTTATCGCTAACGTTGCTTGCTCGCCACGTGGCGACGACCAGCCGAACGGGAGCCACCAGGTGCCGGCAGCCTCTGCATCACGTGGATCGTCATGCCGATAGTCGTGACCGATCCTCATGCGGCCCGTCCCACCCCTCAGGCAGGGATCGTGTCCCATGTCGAGCTCTAGCGCCGACCTTCGCCGGAAGCTCGACGAATTGCAGGGCGCAGGCGCGTATTGGGCGCCCACGCTCGATCCGCTGATCGACAGGGCTCCATCTTTCGTCGAAGCCTATCTCGCGATGGCCGGCCACCCCTGGCGCTCCAACCATCTCTCGCCGAAGACCCGCCACCTCGTATCGCTCTCGCTCTACGCTGCAGTCACGCATCTTTACGGACCCGGCATCAGGCACCATTGCCGGGGAGCGATCGACGCCGGCGCCTCCGTCGACGAGATCATCGAAGTGCTTCAGCTTGCCAGCAACCTCGGTGTCCATGCATGCGTGCTCGCCGTCCCCATCTTGCAAGAGAAGCTCGCATCGATCCCGGAAGAAGCGAAAAAGCTTGCCAGGAACGATGCCAGGCGGGTGCGCCTGAAAGAAGAGTTCATCTCGTCACGCGGCTATTGGAGCGGTATCTGGGATGGCCTGCTTGCGCTCGATCCCGACTATTTCGAAGCCTTCACAACGTTCTCATCCGTGCCGTGGCGTTCAAAGGCCTTGGACGCCACGGTCAAGGAGTTCGTCTATATCGCCACTGATGTATCCGTGACACATCAGTTTTCCCTGGGCACGCACATCCATATCGAGAACGCCCTGAAGTACGGGGCGACCGCTGAGCAGATACTGGAAGTCATTCAGCTCGCCAGCACCATGGGCATCTCGACCTTCGAAGCCGCGCTTCCGGTCGTTGCCGAGGAGCTCGCAAGGCGCGCCGCCGCCGAGCCCGACCCCTGAGGCGCCTTCCGATGACCGTTGGGATGCTTCGTCGCCATTCTCGTCCGTTGGAACAGTCCCGGCCGTCCGGATGTCCCGGCTGCGCACCATCGCAGCATCGACGTCGGCTCAATCTGGTGCCGTCCAGCGCCCCGCGAGAGGTGATCCATGCAGCGATGAGCGGGCGGCGTTCGGCGCGCGGCAGACCTCATTCCGCCGAGCAGCGGTCATGGTGGTGGCACGCATGGCAGAAAGGTCGTCCCGATGAGTAGTCCCGCGCTCAAGCGGATCGCCGTGGTCACGGGGGGCGGCTCCGGCATCGGCGCGGCGGCTGCCGAGAAGCTCGCGCGCGCAGGCGACCGCGTCGCGATCCTGGACATCGACCAGAGCGCCGGAGAGCGCCAGGCGCGGTACCTGTCCTCCGAAGGATTCGCGGCGGAGTATCTCGCATGCGATGTCGCCGATGCCGGCCAGGTTCAAGCCGTGGCCGACGAGATCGCTCGCAAATGGGGCCCCGCCGAGCGCCTGGTCACCTGCGCCGCCCTCATGCCGGATACGGAATCCGCCATGACCATGCCTCTCGATCGGCATGATCGCGTCTGGCGGGTGAACTATCACGGCACTTTCCACGCATGTCGCAGCTTCGGCGCGCAGATGGCGGCGGCGGGGGGCGGAGCGATCGTCACGCTGACCTCGATCAACACATACGCCGCGCTGCCGCTACCCGCCTACAACCCGAGCAAGGTCGCGCTCGCCCGGCTGACCCAGCTGTTGGCGGCGGAGCTGGGCAGACACAACGTTCGCGTCAACAGCGTCGCCCCGACCTATGTGATGATGCCGAGCCTTCGCCAGAAGGTCGAGAGCGGCCTGCGCGACCTGGACAAGCTGATGTCGGCCCATGCGCTGACCGCGCTCCCGACCCCTGGGGACGTCGCGGATGCGATAGGCTTCCTGCTCTCGCCCGAAGCACGCTTCATTACCGGCGCCGTGCTGCCGGTCGACTCCGGGTGGTCTGCCTGCACCGGATACATGACCTATGCCGGCGGCGTGCCATGGGCGCAGGAGGCGCCTCCGTAGCGGTCGGCTGGGAGGCCGAAGCTCTCCACAAGCCCAATCTCTTGACGATGGGCAGCGAAAAAAGAACCGAAACTCGGGAGGAAGCACATGACATTCAAGGCAGCATTCTTCGGCGTCCTGGCCGCCTGCGCGGCATCCGCCGCAAACGCGCAGACCATCCTCAAATTCGCCCATGCCGACCAGCAGAACAGCGCACGTCATGCCGGCGTGACCCTGTTCGCCCAGAAAGTCGAAGAGCTCACGCAGGGCCGATACAAGGTTCAGGTCTACTGCTGTGGCCAACTCGGCAGCGACCCGAAGGTCATCGAGCAATTGGGACTGGGTGGCGTCGATCTCACCATCTCGTCGACGGGCTCCTATGCGCCCTATATTCCGACGCTCAATCTGACGATGCTGCCCTTCGCCTTCGAGACCTACGAGCAGGGCTGGAAATTCTACGACGAGTCCGCCTGGCTCAAGGAGCAGTTCGCCAAGGCGCCGACGAAGGGCTTCCGCTTCCTCGCCCCCTGGGAGGGCGGTTTCCGCAACATGACGACCAGGGAGCCCTTGAACGGCCCCGACGACGCCAAGGGCAAGAAGCTGCGTAGCTTCGCCAACGAGATGATGCGCTGGTCGCTCGAGGCAATGGGCTTCGGCGTCCAGATCATGCCGTTGCCGGAGGTCTACATGGCGATCCAGCAAGGTGTCGTCGCTGGTCAGGAGAACCCGATCGACATGATCAACGGCCAGAAATTCTACGAGGTCGCCCCGCATGTCACGATCACGAACCATGTCTACAGCCCAACACCCGTCGTGATCTCGGAGAGAACCTGGCAGCGGCTGCCCGAGGCGGATCGCGCCCTGATCCTTCGTGCCGCCCAGGAGGTCACGCCCTTCATGCGCAAGCTCATCAAGGACAATGACGAGACGCTGCTTGCCGAAATGGAGACGAAGAACGCCAAAGTGAACCGCAAGCCGGACATCGCCGCGTTCCGGCGCAGCGTCGAGCCCGTCTACGAGAAGGCTCGCGAGAAATATGGCGCGGATGCGAAGGCCGTACTCGAGGAGGCGGCTGCCATCCGCGCCCAAGCAAAATAACAGCGGTCGCATGTCGACGAACCGCAGGGACATGGAAACGCGACGAGGAAGCGTCATGACACTTCGAAAACTGATATCCGGCCTCCTGGCGGCGACCGTGCTTTCGGCGGCGCCCGCGGCCATGGCGCAGACGACCCTGAAATTTGCGCATGGCGAGCAGCAGACCAGCGCCCGTCATCTCGGCGCGCAACTCCTCGGCAAGAAGATCGAGGAGATGACGCAGGGGCGCTACAAGTTGCAGATCTATTGCTGCAGCCAGCTCGGCGGCGATCCCAAGGCCATCGAGCAACTGGGCTTGGGCGGCGTCGACTTCACCATCTCGTCGACGGGTTCCTTCGCGCCCCATATCCCCGCGCTCAATCTGACGATGCTGCCCTTCGCCTTCGAGACCTACGAGCAGGGCTGGAAGTTCTACGATGAATCGCCCTGGCTCAAGGAGCAGTTCGCCAAGGCGCCGGCGAAGGGCTTCCGCTTCCTCGCCCCCTGGGAGGGCGGTTTCCGTGTCATGACGACGCGCGACCCGCTGAACGGTCCCGAAGACGCCAAAGGCAAGAAGCTGCGCAGCTTCGCCAACGAGATGATGCGCTGGTCGCTCGAAGCGATGGGGTTCGGCGTCCAGATCATGCCGCTGCCGGAGGTCTACATGGCGATCCAGCAGGGCGTCGTCGCGGGCCAGGAAAACCCAATCGACACCGTCAACGCCCAGAAATACTACGAGGTGGCGCCCCATGTGACGCTGACGAACCATGTCTACAGCCCGACCCCGGTCGTGATCGCCGAGAAGACCTGGCAGGGGCTCTCCGAAACGGATCGCGCGCTGATCCTGCGCGCGGCGCAGGAAGTGACCCCCTTCATGCGTGATCTCATCCGCACCCGCGATGCGGATTCGCTGAAGGAGATGGAAGCCAAGGGCGCCAAGGTCAATCGTACACCCCGGATCGACGCGTTTCGCCAATCCGTTGCCTCCGTCTACGACAGGGCGCGCGAGAAATATGGTGCCGACGCCGATGCCTTCATCAAGGAGGCCGAAGCGCTTCGGACGCAGCCGAAATGACGAATCCGCGACCGGCCCATGCTCCCGAGGCGCCCCAGTTCGGACGCGCCGAGCCTGTTGTTGCAGATAGTCGTCGGCTGCCGCTTCCCCTGGAATGGGTGAGCCGGATCGTCGATCTGGCGGTGATCATGATCGGCGCTTCACTGATCACGATCGTCCTGATCAATGTCGTGCTGCATTTGCTGGCGCACGATCTCGCCTGGGTGACCGAGCTCGGCGAGTTCATGATGGTCTGGGTCACCTTTCTGGGCGGCGTCGCCGCCGCCCGGCGCAATGTGCACATGTCGATCACCGAGCTGCTGGACAAGCTTCCGCCGGCCAGGCGCCGCTGGGCGGATGCGGCCGTTCAGACCTTCTGCCTCACGGTGCTCGCGCTGCTGCTGTTTTACGGCTGGCGCATGGTGGAGAGCAGCTGGGGCAGTGTTCTGACCACGCTCGATTGGCCGATGGCCTGGCAGTACATGCCACTGCCGCTGTCGTCCGCGCTGATGATCCTCTTCATCGGCTACGACCTGATCCTGATCCTCCGCGGCATTCCCCGCGACCAGCGTTATCAGGAGAACTGATGCCATGCTGGCCATCGTCATCTTCGGTGTCTTCTTCGCGCTCGCGATAGCGGGCATCCCGCTCATGTTCGCGATGCTCGCGACGACTCTGGGCATCATCGCGCTCTACGGCATGCAGCATCCCTTCGAGACGCTGCTCCTGTCCTTTGTCAGCGGCGTCGAGCCGTTCATGCTCATCGCGGTTCCGCTGTTCGTCTTCACCGGCGAACTCCTCGCCAGCGGAGGTGTCGGCCAGCGCATCGTCGCCTTTGCCTATGTCATGTTCGGCTGGCTTCCGGGCGGGCTGGGAGTCGTCACTGTCGTCTCCTGCCTGATGTTCGGCGGGATCTCCGGCTCGGCCATTGCGGATACGGCCGCGATCGGCTCGCTGATCATCCCGACGATGATCGCGCGCGGCTATTCACGCGGGTTCGCCGCTGCGCTGCTTTCGGTGGCGGGCACGCTGGCGTTGCTGATGCCGCTTTCGGTGCCATTCCTCGTCTATTCCTTCATTTCCGGCACTTCGATGCGGTCGCTGTCGATCGCGGGGCTGATACCGGCGCTCCTGAGCGCGGCGGCGATGATCGCGATCTGCATCTGGCACGGAAAATCGACGGCATGCGACCCCGGCGGCCCCCGCGCGCCGCTGCGCGAAGTTCTCACGGCGGCCTATGCCGCCGGACCGGCGCTACTCCTGCCGATTCTGATCGTCGGGGGTATCTGGAGCGGCTACTTCACCCCGACCGAGGCAGCGGCTGTGGCGGTCTTCTACGGGATCGTCATCTCGATGTTCCTCTACAAGGACCTGCGCTGGAGCCAGATCCCCGACCTCCTCCTCAAGGCCTTCATCACCAGCGCCACCGTGATGCTGGTGATCGGTGCGACGGGCGCTCTGGCCTGGCTGCTGACGGTCGAGCAAGTCGCCTTCCACATGTCGAACTGGGTCGCATCTGTCGCGCAGTCGCCATGGGTGTTCCTGCTCCTTCTGAACGTCGCGCTGCTCTTGCTCGGCCTGTTCATCGAGCCGCTGCCGGCACTGCTGATGGCCGGACCGCTGTTCATTCCCATGGCAGCGGCGTTCGGGATCAATCCCGTCCATCTCGGCGTGGTGATGACCGCCAACCTGGCGATCGCCTTGTATACCCCGCCGGTGGGAGGCACCCTGTTCGTCGCCGCCAAGCTCGCAAAGGCCAGCATCGCCGAAATCACCCGCCATCTCTGGCTGCTGATGGGCGCGACCTTCTTCGTCACGCTCTTGCTGACCTACTATCCGCCGCTCACGCAGTGGCTCCCGCAGCTGGTGATTTCGCTCACCAACTGAACCGGGGTCGGCAGCCGAGACGTCTGGCTGCCGACCTGCACATTCCTCGCTGTCGCGCCGGACGGCGAGCGACCCGGCGATGGCGAGGGTCGCGCAAGGACCGATGGCAAAGCCCCGAGGCGATGGACGAATGGGACGCACGGACATGGTCACGATATCCCTGCGTGGCGAGGACATTCTTCTCGACGGAGTTCCGACCTATCCAGGCAGGTTCTGGAAGGGGCAGCGCGTCGAAGGCCAACTCATATCGATGCGCATGGTCAATGCGATCTTCGATGACCTGAATCCGGAAACCCGGGCGCCCTGGATCTACCCGGACACGAGAACATGGGACCCCGAGCGGAACGTCACCGAGTTCCTCGGCATGCTGCTGGCCTACCGGCGGTTCGGCGTCCTGGGTGTCACGATCAATCTGCAGGGCGGATCGCCGGAAGGCTATTGCGAAATCCAGCCCTGGATCAACACGGCCTTTACGGCCTATGGCGAGTTGCGGGACGCCTATATGGATCGCTTCGATCGCGCGCTGAAGCGGCTCGATGAGCTCGGCATGATCGCGATCGTCGGTCTCTTCTACCACCTCCAGGATCTGCGGCTGGTCGCCAATGAAATGGTTATGCGACACTGGAGTCGATGGGCTCACGCTCCTTCGCCGTGAGGGCTCGCTCAGCCCCGATCGACCCGGGCGGCAGATGCAGCTTCGCAGGTCCAGCCTCGCCGAAACTCGCCACGGTTGGTGCGGAGCATTCCCGTTGCATCTCTTGCGCGCAGTTGGCTGGCGGGCGGCGGGTAGCGGGGCGCGGTGGAGAGGCAGAGGAGGGTGAGAGATCCGCGACGGGTCTGGAGGTCCGGCGGGAGATTCCGGTCCGCCCGTCACGGAGATGCCACCATGGCGAAGACCACGTTCAAGCCTCATCTCAATCCCTCGAAGAACAACCGCGTCGGCTCACCCACTGCGGGAGAGCCGTCATGACTTTCGGAGCAACGGTCACCGACCAGGAGTATTCTCGCCTCGCGCCCATCGAGCGGGAACTGGCGACGGCATTCGCCGCCGAACGTGGATACGCGCAGCCCACGGCCAAGCAGCCGGCATCAGAGCGCAGCGCCGTCGCCATCGACCTCGGACTATCCGATCTCGGTGGCATGATCCGTCTGGATCTCGAGAAGATCCTCGATGGCCGTCTGCTCGTCCAGGGCACATCCGGGGCCGGCAAGAGCTGGACATTGCGACGCATCCTCGAACAGACGCACGGCCACGTGCAGCAGATCGTGATCGATCCCGAGGGTGAGTTCGTCTCGCTGGCGCGGCGTTTCGACTTCCCCGTCCTCGACGGCGCTCGGCTCGACGCCGCAGCTCTTGCGATCGCCGCGACCCGCGCCCGGGAGCATCGCCTGTCGCTGTTGCTCGATCTCTCGCAGATCGACCGGGAAGCCCAGATGCAGCATGTCACGGCGTTCGTCGGTGCGCTGATCGCCGCACCGCGCGAACACTGGCACCCCCTGCTGATCGCAATCGACGAGGCTCATCTGTTCGCTCCATTCGGAGGTGCGGGACTGGCCGCGACCTCTGTCCGGCAAGCGGCGACGCAGACGATCACCGATCTAATGAGCCGCGGCCGCAAGCGCGGTCTCGCCAGCGTCCTTGCTACGCAACGTATCGCCCGGCTCGCGAAATCGGTCTCTTCGGAGGTCCTCAATTTCCTGATCGGCCTCAATACGCTCGACATCGATATTCGACGCGCCGCCGAAACCATCGGGTGGGATGCGAGCAAAGCGTTCGATCGGCTGCCATTGCTTCTGCCCGGCGATTTCGTGGCGTCCGGGCCGGCATTCTCTCGCGCGCCGGCGATGCTGCGCATCGGCCCTGTCGAAACCCGCCACATCGGAGCACGGCCGGAGATCGCGACGCCGTCGCCGATCAGCACCGAGGACGCCGTCCGCCTGCTCGACCTCGACGAACTCCAGGCGGTCTCCGAAGCTGACGGCGAGGCTCGATCCGACATGAGTTTGCCCGCCGGCGCGCGCTCGGTGCGTGCCTTCATCCGGGAGGCCGCTTTCGCCGACGCCGGCCGGGTCTGGGAGGTCCTAGCGCCGCTCGTACCGCAGGGCGCGGCGGTCGCTGACCTCGCCGATTATCTCGGCATCGATTCCGGCCGCGTCAGTGCCGCGCTCGCCCTGCTCGACACCTGCGGCGCCATCGACATCGACGATGTGCACGATGGCCGCGCCGTGCGGATCGCGAAAGGAATGGCGCCGTGAGCCTCAAACCCGTCTCCTTCGCAAAGCCCCGCCGCCACGAACCCCGTCTTTCCGTTCCCTACGTCCCGGGCAAGCGCGACAAGCGCTTCTGGACCGAGACGGAAAACGAAGTCCTCCGGCGCTATTTCCCCGATGGCGGGGCCGCAGCCTGCCTCGCCAGGCTCGCCGAGCACCGCACGCTTGCCGGCGTCTACGGGCAGGCACAGAAGCTCGGCCTGAAAGCGAGCACCTCGCCAGCGGCGCGGCAGCGCCACCGCACCAGTCCGGAACTCGATCAGCTGATCCGCGACGGATGGATCGACATGGATCCCAGCCGAAAGGGCGCCGTTTCGGATCTCGCCACCCGCCTCGATGTTCCCCGCTGGTGGCTGACCAAGCGCTTGACGATCCTCGGCTTGACCGTCCGGCATAAAAAAGAGCCGCGATGGACGGTAGCCGAGGATGCCCTGATGAGCAGTGTCCCGCTTCATCAGCCGGACAAGGCCGCGGCCATCTTCCGTGAGCACGGCTTCCGGCGCTCGCCGACGGCAATCGTCGTCCGGGCGAAGCGGCTTTCTCTCTCCCGGCGAGCGACCCGGCCCGAGCTCTCGGCAACGCAAGCCGCGGCGATCCTCGGCGTCGACGGCAAGTTCGTGACTGCGCGTATTCTCGCGGGCGATCTGCCGGCCGAAAAGCGAGGCGACAGGCGGCTTTCACAGCAGGGCGGCAGTTCCTGGGACATCGAGCCTGTCGCCCTTCGGCGATGGATCATCGACAACCTCGAGGTCGTCGATCTTCGGAAGGTCGACAAGATCCCTTTCGTCCTTCTGATCGCGGGCGAGTGCTCGTGAGACACGTCATCGAGCTGTTGGCCGAGCTCGGAGGCGACCATCGCTCTTCCTGGGCTCCTCGCGACGAACTTGTCCCCGCCCCGATCGCCGAAGGCAGCTCTGCCGCCTGACGTAACCCAACAATTCCTTCAACCCCCGCGCCCGGCATCGCTTCGCGATCGCCGGGCGCATCCGTTTCAGGGAGATCCCGATGTTCGACTGGACGAAATCCTGTTCCTACGACGACGCGCAAAAGCGGCGCTTCCATGCAACCGCCCGTTCGCGCGTGAAGCAGCTCGCCGCCGAGCTGGGCCTGCCCCCCGGCTCCTACGATATCCGCGCCAATAAGGGTGGCATCGCCGTCTCGGGCGAGATCACCCTCCATCATGACGCAGCCTATGTGCAGGTCGCGCAATACGGCCTGTCCTCAGGACACGGCATCCTGATCCGATCCTGCAAGGGCAGGCGCGATTTCATCGGTGGTCCCAACACCTTCGCGCCGCTCGCGCTGCTGGACGATATCCCGGCCCTCGCCGCCAGGGTTCGCAGCATCACCGGCGTCGGCAAGCCGACGCCGACCAACGCGCACGCGGCCTGACGCTTCATCGCGCCAAGGCCGGGCCTGTCCGGACCTTCCTCACCTTCACAAATTGCAAGAGGTCGTCATGCCCACCTATCGGCTTGGCTCCAATGAGCTCGTCCACGCTCCAGGCGTGATCGCCTGGGCCATCAATGGCTACGCCTTCGAACACGATCGAGCGGCTCTGCGCCGCGTCGTCGTCGACGGCTGGCCGGGCGTCCCCGCCGCGGCCGTCGATCAGCTCTTATCCAGGGCGGTTCCTCATAGGATCGACGGCGAAACCGTCGTCTTCACCGTTGCCGAGCCCGCACCACCTCCGTCTCCGGTCGAGGAGGCATGATCATGCTCGGCACCTATCGTCGGCTCAACCTCCACGTCCTCGCGCCGTGGCGCAACGTGGTGCGCGCCGCGCACAACAAGCTCGATCCCGCCTCGCGACGCGATCCCGACAGGCGCGAAGCTCGCAAGAGCTTCTATCGTCAGATGCTGAAGCATCACCGCGACGCACAGCAGATCGTTCATCGCTTTCGGCTCTGACGCCGCAGCACACCCGCCACCTCGCCGATCCAGCTCCATGCCCGCAAGGGCATGGACGGTCGGTGCGCGCCTGCGAGGCAGGCAGACATCCGAGGGCATGCCATGACGACCGATCGACCTTTTCGGAAGATTTTCCCGACTCCCACTGGCGCCCAGCAAATGTATCAGCTCTTGGGCCTTGGAGAGGATCCGCCTATCGAGCAACGCCTCTCCGATGACACCTGTTCAGCAGGGTGGTTCGAGGTAACGGAGGATTGCTACCAGTTCGCGCGCATGATCTGGGGGCCGCTCTTCTCGCGCCCGGGCATGTTCGCCGTCACCAAGCGCGGGACCATTGCCTCGATCTTCTTCGAAATCACCGTCCGCGGACGGCGCCGATGGTTCCACGGCTATTGCGATCTCTCCGACCCCCAGAGCCCGGAGCGCATGCGCGCCGCGATCATCGCCTTCGAGACGCGGGCTTTTGACAGCATGACGCGCGCCGAAAAGCTTGAGGCAATCTGGGCATGGGCACCCGACGATTTCAAAGGGATCGCCGGCGCTGTGGATCCCAAAGCCTGGCCCACTGAACATCTCGGCAAACGCACCATCCTGGTGAACGGTGGAGCCCTCGGCACGGTCCTGAAGCTGCTCGAGCAGCTGACCGACGCCGAAATCGAAGAGAAGCTGGCGCCCCAGGCGAGGTGGAACGCCTCGGATGACGATGCCCCGGCCTGAAGGCCGCAAGGGTCCACGCCTCGGCTGACACCACGAATGGCCCGAGCGTCATGGGTCTGGCGTGCAGGTCGGCTGCGGGCCGGCGTCGCGAGAGGCGGAGGTGGGCTGGGGAGGGGCGGGCGCTGGGCTGGAGAGCGCGCCACTGAGAGATCGTTCGCGATCCCGGCCTCCATGGGACTCCAGCCGAGTCCGACCACCCCAAAATCAGGAGAACTCCATGTTCACGTTCCCGCTTGCCGCGGTGCGCGCGGTCATCGCGCGTGGCGAATCGGATGCTGCCGCCAATGGCGGCTTTCGCGATCCCCATGGCGGTCTCGTGCCCGGAAAGGGCCTACGACCCGGCCTTTGGCTCGTCGGAGATCAGAGTGTGTATCTGATCTCGAATGGTCGTCTTCCGGACGATGGCAAAGCACTGGTCTGCTACGCCGATCAGTGCAATCCAAGCACCAATCCGGATTGGTTCGAATACAAGACTCGCTACTTCGGCGGGGATGACGGCGTCGAGTTCATCGCAGCCGAAGAAATCCTCCCCGTTGCCGATCAGCGAGACGCCGCCACCCATCTGCGCCTCGACCTAGACGAGAACAGCATCGGGATCAGCGTCATCGTCAAGCACTGACACCTTTCTTCAGCTCAATCCGCCGCCCCGCCTTCGCGCGGGGTTTTTGCGTTTTTTCGACCAGGAGAACCGATCATGCCGCACTTCACCATCGAAACCACCTATCTCCTGCCCGTTTACCGCCAGCGAAGCTACGAGGCGCCGAGCCTGGCCGAGGCCTGCCGGCTCTCCATCGAGGACGACGACTGGGACGGCTCGAAGCAGGATCACGAATCCGCCGGCGACACCTATGTCAGCGACATCTGGGCCGGCCCTGACGTCGCGGATCGCGGCGAGCCTGTTCCGATCCCGAGCCAATGCCGCGATACGGTTCAGCGCCAGGTCGAGCATTTCGGCGAGCTCCTGACCCAACTCGCCATTCCCGCGCAGCCCATGGGCATCTCAGCGGTCGACTTCCAGCGCTGGCTACCGAACGCACAGGCCGCCGTCGCCAAGGCCAGAGCCATTCTCGAGGGACGGCGCGATCCAGACGACGTCACCGCCTGAATCCACCTGCGATTGACCCCACAACGCCCGGCCCCGTGCCGGGCTTTCTCATTTTTGGGAGCCAGCCATGGCCGATTACAATTCCCCGACCGTCATCACGCCGACAATCCCCGTCTCAGACATGACGGAGCTCGAGCGCCTCATCCTGACGACCATGTTCGACCATGAATATGACGGGGACCGGATCTATTTTTTCAGCAACATCGGGCCAAGCGAGATCATCTCGATCGATCGCGATGACCTGCTCGGCGCTCTCGAGCGCTCGGTGACGACACCCGGCGGCACTGCTTTGAGCCTCGCGATCGCCGCGCTTCGCCGCGAAGATCGGGAGGTCGATGCGACCTATCTCGACATTGATGTGTCCGAGACGCCGTGGACGTCGATCCTTCACGACATCGTCTGGCGTTCTTCGCTGCTCGACGAGATCGTGGTGACGACCTGCTTCACCTGCACGCGGATGCGCTCGGACGGCTTTGGGGGTTCGGTGACGCGGATCACCCCCGAAGGAATCTCAAGCCGGTCCACCCTTGAGATGCTTGCGGCGTTGCGGGCCGACTGGGAACGCCACGGGGCCGAGAACGTGGCGCATTGCGACCATGACGCGCGCGCCCCTTGGCCCAGTCGCGATCCCATCACGCGCATGGTGCTGGCGATCGACGAGCAGGCGCGGAATCCCAATCCGTTCGCCACCTACCTCCTGGACCGCGGCGACACCAATTCCCTGGCCACGATCAGGCGTTTCGTCGCCTCTTTCCGCGACCCGCGCGATGCACTCCGCGTCGCGACTGGCGCTGAGCTCGAGGCGGCGCTTTGCGTCTGGGAGGCGATGCTGGAGCTGCGCCGCATCCATGAAGACGAGGCCAACCGCGATCCCGTTCATGAGAGCATCCACGAGATGCTGAACGTCTGGGATGCGATCGGCTCCCACCGGATGCGTCGTTTCGCACTCGACATCGCCGGCCTTGCGCTCCAGGTCTTCAGCGACCTCCAGCACGAAATCGCCGACACCGCCTGGGCCTTCGATTCCAACATCGTTCCGGCCGTTGTCGAAAATCTCGACTGGTCGTTCGATGGCCCGGAGCGCCGCGGTGAGCCGGAACTGTTTCTTCATGCCGTACTCGACACCCTTCGCAGAACACCATAGCGTCCGCTGAAGCAGTCAGGGAGCCGTCCATGAACGAGCCGACCCGCGCCGCCTTCGAGCGGCTGCTCAAGGTGGCGCGCAGCGACACGGGACAGGCCCACCGTGTCGCGGACTTCATCTTCGCCTGGTGGAATGCCGAGAGCCTCGGACGGTTCGATCTGGCAGACCTCTTCGCCGTCGACCTCGCCATCTCGCAGGATATGGCGACGGTCTTCTCCTATATGGCGAGCCGCTCCGTGGCCGAATATCCGGACCTCTACCGGGGAGAGATCGAGCAGTTGATCGCCCAATGGCGGCCGGAGATCTGGGCGAGGTCGAAGGAAGTCGCCTGACCGTACCGACGTCTGAGGGCTAGCGCGCCGGCAAGGCCGGCATGTCGCCATGTGCGGTCCGCCAGATCCAGCTGTCCATCTCGGGTCGGCTCGCGATCAGCTCCTCCAGCGCGGCGTCATAGGCGTCGTCGGCGCCGGCCGGCACGACGAACAGCGCCACCGGCCGTGGCCGATGCTGCATCAGGAGCGCGGCGACGATCGGCTGCTCGGCCGGTGCCGCGTAGCGTAATCCCTTGATGCTCTGTTCCCGGACCTTCGCCAGGGCCTCGACCAGGCGCTGCTCATGCGCGGATTCATAGGGAATCCAGTTCTCGGCCACAGCCATCAGCGCGATCTCCTCGACGATGGCGAGGCCGGCCGCGTTCATTCCGAACGTCGCGATCGCCATCAGATGCGAGGCGTCGTTCGCCGCCCACAGCGCGAGCTCGATCTCGAACCGAGTCTGCACCCGCTGCCAACTCTTCTCATCGAGGAGGAACGGGAATCCCGGCATGTGCTTCACGACGAGCCGGTGGCCGCCGCGTCCCGGCTGAAACTCCTTCACCTCGCCGACGACCAGCATCAGCTTGCGTGGCCCCGCCTTCTGCGGCTGGATCTCGCTCAGCTTCGCGGCGCGCCGCTGCTCGATCGCCTCCTTGTTCGCGGCGCGGAACGGCTCCGGCACCAGCAGCATGTCGCTCAGCGGGCCTCCCTTCACGATCATGGTCTGGCCGCCTCGATCAGGTGCCAGCGGATATTCCACCAGTGGCGCTTGTCGGCCCAGGCCGACGTCCATTTGGTCAGGCCCGCTTCGTTCCAGAGAAAATGCAGCAGGGCACGCAGCGACAGCCGACGCGCCTCGCTCTTCACCGAGCTCGTCTCGGCCGTGCCCGGCGTCGGCGCCGCCCGGCTACCCGTGCGCGTCAAGCTGAACTCCAGCCGCAGGGCCGCCATTCCCGTCGCCGGATCGAGCCGGATCGCGCTGCCCATCATCGGGCCAAGACCGGAGAGATCGATCGGCGGCTCGTAGGACTCGCAGGATGGATCATGCTGTCCGCCGGTCAGCGGCATGCGCTTGATGACGAGCTGCTCGCCGAGCGCGGCGACATACATCGGGATGCCCGGATTGCGGCACAGGCACAGTGGCCGCAATCGGTCACGATATGCACTCGAAAGAGCCGCCGGCAGAGCCGGATCGTCCTCATCGAGAATAGTGCCTGCGATCTCGAACCGGCGCATTCCGCTCCGCTCCCCGGAAACGCCGAATCTTCCCCGACCAAGCCCGTCAGGGCAACCGGTCATTTGTGACGGGTTGCGCCGCCCAGCGCGCAAGAGTCGGAGCTGGGTCGGGAAGGGCTCGGCGGCGCGGCAGGAAAGAGGGCGCTCCTGCGCGGCCGGCGGGCAGGCGCCCGCCTGATGGGCCCTCCGCTCCTACGCCTTCGCTGAAGGCTTTTCCCTGCTTCTCGCTCACCTGTTCAGAAAGGTCTGACCCATGCCCGTTTTCACGACGAAGGAAGAATATTTCTACGCCGAATGCCTGCCCATCACGATCTACCGTGAGGGCGAACCCTTCGCGGCCGTCATCGGGGACGGCATTCCTGGCGAGCCTGCAACGGAAACCGACAAGGCGCGCGCCGCGCAGATCCGCGACGCGTTGGCAGCGAGCGAGCCCACGGTCGGCTCCTTCCACGGCGCGAGCATTGCGGAGCAGGTCCGGCTTGCCTCGTCACTCGCCGGAACAGAGGATGAAGGCGGGCGGCAGGATCTGCGCGACATCATCGCCTATTTGGGCCGGCGCGCATCGGTCCAGCAGAACGCGCTCGCCTCGCTCGCCATCGTGGCTGGCGAGATCGTCTTTGGAGACGGTACGGATGCCAGTCAGCAGAGGGCCATCGACCATGCGGTCGCGGCCCTCAAGGTCCACGGCATCACGCGGGACGTCTGGGCGCTGGCGCTGGCGGGCGAGCCACCCAAGCCCGACCCGCTGCGCGACGCCGCCAGGGATATGCTGGCAGCGCTGAAGAAGCGCTCCGCACAAATGGAGCAATTCCACAGGCGGCTTTCGCCCGCTGATAGGCTGGGCGGCTATGGCGTCCTCTTGAAAGCCTGGATGGACGAAGACGGAGCCCTCATCGCCCGCGCCGAAGCCAGCGGGATGGCGGACGCGTCGGAGAAGAATTCCCAGCCGGCCGACTTCGAGCAGCGCCGCGACGGGTGGCTCATCGCCTTCATCCCGATCAGTTCGGCAGCGCGACAATGGAGCATCGATGCCGGTCCGAAAAACGCGCGCTGGGAACACCAGCGCTGGTATGCCGCTCGTCGCGATGCGCCTACGACGCGACGCGAGATCGAAGCCGAAGGCTTCACGGTGCGGGATGCCTGAGGCGATGCCGTTTTTCCACCCCACATGCACCGATGTCGAAAAGATCGTCGCGTTGCCTCGTCCCTGCTTCGGAGCCCAGATAGGGCGAAGACGATCACCATCAGGCGAGACCGTGGTCCCGGAAGGCGAGGAATCATGCCGATAGTCAGCATTGCGTATCGCCGCAAGACGAACGAGATCCGGGAAGGGTCTGTCGAGATCACCGTCGACGAGGAGGTCGCCGATACCCTGCGCCAGGGTAAGAACATGGAAGCCTGGGCCATCTTCACGATGGTCGGGCAGGTCAAAAACTGGCGGACCGTCCCGAGCGCGCTTCAGCCCGATCTCGAATTCGTCGCCAGGATCGATGGCGTCGACGTCAAGGCAGAGGCGCCGCCCAAGCCGATGCGCAGGGAGCCGCGCGAGATCGCGGCTCGCGCATTGTGCCGCCGTGCCGGCCATCCCGAGAACACGAAATTCCAGGGCAAACCGATGTGGATGAGCTTTCTGGCCGATGCCGACGCCGTCATCGCCGCGCTCGACAGCACGGGATGAGACGGCGGAATGCCGACGAAGGAGCTGGCCGCGTCGCCAGTGAGCCAAATCCTGCCTCCGTCACCGGACTTGGGCGGCTTTGTAGACCTCCGAGCGCTCGCGCTTGCCCACGGCGATGACGAGCACGACGACTTCGGCGTCGCGTACCTCGTAAACCAGCCGATAGCCGCTGCTGCGCAGCTTGATCTTGTAGCGATCCTTGCTGCCATGCAGCTTTGCCGACGGGATGCGGGGCGTCTCCAGCCGTTCAGCGAGCTTCTTCTTGAACTGGGAGCGGGTATTGGCGTCGAGCTTGCGCCATTCCTTCTCGGCTTCGACCAGGAATTTGAGCTTATAGCTCATCAAGGCTGACCTCGATCGCCTTCTGTCCCTTGCGGGCATCCGCGATCGCGTTCAGCTCGATATCTTCCAGACGGTCCATCAAGGCCTCAAAAGCGCGGGCCGGCACGCAATAGAACGCCGGTTCATTGCGATTGAGGATCGCGACGGGAAAGCCCTCGCCGGCCGCGACGGTTCCCATGGGATTGCGCTTCAATTCCGAAACGCTGGCCGTGACCTCCGCCAGGATTGTGTGGGGCATCGCGATCTCCTCAAACAGAGCACCATAAATAGCACTCGGAACAGGGCTCTTCAAGGCTCTCTCGTATCGCCGGCCCGCCGCCGGCGCCCTGCTGCTGGATAGAGACCGAGGAGGGTCGATGCGTGAACACGCAGTGCGGACGCGAGAGCTGTCCGGTATCCAACAGGAGATTGTCCCCATGCGCTTCCGCCACTGGCATCGCCCGGAACCCTATGCCGACACATCGCGAAAGCGGGCTGCCTTTCATCGCAAGCAGCGCCTCGAGCGCGAGGCACTGCCACTTTTCGCCGATCAGATCGCCTCGACCCAGCATGATGTTGACGAAGAAATGGCGCGCCGCGCCATCTGGTGGGGCGAGTTCGAGCGCGAGCGCCGCGATGAACGGGCGGCCTGGTGGCGCAAGGGGCGGGCGCGGCTGTTCGCCATGCCGGATGGTTTGCGTGCCCGTGTCCGAACCGTCTGGCGAAGCTGTCCTTATCCCGCCGATCCGGCGAGCTTTGCCGATTTCCTCCATCAGATCGTGATCGGCAGGCTCGATCCCGACAATCCGCCCTGGGCCTTTCGGCCTGCGCTCAACCCCCGCGTCACCCGTGATCCGCAGAGCTTCGAGCAAGCCTTCCGCCAGATCGGCCGCAAGCAGGGTTCCGGCGGGACGACACCACCCGAGGAGCTGCTGTTCTGCGGCAATCTCGGCGCCGGCATCTTGTTTCTGTCGGTCCAGTTGCGGCCGATTGATCAAGCGCGTGGCCTCTGCCCCGATCATCGGCTGCACGGTTCTCATCTCCGGCGGGCAAGCCACTGGCTGGACGTCGAGGTCACCGGCCGCTGCTGCGATGCCGAGCTCGCCTTGATCGAGCGGCTCGCCCAGGCCGGAAACCCACGGCCGGTCATTGCTCGACGAGCAGCTTCATGGGCAGCGCGCTTACCGGAAGATGGCGAGCGCGACGACGTTCGGGACGCTTGCCGGCCGCCATGACGATCCTCCCTAGAAGATCGAGCGACAGATCCGCGCAATCGTCGCGCGCCAGCGCAGATTCAGCGTCGAGCCGGGCGGCTGCGCTCCGTCCGTTCGCGTTGGCGCGCGACGGGGAGCGAGAGGGCGAAAGGGCGTTGCCCGGCGGGTTTTGCGGTTCGGAGAGAGGTCTCCGGCGCCCGTCATGGAGGTTCCAGCCATGAACACGCAGGTTCTCGATGCCCGTCCGCAGACCGGCGGGGGGTACAAGGTCGATGTGTCCCGCGGCGAGCGCATCGGCCGTGTTTCGTCCGAATGGTTCTCGCGCCCGGACGACGAACGCTTCCTGTCGCTCGGCGACCTCGCGCGCATGGTCGGCGCCCGTTCCGAGCGCAGTCGCACGCGCACCGTCGAGAGCGCGCGGATTCATGTCGAAGCCAGCCGCAACGATCCCGAACGCATCACGCTGATGCTGCCGGGGGCCGAGGCTCCGGCAGCGCCGACGCATTGGAGTTTCGGTCAGCTCGCAAGCCTCGTCGGCGCGCCGGCCGCCTATCTGCGTCAGCTCCCCGCGCCGCTTGCCGGCATCAACCTGCAATATGGCCTCACCAACCATCGCGCGGAGCAGGTCAAGACCTTCGAGGCCGACGACGGCCGGGTCGAGCTGCGCGCCGTGACCGGCGTGGACTATGGCCGCATCTTCGACCACGAACTGGTCGAGGCCGTCCAGCGCATCGCCGGGAACGGCACTGGCGACACCCGCTGGAAAGTCCCCGGCGTGCTCGACTGGTCCACCGGCGTCTACAATCCCGGCGTCGACATCACCAAGGACACGACGACGCTCTACGCTTCGGATCGTGATGTTTTCGTGTTCCTCGTCGACGATCTCAACCCGATCGAGGCTGGTCGCCTCCCCGATGGTTCACCCGATCTGTATTTCCGTGGCTTCTACTGCTGGAATTCCGAAGTCGGCGCAAAGACACTCGGGATCGCCAGCTTTTATCTGCGCGCAGTCTGCCAGAATCGCAATCTCTGGGGCGTCGAAGACTTCGAGGAAATCACCATTCGTCACTCGAAATACGCTGCCTCCCGTTTCGCGCACGAGGCCGCGCCTGCGCTGCTCAACTTCGCCAATTCCTCGCCGATGCCCTTCATCAACGGCATCAAGGCGTCCCGCGAGCGGATCGTCGCGCGCAGCGACGAGGACCGGACCGATTTCCTCCGTGCCCGTGGCTTCTCCAAGGCTGAGACGGCGAAGATCATCGACCGGGTGCTGCACGAAGAAGGCCGTCCGCCCGAGTCGATCTTCGACTTCGTCCAGGGCATCACGGCCTTCGCCCGCGACAAGACCCATCAGGATGCCCGCCTCGATCTGGAGAGCAAAGCCAAGAAGCTGCTCGATCGCGCGGCCTGATCTCCGGTGGCGACACCTGTCGCCACCGCATCCTTCCGCTCCGTCCGGCGTGCGGCGCTGCCCCTTCAGAGGAAGAGGGCGGCGCTTCGCGTCGTGACGGTTTTTCGGTCCGGGAGATTGGCTCCCGGACGGCCGTCATGGAGTGGACCACCATGGCGAAAGCTGCTGCCAGAAAGAAGGCCAGGACCACCGCGGTTGCGATGATCGAGTTCTCCCGGTCTCGCGACATCCCTTTCAACCGGATCAGGCTGTCGGACAGCAATGTCCGCGAGATCGACGTCGAGGACGGGCTCGACGAACTCACCCATGATATCGATCACCGGGAAGATCTCGTCATGGGCCTCAACGTCCGCGCGATTCTCGATACCGAAGGCAACGAGACCGGCGACTTCGAGACGCCGGCCGGCGGCCGCCGTTTCCGCGCGATTGCGCGGCTCGTCGAAGCCGGACGCTTCCCCGCCGATGGGCTCGTGCCCTGCCTGGTCAAGAAGGCCAACGCCAAGACCTCGGCGGTCGACGACTCGCTCGCGGAAAACATCGTCCGCCTCGCGCTCCATCCCCTCGACCAGTTCAAGGCGTTCAAGCGCATGGTCGATGACGGCATGTCGAAGGAGGAAATCGCGGACGCGTATCGCACGACGGCGCGCTACGTCACGCAGCGCCTGCGTCTTGCCGCGGTCTCGCCCGCCCTGCTCGAGATCTATGCCCGCAACGATATGACCTTGGCGGAATTGGAGGCCTTCACCGTCAATCCCGACCACGCGCGGCAGGAACAGGTCTGGGATCGGATCAGCGATTCCTGGCGCCGGGAGCCGTGGCAGATCCGCAAGATGCTGACGGAGACGACGGTCCCGGCAAGCGACAAGCGGGCTCGCTTCATCGGCCTCGACGCCTATGAGGCCGCTGGCGGTCCGGTCCTGCGCGACCTGTTCTCGGACGACGACAGCGGCTGGCTGCAGGACGTCGCCCTCCTCGATCGTCTCGTTGGCGAGAAGCTCAAGGTCATGGCCGACGAGGTCGCCGAGCAGGGCTGGAAGTGGATCGCTGCAGCCGTCGAGCTGCCCTATGGCCACGCCAATGGACTTCGCAGGATCGCGGCGCTGACGGAGGAACTCACCGAGCAGGAGCGGGAAGACCGCGAGGCGCTGCGGAGCGAGCATGACGAGCTCGAGGCCGAATATCGTGGCGCGGACGAGTTGCCCGAGGAGGTCGACCAGCGGCTCAGCGAAATCGAAACCCTGCTTTCGACCTTCGAGAATCGGCCGACGACCTACGATCCGGCCGAGATCGCGCGCGCCGGCGTCTTCCTCGGCATCGACCGTGACGGCAAGCTGATCGTCGATCGCGGCTACGTTCGTCCGGAGGACGAGGCACCGGTCGCCGCCGAAACCGAAGACGGCGATGGCGAGACCGAGGAGGACGGCTCCAGCGGCGACGAGGACGGAAGCCCTACCCAGCGCACGGCGATCACGGTCGGCGGTGAACTGGTCGACCCCGAGGACGAAGACGAGGAGGACATCAAGCCGCTGCCCGATCGTCTGATCAGCGAGCTCACCGCGCATCGAACGCTCGCACTGCAGGAAGCGCTGGCCAACAAACCTCATGTCGCCATGACCGCGCTCCTGCATCGGCTGGTGATGCAGCGCTATCACTTCGCAGCGCCGAAGGGCTGCATGGAGATCTCGGTCGGTCAGCAATACTTCTCCGCCCAGGGCGCCGATCTGAAGGACTCGCCTTCGGCGAAGGCGAGAACCGAGCGCAGCGATGCCTGGGAGGCTGATTTCCCGAGAGACGAAGCCGCACTCTGGGACTGGATCGCTGCTCTCGACGAGGTCAGCCGCATGGCGCTTCTCGCCCACTGCGTCAGCTATGGGGTCAATGCGCTTTATGAGCGTCCCAACCCTCAGAGCAGCTCTGGCATCAGTCAGCACACCCTCGATTGCCGGCTCGCCGCAGCCGATCGCCTCGCCCGGGCCACCGGCTTCGACATGGTGCATGACGCCGGCTGGAGGCCGACCGTCGACAATTATCTCGGCCGGGTTACCAAGGCTCGTATTCTTGCCGCCGTCCGTGAAGGCGCCGGCGACCGGGCTGCGCAGCTCATCGAGCACCTGAAGAAGGGCGACATGGCCAAGGAGGCCGAGCGTCTCCTGGCCGGCACCGGCTGGCTGCCCGAGCCGCTGCGCACGCCCGATCTCGATGACGAAGAGGCGCCGGCCGACGCAGATTCCGATGTGGACGCGCTGCCCGAATTCCTCGCCGGCGACGACGAGGACGGCACCACCACGGCCGAGGACCATCCTCTCGCTGCTGCCGAATAGTCCTCGACGGGGCGGCTCAGGTCGCCCCGTCCGTTCCCATCCTCATGCAATCGCCCCGGCCAACTCGGCCGGGGCGTTTTCCATTCTGGAGACACGTTCATGTCCGCATCCCTCATATTCGACATTGCCCCTCTCGGTTCACTGGTCAGCTACAGCGACGGGAGCCCCAAACCGCCGACCCGCTTCACCAAGAAGCTCGCCGCATGGGAACGGCGTAACGGCGTTGGTCGCCTCGTGCGCAAGGTGCCGGAGCGCGAGCGTCCGACCTACACCGCGCCGCCGTGCTTCACCTTGAACGAAGGCAGCTTCGGGCAGGACGGGCTCACCGTTATGACCGTGATCCGGACCTACGGGATCGACAGCGACCTGACCTTCCGCGTCGTGGAGCGTCCCCGCATCGGCCAGATCCGGATTGTCCAGACTCTGGGCGAGAGCGATGAGCTGTTGCATCTAGCCGAAGATCGGGAGGCCGCCGAACTCTGGCTTGCGAAGAACGGCTACCGCAACGCCCGCCTCGAACCGGTTTGTCCGAATGAAGTCGGCGCCGATGTCGTCGAAGGCAGAGCAACATGACAGATCCGATGACGCCGACGCCATGAACAACCTCACATTCTGAAGATGCCCGGCCTCACGACGAGCGCCGGGCATTTTTTTGTCTGCATCGCAGAGATCCGGCCGGCAGGTGGCAGGGCCGGTCGGGCGGCGCTGTTCCGCCGGCTTGGCGTCCGGCGGCCCGTCCCGTCGCGGCCACGCGGAGGAAGAGGAGGGCGCTCCCAAGGCGGCCCGGACGGTGGAAGTGAGAGCGCTTGTCCGGGGCCGATTCCCTCTCTCTTGTTGGAGAACTGCCATGACCCGTCAGAGCAATACGAGGCCCAACGCCACGCTGGTCCCGGATGACCGGCGCTGCGCGTTCCTGCCGACCCTGTTCGGCGTTCCCATGTTCATCATCGCCGAAAACACCGTCTACGCGATGATGGAGCGTCTGAGCCCGCAAGATTATGGCGGCGGGCACTGGGACTTCTACGAGGATCGTGGCCGACCGCTCTTCCTCGCACCGACATCGAAGCCTCGGTTCCGGATTGCCGGCGAGATCACTTGCTTCCAGGGTGAGGTGTCAGCCGGAGCGGCCGGGATCATCGCGACGCTTTTCGCATTTTCACATCTTTCTTTCCAATATCGGTCCGATCGGCTCGCCGACGGCTATAGCCACCTTCATCGCTATGTCGGCGGCCATCCAGAAGCGTCGGAGATCTATCAGGCGATCGATTGAGCCGCGAAAGCGCCCCATCCCCCGAGGGGCGCCATTCGCCTCCCGGCCGGTCGAGGGAGGAGAGAAGGAGCAACGCTGTTCGGCCGTGACGGGCCGTTGTGCGGAGGAGCCACTTCCGCAGCCCGTCGCGGAGCATCCGTGATGAACGCCCATTCTCGACCTGCATGTCCCGTCACGGCGTCGCGAAGGCTCGATTCCAGCCCGATCGCCGTCGGCAGATTCCCGCTGCGGATCGCCTGCCTCGGTGAAGCCCGATATCTCGACGGCGATCCGACGTCTTGCTCTTACGAAGCGCCACGCATCTTCGAACTAGCGCATGCGGATACGCTCGCAGGCGCCATCGCTGCCATCGAACGCTTGGCCCGGCAGGATAGGCTCTTCATCCGTGACGACAGCGCTATCGGCTTCAAAGCGCGGTTGTTCATCGTCCGCGATGATGACGATTGTCAGGTGCTCGCCGGCGAGCCCGATGCCGACGGCATAAGATGGTGCGAGCCGGTTGCGTCCGACGGTGAAGCCCGGTTCGTCGTCGCCCAGGCGTGCCGGCTGCGCGCTGCAGCGACCGGCAAGGCCGAGGCGGACCTTAACGCTGAAGCGCGCGCGCTGCGTTTCAGCGCCAGCGTGCTCGAGGGACGCCTCGTTCACGCCGTCTGGCGCGAGGCCGCAAGAGCTGCGTTGCCGCGCGCCGCATAGCCCTCGTAGCAGTCCTCATCCCATCGCGCCGGATCAGCCCGGTTGATGCCCATTCACCTGGTCCGCCGTCGCGAGGCAGCGGGCCATTTTCGGATTCAGGACAATATCATGGCCATTCCCGATCCCGTTCGCACCAACTTCAACACGCTGCTGCGCGCGGCACGCGAGGGCAAACTCGCGCTCATGGAGTGCCTGGATGCCGTCACCCGCGAGCGTCGCTTTGTCGTCTGTGCCGTCGGCCCCGCTGACGACGGCGCTTTCGTCATGACACCGTTCGGCCACCTCGCCGACGGCAATCCTTACGACGCCTACCTCCCTCCCGATCCCGACGATCCAGGCGGATTCATCGAGAACCCGTCATCGCCATAGAGAAAATCCTGGCTGCGAGCGGCGGCCGGTCCCCGCCATGCCTTGGCTGCTCCCGTCGCTCCGACCTTCTCCATCGGGGCGCGCCGGCCCTCGATACCGGCCACCAGCGCGATCGCGACCAGGCGCACGATCTCTTGGCCACGGCGAGTCAGAATGACTTCGTCCCCGGCTTCGGCACGTCGCACCAGCTCGCTGAGCTACCCCCTGGCCCCGCTGATGGACACGCACATCGCGGTAGCACCTTCGCGGTTTTTTCAGCGCGTTCCGCCGCAAGGGATGGTCCAGGTCATTGGCGAGGCGAGAGGAGGAGAGGGGCCGGGGCGGGCATGAGCCCGTCCGGTCCGAGAGAGCGCCGGCGGGTCCGGCCGTTTCCGCTCTCGCGAGGATCTCCCCATGAACGCTCTGCCTCCCGTGGCCGACGCACGCTCGGCTGCGCCGGTCGACCCTGCCGCGGTTGTCCATGCCGCGGCCATTCTGCTCCTGCCGCACATCGAACGCGGCGCACGCGTCGATGCTGCCATCCTGCGCAGCGCGATGGAAACCGCTTCCGGCGGATCCGATGCAGCCGGTCTCTGGGACTGGAAGGCGGCCTACGAGGCTTGCGAGGCGGCGACGGTCCTGTTTCTGCGAAAGTACGGCAAGGTGCTTTTGCGCAAAGCAGGCTCTCCGGCCGCGGCGCTGCCACTTCTCGGCAGGATCGCAAGGCTCTTGCCCACCCATACCCGCCGCTCCGAAGAGGTCCAGGCGTTCCAGCAGTTCTCGACGCCGATTCCGCTCGGCCTGGTCGCCGCGACGGCGGCCGCAATCACGCCTGCCGACCGCGTCCTGGAGCCATCCGCCGGGACCGGGCTCCTGGCGATCCTCGCCGAGATCGCCGGCGCTTCGCTCCTGCTGAACGAGCTGGCCGACACGCGCGCCGCGCTGCTCTCGAGCCTCTTTCCCGCCATAACCGTCACCCGTTTTGACGCCGCCCAGATCGACGATCATCTCGATCCGGCGGCGGTGCCGTCCGTCGTGCTGATGAACCCGCCATTCTCGGCGATGGCTCATGTCGAGGGGCGCGTGGCCGACGCCGCGTTTCGGCATGTCGCGTCCGCACTGGCTCGGCTGGCTCCCGGCGGGCGTCTCGTCACGATCACCGGCGCGAATCTCGATCCCGAAAGCCCGTCCTGGTCTTCCGCCTTCATCCGATTGCAGGAGCGCGGTCGCGTCGTCTTCTCCGCCGGGATCGATGGCGCGGTCTATGCGAAGCATGGCACGACCTTCCCCACGCGGCTGATCGTCATCGACAAGCTGCCCGCCGATGACCCCGCGGCTTTCCCGGTCTCGCCGGGCTCCGCGCCGGATGTGGCGACGCTGATGACCTGGCTCGGCACACATCTGCCGGCCCGCCCTCCGGTCGATCCATCCGGCCTCGTGCCCGCCTCTCCGCGCACGGTGCCAGGGTATCTCGCTCGCGCCGCCTCGGCCGCGCCGGCGCCCGCCAAGGCCTCGGTGATCGACGGGGTCGAGCTCGCCTATGACACCGTCGATTGGACAGCGCCCGAAGGGGCGCACCTGACCGATGCGATCTACGAGCCATACGCCCTGCAGGCGATCCGTATCCCCGGCGCCCAGGCCCATCCGACCAGGCTCGTGCAGTCGGCCGCGATGGCGTCAGTTGCGCCGCCGAAGCCGACCTATCGTCCGATGCTGCCGGCCAATCTCGTCAGCGACGGCCTTCTTTCCGACGCCCAGCTCGAAACACTCATCTATGCCGGCGAGGCCCATGGCGCGTTCCTCGCCGGCTCCTGGACTGTCGACGATACCTTCGACATCGTGAAGGCGGCCCCCGAAGGGGCTGCCGGCGCCGTAAGCTTCCGCCGCGGCTTCATGCTCGGCGACGGGACCGGCGCCGGCAAAGGCCGGCAGTCCGCCGGCATCATCCTGGATCAGTGGCTGCGCGGCCGCCGCAAGGCGGTGTGGATCTCGAAGTCGGACAAGCTCATCGAGGACGCGCAACGCGACTGGTCCGCGCTCGGCATGGAACGGCTGCTGATCACACCGCTTTCCCGGTTCCCGCAGGGCAAGCCGATCACGCTCACCGAGAGCATCCTGTTCACGACCTATGCCACGCTGCGCTCAGAGGAGCGCGGAGACAAGGCATCGCGCGTCAGGCAGATCGTCGAGTGGCTCGGCCCCGACTTCGACGGCGTCATCATCTTCGACGAGAGCCACGCCATGCAGAATGCTGCCGGCGGCAAAGGCGAGCGCGGCGATGTGGCCGCCTCGCAGCAGGGACGCGCGGGGCTTCGCCTCCAGCATGCCCTGCCGAAGGCACGCATCGTCTACGTCTCGGCGACCGGGGCGACGACGGTCCACAATCTCGCTTATGCCCAACGGCTTGGGCTATGGGGCGGCGAGGATTTCCCCTTCGCCACCCGCGCGGAATTCGTCGAAGCGATCGAGGCCGGCGGTGTTGCCGCGATGGAGGTCCTCGCCCGGGATCTCCGTGCGCTCGGCCTCTATACGGCCCGCAGTCTCTCCTATGACGGCGTCGAATACGAGCTCGTCGAGCATGAGCTGACCGACGAGCAGAGGCGCATCTACGACGCCTATGCCGGGGCTTTCCAGGTCATCCACAATCACCTCGAAGCCGCGATGCAGGCGGCGAACGTCACCGGCTCCTCCGGCACGCTGAACAGGCAGGCAAAATCCGCGGCCCGCTCGGCGTTCGAAAGCGCCAAGCAGCGCTTCTTCGGCCATCTGCTCACCAGCATGAAGACGCCGACGCTGATCCGCTCGATCGAGCGCGATCTCGAGGCGGGCCATGCCGCCGTCATCCAGATCGTCTCGACGGGAGAGGCGCTGATGGAGCGTCGCCTCGCCGAGATCCCGACCGAGGAATGGTCGGATGTGCGCGTCGACATCACCCCGCGGGAATATGTGCTCGACTATCTCGCCCATTCCTTCCCGGTCCAGCTCTACGAGCCCTACAGCAACGGTGACGGCAACATCTTCTCTCGTGCCGTGTTCCGCGATGGGCAGCCCGTCGAGAGCCGCGAGGCCGTGGCGCGCCGCGATGGCCTCATCGAGCATCTGGCCAGCCTGCCGCCGGTCCCCGGAGCGCTCGATCAGGTCGTTCAGCGCTTCGGCTCCGATCGCGTCGCCGAGGTCACGGGCCGCTCGCGCCGCATCGTCTGCAAACCGACCGCCGACGGACGGGGCCAGCGCTTCGTCGTCGAAAGCCGTGCCGGCTCAGCCAATCTCGCCGAGACGCAAGCCTTCATGGATGACCTGAAGAGCATCCTCATATTCTCGGACGCCGGGGGCACGGGCCGGAGTTATCATGCGGATCTCGCCGCCAGGAACCAGCGCCTGCGCGTCCATTATCTGCTTGAGCCCGGCTGGAAGGCCGACGCCGCGATCCAGGGGCTCGGCCGGACCAACCGCACCAACCAGGCGCAGCCGCCGCTGTTTCGGCCGATCGCGACCAATGTGAAGGCTGAGAAGCGCTTCCTCAGCACGATCGCCCGCCGTCTCGACACGCTCGGCGCTATCACGCGCGGCCAACGCCAGACGGGCGGCCAGGGCCTGTTTCGCCCCGAGGATAATCTGGAATCGCACTACGCACGCGATGCGCTGCGCCAGTTCTACCTCGTTCTCGTGCGCGGCAAGATCGAAGGCTGCTCGCTCGAGCGCTTCGAGGATTCGACCGGCCTGAAGCTGATGGACGAGACCGGCATCAAGGACGAACTGCCGCCCATCACGACCTTCCTGAATCGCCTTCTCGCCCTCACCATCGACTTGCAGGATACCTTGTTCTCGGCCTTCGAGCAGTTGCTGGCCGCCAAAGTCGCCGGCGCCATCGCCGCCGGGGTCTACGATCTCGGCCTCGAAACGCTCAAGGCCGAAAGCTTCGTCGTGAAGGACCGCCGCACGATCTACACCCATCCGGGGACGGGGGCCGCGACGCAGCTCCTCACCATCGCACAGCGCGAGAGGAACCGGCCGTTCTCCCTCGAAAAGGCGCTCGCGCTGCTCGACGATCCCCGCGCCATCCTTCTCGTCAACGAGCGCTCCGGCCGGGCGGCGGTGCAGCTCACTGCACCGTCGTTCATGCTCGACGATGGCGAGATCGAGCGCCGCGCGACGCTCGTGCGGCCGTTGGAGCAGCACTACGCGACGATGAAGACAATGGCGGAGAGCCATTGGCGCGAGGCCGATCGTGCGACCTTCTCCCAGGCCTGGGACGCCGAACTGGCCGATATCCCGACGTTCTCGGAATCGACGATCCACGTCGTCGCCGGCCTCCTTCTCCCGATCTGGAAGCGGCTGCCGAATGAATCCACACGCGTCTATCGGCTTCAGACCGATGACGGCGAGCGGATCATCGGCCGCAGGGCCTCGCCCGCCTGGGTCGCCAAGGCGATGGCGACCGGAACGACGTCCTTGTCGGCCGACGACGCCTTTACCGCCCTGATGGACGGCCGCACCATTCTCGACCTGGCCGAGGGCCTCCAGCTGCGCCGCGTCCGCGTCATGGGCGCAAACCGCATCGAGCTCACCGGCTTCACCGATCCCATGCGCGAGCGGCTCAGCGCCTATGGCCTGTTCCACGAGATCATCTCCTGGAAGCTGAGGATGTTCGTTCCGACCAACGGGAATGGGCCGGCCGTGCTCGCAAAGCTTCTGGATCGCTGGTCCATCGAGCGCATCGGCGAGAAGGAGGCGGCGTGATGGCTTGCTTCCATGCTGCTGCCCGGCCCCTTCACAGAACGGGACCGGACGGCGCCAGCCGCGTCGTCGTCGTGTGATGGGGCGCGACGATGGCTCGGGAAACATTCACGGACCTGGCACGCAGCCTCGCCGACCGGGCGGAGGCCGTGTGCCGCCGCTATCTCTCCGCGGGGCGCAGAAGTGGCGACTACTGGACTGTCGGGGACCTCAGTAACAACAAAGGTAAATCGCTCTACGTGCGCCTCGAGGGGACGCGCAAGGGGCGATGGACCGATTCCGCTACGGGGGAGTTCGGCGATCTGCTCGACGTCATCCGGGAAACCCGCGATCTGCGTGAGCCGCGCGACCTCGCCGACGAGGTGCGACACTTCCTGGCGCTGCCGCTCGACGACCCGGCTGACCTGCGCGAAGCGCAACCCTATCAGTCCGCCCGCAGGGCGCCCGGCGCGCCGCGCCGGCTCTTCGCCATGGCTCGGCCGATCGCCGGCACGCTGGCCGAATCCTATCTCCGTTCGCGCGGCATCCTCTGCGGAGCCAGCGAACGCTGGCTGCGCTTCCACCCGGGCTGCTACTACCGGGATCACGACGGCGGGCGCACGCTGGTCCTGCCGGCCTTGCTGGCGGCGATCACCTCGCCCGACGGCACGATCACCGGCGTGCATCGTACCTGGCTCGATCCCAACGGTGCCGGCAAGGCGCTTCTCGCCGAGCCGCGCCGGTCGATGGGCTCCCTTCTCGGCCGTGGCGTGCGCCTCGGCGGCACGGCTGGTATGGCCGCCCCTGCTCTTGTCGCCGGCGAGGGTGTCGAGACGCTGCTGTCACTGCGCATGGTAATGCCGGCCATGCCCGCCATCGCGGCGACCTCTGCCAATCACCTCTCGGCGCTTGCGCTCCCGCCCGGCTGCGAGCGCCTCTATATCGCGACCGATGCCGACGCGGCCGGGCGGCGCGGCGGCGCCGCTCTCGGCCGGCGCGCCCGTGCGGCCGGGCTCGTCGTCCTGCCGCTCGCGCCGCGCCTCGGCGATTTCAACG
>JARYGW010000500.1:0-2750 GCA_033792295.1 Allobosea sp.
AGCGAGCGACCGCCTGTCGCGGCATCGGGTCGTGAAACGCCGACCTCGATGGAGGCCAGCCCGTAATCGTCCTTGGCCTTGTAGCTGATGCTCAGGCCTCCCGACTGACCGCCGACGATCGGCTTGGGCGGATCGGTGAAGGCGATGGTGGGTGGCTGGTCGGGAATGGCGGTGATGTTGAGGGTGGTGCCGGGCGCACCGCTGCCGGTGAGCCTGAGCGTGCCGTTGCCGGCGAGGATATAGCGCTTCTCCAGCACGGCCTGCTGCGGGTCGCTGCCCTGTGCCTGCCGTGCCGGCTGGGCGGTTCCCGCTTCGCCGTCCTTGGCCTCGGCAGGCTTGGTCTCGAGCTTGCCGGTGGTGACGACGTCCATATTGGTCTTGCCGGCGACGCGCACGACGATGGTCGACTTCTCGGGCGCGCTGAGATTGGGGCTCGCAAGCTTGGCGAAGTCGATCAGGATCGGCGGCAGGCGGGTATAGGTCGGCGGATCAATCCAGGCATCGATGCGGGTCGAGGGCGAGGAGCCGGGCGGCCCCTGCCAGTCGAAAGCGGCGGAAAGCCGCTGCGTCGCTTCCGGCCCCGCGACGAAGAAGGCGGCGATGGCCGCGAGCAGCGGCACGGCGCGCAGCGCCCGCCGGTCGCGAACCGCCATCAGCGGATGCGGCAATTCGACCTTTAGCGCTGCGACCTGCCGGCTCTGACGCTCGACATGCAGCTTCCACAGTGCCTGCGAGACCGGGTCGCTCGAGCCGACGGCGAGGCTGTCCTCCAGCGTCGAGGCCGGACGGTGGCCACCGGCGAAGGAACGATCGAGCCGAACGAGCGCGTCGCGATGTGTCGGCATTGCAACGCGGGCGACGTGCCAGAGGCTGCCGAGGAAGGCTGCGGCGAAAGCGAGGACACCGACAATACGCCCATACCAGGGCAGATGCGTCCACAGGCCGAACCAGGACAGGGCGAGGAAAGCGAGGACGATGCCGAGCGGCAACCATAGCCGCGGCCACAACCGCTCCCAGCCGAGCGAAACCCGCGAGGCCAGCGCGAGACGACGCAGCCGCTGCCGGATGCCGTCCATCGTGTCGGGCGCCTTACGGCGCTCTGCCTCGCTCATACCATCGCTCCGGGCAACCCCCGTTTTCGTCTGAAATCGCCTGACTTGATCAGGCTAACACGGGAATGTGGCATTGCCAGTCCCCGCAGGTGGCTTTGCACCGCGCTCGACGTTTCGTGAACGGGCGGCTTACCCCTGCGCGGTTTGACCCGAGCATCTTGAAAACCAGAACCTTCCGGTCGCGCGCTTCTCGGATCGAGCCCGAAAATGGCGCGAGAATTCAGAACCAGCCCGGCAGCTTGTCCAGCCCGATCAGTTCTTCATAGCTCTGGCGCGGGCGGGTGACCGCGTACTGATCGCCCCTGACCATGACCTCGGCGACCAGCAGGCGCTGGTTGTAGGTCGAGGACATCGAGGCGCCGTAGGCACCGGCGGTCATGAAGGCGATGAGGTCACCCTGCTTCAGCACCGGCAACACCCGCCCGGCGGTGAAGGTGTCGCCCGTTTCGCAGATCGGCCCGACCACGTCATAGGAGACGCTCGGCGCGTCGACAGGGCGTTCCGCCACGGGCCAGATCTCGTGATAGGCCTCGTACATCGCCGGCCGCACCAGATCGTTCATCGCCGCATCGACGATGAGGAACTGCTTGGTCGGGCGCGGATTGAGATGCAGCACCCGCGTCAGCAGGATGCCGGCATTGCCGACGATGAGGCGGCCCGGCTCGAAGCCGATCTCGACGTCGAGCCCCCTCGTTACCTTGCCGACCATCTCGGCATAGGCCTCGATCAGCCCCGGCCCGTAGTCGAAAGTCTTGGGGATGTCATAGGGAATGCCGAGCCCGCCGCCGAGATCGAGCCGGTCGACGCGATGGCCCTCGGCCCTGAGGTCGCCGACCAGGGCGACCATCTTGGCATAGGCCGCCTCGAAGGCGTCGATCTCGCGGATCTGGCTGCCGATATGGACGGCGAGGCCCATGATGCGCACGCCCGGCATGTTGGCGGCGCGCGCATAGAGCCGGCCGACCTCCTCGAAGGAGACGCCGAACTTGTTCTCGGAAGAGCCGGTCGTGATCTTGGCATGGCCGCCGGCGCCGATATCGGGATTGACCCGGAACACCGCCTCCTGCCGCTTGCCGAGCGAGGCGGAAACCTTCGAGAGCAGGTCGAGCTCGCTCTCGCTCTCGATATTGACCTGGTAGATTCCGGCCTCAACCGCGAAGCGCAGTTCCTGCTCGCTCTTGCCCACGCCGGAGAAGACGATCCGATCGGCCGGGATGCCTGCGGCGAGCGCCTTGCGCACCTCGCCTTCCGAGACCGTGTCGATACCGGCGCCGAGCGCACCCAGCGTCTTGAGCACGCCGAGATTGCCGTTCGCCTTCATGGCGTAGAAGACATGGGCCTTGCCGGCCGGCGCCGCCTTCTTAACCGCCGCCTCGAACAGCTTGTAGTGCCGCTCGATCGTCGCGGTCGAATAGACATAGACCGGCGTGCCGACCTCGGCCGCGATCCGGTTGAGATCGACGCCCTCGGCATGGAGCGAGCCGTCGCGATAGGCGAAATGATGCATGAGTTTCAGCTCGCAGTGATAACGGCGGCACCCCGCCATCATCCTTGGGCGAAGCGCAGCGGAGACCCGGGAATCTCGTTCAGGAGATGCACGGGGCAAGCCCGGGCATGACGCGTGCAACCTGTAGTGAA
>JARYGW010000501.1:0-2736 GCA_033792295.1 Allobosea sp.
ATGTCGAGCGCGTCTCGCGAATATCTGCGCGTTCGTTTGCGCGTGCTGAGCACCTCCAATTCGCTATATCACCACCTCGACCGTTCGCACACGCGCGAGGGCCGATTTTGTCGCGATGTCAGTGCTGAGGCGCGACCGAGTTGCGGGCCGCGACGATGGCCGAGTGAGCGCCGACCAAGCCGTCCTGATCGACCAGCGACACGAGCCAGTCGAGCCGCGCGGGAGGCAGCATCTCGGCGATCCGCTTGCCGTCGTCGGGATCGCCGCGGCCGAGCGCCGAAATCACGTCGTCGAGCAGCGCTTTTTTTTGCTCGGAGCCTGAAGCCATATCCTGCTCCCCCTCGCCAAGCCTCTCGGTGGATGGCTGATGCGGATCGGGTGATGTGGATGATGAGGAGGATAGGGGATCAGACCTGATCTCTCGGTGGGATCGCACCTGATCCAACGGTGGGATCAAATCTGAGCTCTCTGTGGGATCAGACCTGAGCGAACGGAAAGCGTCGCGGGCGATCTTTTTTTTGGCCGCCTCGATCTCGAAATCCTTGATGCGGTTCTCGTGTTCGAGCTCGATCGAGGCCAGCACCGATCGCGAAAACGACATGCGGTAGATGTTGGTGAAGCCCGGCCGGCGGACCCTCGTGAGCCATCCCCATGCGACGGCCAGGGCGAGCGCGCGCTTCACGGTCGCGACGCCCCAGCCGAGTTCTGCGGCGATCCGGTTCTGGTCGACGAACGCCACGGCGCCCTTCGCGAAGCCCATGTAGCCGGCGATCGTCCAGCAGACGACGATCATGTTGGCGAATGCAGGGTCGCCCATGCGAGCGAGGTCGCGCGACCAAGTTCCGCGCGCGGATTTGAACGTCTCATTGCTGTGAAACTTGACCAGCTCGACATCGTCGAGGGCGCGCGCGGGCTTGAGGTTGCGCGTCGGCCAATTCGACATTGATGGAGCTCGGGCGTCCATAGATTCAGTCGGATGTCCAGATGGAGAAAGCCCCGGCTCTGGGCCGGGGCGGATCGTTAGGGCCGGACCTGTTCGCGGGCTGCCGTCTCCAGCGATCTCGGAGCGATCATCGCCCACTCCGGCCGCACGGTGCCGAACCCCGCTGCGACTAGCATCGGCTCGAAAACGTACTGGAGGAGCATCTGATGCTTCACGTGAGGGTCCACACCGGCCGCGATGGCTCGATCAAGCGCAGCGCCGAAGTCGACGAGGACGGCCTTCAGCTCGCGCGCCTTCTCGTCGCCCATCGCACCGATCTTCGACACCTCAGCGCACAATTTGGTGCGAGCAGCCTTCTGCTCTGCCGCGACCTCGGCCTCCAAGAACGGCCGATCGGCCTCTTCTCGATCGCGCTCGGCCTTCAGCCGGCGCTCGACAGCCTCGGCCTCGAGTTCGAGGGCGCGAAGGTCGTCCGCCCGGTTCAGCGCCGCTGCTCTGGCACCGTCAATGCCCGCGGCCATATCGTCGCCGAGCGTCTTCACGTCCGCGGCAGCCTTTTCGCACTGATCGGCCAGGGAGGTTAGACGCTCTCGCAAGCGCTGTTGATTGGCCGCGCACTCCTTGCGTTCAGCTTTCGTCATTGCCGTCATGGGCGTGGTCCTTTCAAAATGCGGCGCGGCGGCCGCGGTTGCGGTGAGAGGGAGCTTTCGGGGTCCGGCGCCGGACGGCCTGCGATGTTGGCGAATGTCCGGTTGATCTCGTGCACGAGCGCCTTGGTGCTCGCGTCGCTGATCAGCTGCTCGACGATGACGGGGTGGGGCTTGCGCTCATCCATGGTGTCACCCGCGGCGTCGCGACTTACGGCGATATCCGCGACGGCGGCCACCATCGGGCCGGACGGTTACGCGGAACGGGAGAGCTTCGGTCGGACCGCTCAGAAAGTCCTCGACCCAGCCAGGATGCTGCATCGGCGGGCCGGATGCGGGCTGCTCGGCGGGCGCGTCATCGACGACGTATTCGCGCTCGCCCGTCTCGGGGTTGTGGCGATAGCCGGCCATCGTCAGGCGCTCGCCTTGGAGTCGAGCCAAGTCGCGAGCGAGCTGACCTTCCAGCCATTCTTGCGCGCGGATAGCTTGATGGGCGCCGGTGCCTTGCCATCGAGGTAGAGGCGCTTCCAACGGTCAGTCGAATAGCCACAAAATTCTGCGGCTTCCCGAGTGGTTAGAATTCGATGACCTTCGAAGGACCGGGGTAGAGCTTCAGCAAGAGACATTCTGACCTCGCACGACATGACGTTTCATGTCGTGACTGTGGCGAAAGGCTCATCCGATTTCAGTATGTCTATTTAGGAGGATTTGGGACTATCAACCCGATACTGCCCGCACCGCGGCCGGCCGCTCGTCTCACGGTCGTCTTGTTCGGAATTGCATGGCTGCTGCCGGGCTTATGCCAAGGCCGCGCAGGGTCATTGAGCCATTCGCCGATGCGCTGCGTGAGCGGATCGTCTTGGATTTCAGACGAGGTCGGGATCTTGCCGAAAATGTCGAGCATCGCGAGCTGGCATCGCTCGGTGATAACCTGCGCTTTGCGGCGTCCCACTTCCTGGACCAGATCGCCGTACCGACCCTTTTGGATCGAGGGTGTTTTAACGACCGGCAGCGCCGCCAGCAGAGCCCGCAGCACCTCTATAACGCCCGAGTGAATGCCGCGGCGCTCTAGGTATTGCAGGGCCTCATCATCGTCCTTCAATCGCGCACCCCGACCAGCTTCGCGACATGATCTCCCCAGGCGTT
>JARYGW010000502.1:0-2705 GCA_033792295.1 Allobosea sp.
GTCGCGACCTGAAGCTGGCCGATATCCTCCTCCGGGAAGAAGCCTTTCGGGGTCGTCTGCAGCAGCCAGACCGTGCCGATCATCGTGGCGAAGAAGGCGATCAGCATCAGCGGCTGCCAGCGCAGGCAGAAGGCAAGCGCCCGGTCATAGCTGCGCACGATCGCGTCGAAGCCCTTCTCGAGCCAGCGGCCGAGCGCGTTCTCCTGATGGTGCTCGCCATAGCCCGAAAGCAGGCGTGAACAGAGCATCGGCGTCAGCGTCAGCGAGACGAAGGCGGAGGCGAGGATCGAGACCGTCACCACCACCGCGAACTCGTTGAAGATGCGGCCGATGACACCGCCCATCAGCAGGACCGGAATGAAAACCGCAACCAGCGAGAGCGAGATCGAGATGATGGTGAAGCCGATCTCGCCGGCGCCCTTCAGCGCCGCGTCGAAGGCGTTGAGCCCATCCTCCTCCATGTGGCGGACGATGTTCTCCAGCATGACGATGGCGTCGTCGACGACGAGGCCGACGGACAGCGTGAGCCCCAGCAGCGAGATGTTGTCGATCGAGAAGCCGAAGCCGTACATCGCCGCCAGCGTGGCGATGACCGAGATCGGCACTGCGACCGCCGGGATGAAAGTCGCGGCGACGCGGCGCAGGAAGACGAAGATCACCATGACGACGAGCGCCACGGTGAGCAGCAAGGTGAACTGCACATCGTCCACCGCCTGGCGGATCGAGGTCGAGCGATCGTTCAGCAGCGAGAGCGAGGCGGCCGCCGGCAACTGCTCCTCGAAGGCCGGGATCATCGCCCGGACGCGATCGACCACCTCGACGGTGTTGGCGTCAGGCTGGCGCTGCACGGCGAGCACGATGGCCGGGATGCCGTCGTACTGGCTGCGGGTCTGGGTGTTCTCGACCGAGTCGATCACCTTGGCGACGTCGCCGAGGCGCACCGGCTTGCCCGAGCGGGTGGTGATGATGACGTTGGCGAACTGCGTCGCGTTGGCGAGCTGGGTATGCGCCTCGATGGTGAGTTGCTGCGCGCTGTTCTGAATGGTGCCGACCGGCGTGTTGGCATTGGTCGCGGTGATGGCGGCCTGCAACTCGTCGAGGCCGATGCCGCGCGCCGCGAGCGCAGTCGGATCGATCTGGATGCGCACCGCATATTTCTGGCTGCCGAAGATCAGCACCTGCGCGACGCCGTCGACGGTCGAGAGCGCCGGCGAAATCACCTGCTGGGCGAAGGCGTCGAGATCGGAGAGAGGGATGACCTCGCTCTTCAGCGCCATCAGGATGATCGGAGCATCGGCCGGGTTCACCTTGCGGTAGCTCGGCGGCGTCGTCATCTCGATCGGGAGCTGCTTCTGCGTGCGGGTGATCGCCGCCTGCACGTCGGCCGCGGCCGCGTCGATATCGCGGTTCAGCACGAACTGGATCGCGATCGAGGTCGATCCCTGCGCATTGGTGGTCGAGATGGAATCGATGCCGGCGATCGTCGCGAACTGCTTGATCAGCGGCGTCGCCACCGAGGTCGCCATGGTGTCGGGCGAGGCGCCGGGGAGCTGGGCCGAGACGTTGACGACCGGGAACTCGGCGCGCGGCAGCGCCGCTACCGGCAGGAAGCGATAGGCGAACGTCCCGGCCAGCACCAGCGCGACCGACATCAGAATGGTCGCGACCGGGTGCCTGATGCAGAAGGACGAGACGTTCACGAGCGTGCTCCCTCCGCGACCGGCGTGCCCTGGGGCGGCTTCTCGCCGGTGACCTCGCGCTCACGCACCTTCGCGCCCTGCTTCAGGCGCATCTGGCCGTCCGTGACGACCCGCTCGCCCGGAGCGACGCCCTCGGTCACCGCCGTCTTGCCGCCGTCGCTGAGCGCGACCTTGATCTGGCGCAGGTCGACGGTCGAATCCGCCTTGGCGACGAAGACATAGGGCCCCTTCTGCCCCGTCTGCACCGCGACCGTCGGGATGACGGTGACGCCCCGCAGCGTATCAGGAATGAACTCGACATCGACATATTGCCCCGGCCAGAGGCGCAAATCGTCATTGGCGAAGGAAGCCTTGGCCGTGATCGTGCCCGAGGTGATGTCGACATTCGAATCGACGAAGTTGAGTTTGCCCTCGGCGGGCTGGTCGGGCGATTGCGGGATGCGCGCCTTGACCACGGCCGGATCGGCCGAATGGAGAGCGCCCTGCAGCGTCGGCAGCTCGCTTTCCGGCATCGCGAAGGAGACGCGCAGCGGCTTCATCTGGGTGATCGTCAGCAGGCCGGTGCTGCTGTTGTTGCTGTTGGCACTCACGAGATTGCCCGGTGTCACCGTGACCGCGCCGATACGGCCGTCGATGGGGGCGAGGATACGGGTGTAGCTCAGCTTCAGCCTGTCGGCGTCGAGCGTTGCGTGATCAGCCTGGATCGAGGCGGCGGAGCTCTTCTCGTCGGCCGTCGCCTGGTCGACCTGCGCCTGCGTGCCCGCATTGCGGGAGAAGAGCTGCTTGTAGCGGTCGAGATCGGCGACATTGCGCGTATGCGTCGCCTCGTCCTTCGCCAGCATCGCCTCGTCCTTGGCGATCTGGGCCTTAACGTCGCGGTCGTCCAGGGTGAAGAGCGGGTCCCCGGCCTTGACGAACTGTCCGTCGCTGACGTGCTGGGCGACGATCTGGCTGTCGATGCGCGATTTCACCACCACGCTCGCCGGGGTCTCGACGAAGCCGATC
>JARYGW010000503.1:0-2699 GCA_033792295.1 Allobosea sp.
GGTCGGGCGACTTGATCGCGAATGCGTGACAGTTGTCCCGCTTCAATTCGTAGAGTTGGTCGCCCGCCAATGGGGCGATGGGTTGTGGTCCCTGCTTGCCACCGAACTGGCGGAGTCGCTCCTGTGTCGCGACGGTCGCCGCGACCATCCCGGCTAGGGGCTCCACGGGACCAAGCAAGAGGAGCGCATCGCGCAGGAAGCGCTCGGCGACGATACAGACATCGACGGGCAGAGGAGGATAGGCGGGGCAGCGATTTTCGACGTCGACGATGCCGCTCTGCTGCAGGATCCAGATCAGCCGTTGCTCGACATAAGTCGCCACGTCCTCGCGAAGCTGATCGTCGGCGCTGGTGATGGTGGCGATCTGGATGTACCTGGGGTCGGTCCGGTCGCGCTCATGGCCGTCCAGGCGGTTTAGAAGGTTGCGAGCCTCGCCGACATAGACCCTGAGCGCATGATCGCCGGAGGCCGGTGCAATCAGCAGGTAGACTCCTCCGCGATCCAGCTCGGGCCAGGTCGCGACCCGGCGCAGGGCATCTCGGGGAAAGGTCACAACGACGCAATCCGAGTTGCCCAATCTACGGATCGAGGGGCCGATGGGATCGCGACTTTCGAGGACCAGATGAATTGTCCGGGCGCGCGGTCCCGGTCGCAGATTCCAGAGTGAACTATGCAACATGACGCTATCCTGGGGCTGATCTTGAGGGAAGGCGCGCGCGAGCCGGGCGTCAGCGTGGACGCGAAATCGATGGCTCAGGGCTGGCGCGGGAGGTGAAGCCGACGGGAGGGACTTATTGGGAGTCTGGGGTCGGATCCGGAGTCGCGAGGTAGCCGGTATTGGCTATCGCTACCTGAGATGCAGTTGTTGCTGCGCGGGGAGCCAGTCGATCGACATGGTGTCGGGCGGGCTCAGTCGGACGGTGGTGCTTGGGGAGATGTCGTCGGCTGGGTCGAGGAAGATGATGCCGGCGACGACAAGGCGGAGGATAGCGTCAAAGCTATCGGAGCTGGACTCGCAGAATGTCATGCATCTGCGCAGGGTGGCGCGGCCGACATTGGCGAGATGACTGGTGACGCTTTCGAGGTCCTCGCTGGTTATGTCGGCATTGGCGCAGCGGGCGATCTGGAGGACATTGCTCCATTGCGGCTCGCGGCGCAGCTCCACGCGCGTGGTGGAAAGCAGCCAGATGCCACGGCGGGCGAGGATCACGTCCAGCTTTTCCCAGGCGGCACGGTACATCGGCGAGCGATCGAGACCCGCAGATTCGGCGCAGACCACGAATAATCCGATGCGGTGTCGCAGGAGAAAGGCGGGGACGTCGGTGAACTCGGCGGCTTGGTCGGGAGGGAGCTCGCTTTCGAAGCTGAATTCCCCGTAGCTCAGGGTGCAGGGGTCAGCCTCCATTGTGACCAGGAGTTCGAAGCAGCCTTCCTTGGTGCAATCAAAGGAGCCGGCGGCCTTGGTTCCGCGGAACTTCATTGCCCTCCTCCCGAGTACGGCCAGCTGACAGTGAACGGGGCAAGTCGATAGAACCGCGAGAGGGTCCGGACCCAGCGCTTTTGGGGATCCAGCATGAAGACCTGAGAGGCGGATGGATCGCCGGCCCCCAGGCAGAGCGTTGGCCGGCGGACGAAGCGGTAGGTGTCGAGAAGAGGTGCCTTCGCAATCGCGTCGTCGATCCACGCCATGCCGTGGACCACGCCGTAAAGATCTTCCGTCAAGCGCGTCAGCTGGTCGAGGCGTTTGAGGGTAAGGGCCTTCTCGAAGGCATCGGAATAACGACTCACGATCGAACTCCTGTTTTGGGTGAGCGAAAGCGATGCACGGTCGGCGCGCCTCGCTGTTTGGGGGGCGTAGACACAGCGGGAAGACGTAGCTTGACGGGCGCCGACACGGGCGGGCCGTACTCACGCACACTGATGAGCTACGAAAATCAGGTGCAATTTATGAATCAAATGCGTAATCCTAGGCCCCAACGGCCTTTAGTCCTTCAACGCCTCATTAACGAAGCCGCTTGCACTGTTTTGCTGAAGCGGGGGTGTTGGCGCTGAAGCGGCTGACAGCACCTCAATGCTCGACGCACGCAACGAGTGGTTGGATGGACGGAGAGGCCTTCAAAAAGGCACTCGCGCGGCTGGGCTATTCGCAGTCCGGCTTTGCGCGCGAGCACTGCTTGCACGTTCGAACGGTGCAGAATTGGGCACGCGTCGGGCCCCCCGACTTTCTTGTGCCGCTTCTGAACGCCATGGTCCAGCAGGCGATCGAACCTCCGACCACGCAGGTCTGGGCTTCAAATGAAGCCGCGGCTGCGGAGGCCGCCCAGGTGCTCGATCACTCGCTTCGATCACTCCTCTTGCGTGCCAACCGCGCGGGTTGGCCCCAGGATGTGATCTTGGCCGGGGTGATGGCCTGGCTGGCAGGTCAGACCATCGGCAGGCGGTAGGTCACTATAGATACGGTATATATGCGTAAGTCCTTACGAGAAAGTTAACGCCATCGGCGCGCGAGATTTTTGACGCCGTTTTCATGTTTATTGGCCCAAGGTCGGTGCGAAGGAGCCCGACCATGCCTACTCGTCAGCAAGTCTGGACCGCCGCCGACCATATCAGGGGCAAGTCGGAGCGCGTTTCTCTACGCAGTGTTCGCGCCGAGTTGCCGAGGGGCGGTTCATACCGCGATATCGGTGAGCATCTGGCTT
>JARYGW010000504.1:0-2690 GCA_033792295.1 Allobosea sp.
CGGGGCGGCCGGATCGAGCGGAGCGGGTTTGCGCGCAAGCAGGGCTTTCAGCCCTCGCGCGGCGCGCGGGCCCGCTCTGCCGAGATCGGCGGCTCCGGCCGCAACGCGGCGCGATAGCGGCCTTGAAGCGACCGGCCGCCGGTTTACGAGCGCAACAAACCCGAGGGGAGGTCCGGCGGCCGGAACGATGAAACCGAAACCGAATCGGCAAGGATGCGCGATGACCTTTCGCCGGGCCTCCGACAGCCCAGGTCGACGGCAGTAAAGATGGCGCCATCCGTGTCAGGTGCCGCCGGAACGTGTCCAATGCTCTGGCCGCCAGAGCTTGATAAGGTTCTCGACCTCCGCCCGATAGGCTTCGGGATATTCTGCGGCCGCAGATTCGGCGAGATGGGCGACGACAGTCGCCATGGCGCGGGCAATGTCGCGATCGACCGCGAAGATGTCGGACAGGTCGAAACCGCCGAGGCTGCCGGCATTCCACCAGGCGAGGATGAAGTTGGCGACCCTTCGGGACTGGCCGGTATCGCTCCTCGCGACGTCGAGCAACCGTTCGAGCGCCGGGCGCATTGCGTCATCCATGGTGGCGCTCCTTCCGGTCACCGCTCTGCGCTGCGGTGCCGGCATCGTGACGGCGCGGGCTTGCGTCGCACGCCACTGCGCTGACGACACTGTCGGCGAGAAGGCCTTGGCGCCGGCGGAACGTCGCAATGGCGGCGTCCTGGCGTGCGAGCTTCCGCGCGAGGGCATCGATCTCCGGCTGACGCTCGGCCGAGATCGCGGCAAGATGCGCCCGATAGCGTTCGAGGAAAGCGCTGGGGTTCGGAGCCTTGCCGCGGCGATAGCCGGCATGTTGCGGCTTCAACTGCGGGATGAAGGCTGTCATCCGCCGCGTGATCTGCCGCTCGATCATATCGAGCTGGCGCTGTGTCTGCCTGCGCGATTCCTCCATGCGATGAAGCAGCACGAGGCGATCAACGGGAGTGCTCATATGAGCCTCCCGGCCTGCCATTCGACGAAGTCCGATGGGCCGCCATAGATTTGATGCCGATCGGGATCGATCACGAAGCCGAAGCGGCCGACGTCATATTCCCCAGAGGGGACGAGGAAACGGCGTTCTTCCGCGGCTCCTATGCGTTTTCCGCCGAGCGTGGCGACACATTCGACGAAACCTTTTTCATGCTTCGACGTGATCGCCGAGATCACGATCCAATCGGCGGCGTGGGCCGCCTCGAATGCGCGGCGATCTTTTTCGTAAGATTCGCCGGGCTGCAGGATCGTGCCGAAGATGGCCTCCCATGCGTCGGGCCAGCTATCCTTAATCGTCCGCTCGGCGCAGCGGCGCTCGAACGCAGTGAAGAGATGCGGGAAGGTGATCGCCACGATCGCCCATTCGGCATCTTCCTCGTACCAGCCGCCTTTTGACCGCAGCATCGGATGGACATTGCGGTTGCGGGTGGCCGAGAGCTTGAAGCCGCCGTGGCCGGCGGTCGAATGACACTCGACACCTTCGGCATAAAGGGTAGCGCCCTGTGACGTGCCCCAAGGTGTATGTGCGCGCGAATGGATTTCGACGCGCCGGAGCGCCTTGCGCTCGCGCTGATGCTCGGCATTCTCGGAGACCCTGGCGCGGAAAGCGTCTTCATCGGCGAGTTCGCCCGAATGGCCGTAGAAATCGGCGCGTTGCCATTCCGCAAGCGGACGGGCAATCCGCCACCCGCTCGCCAGATAATAGCGGCCATTGTGGCCCGGCAGCATCGCGAACGCCGTGTCGGCGACCCGGGCAACCGGAAATCCGTCGGCGCACCGGCCGAACTCGACCTCCGGAAATGTCGGAGGCGGGCTGGTCGGAGTTTCGGATGGGAGAGGAGCGGTCATGCTGCCCTCCCTTCGATGATATCGGCGCCGACTTCATCGGCCGTCACTTCCTCGAGCACGGCGTTCGGATATCCGTGCCGCGTCAGCCATTCCTTCGCATCCGCCTCGTTCGTGGCGAGGTAGACGAGCTCGGCGTTGTCACCTGCGCGGTCGAACACGCGGACGGAGCCGATGGCCGGGCTTTCGATGATGGTGAAGTGAAGTTTCGAATCCAGCGAGAACGTCCGATGGACACGGATGGCGATGACGCCGCCGGCGCCGAAATCGGCCTCATGCAGCGTGAAGCACGCCGCCAGCGTGACATTGCCGATGCCGCGATCGCCCTGCTTACGGATCAGGCGGCCTTTGCTGTTGTTGGTCTGCCAGGTGGCGAGCTTCTTGCTGAAGCGGACCGGCGGCTGCGGGGTTTGGTCGGACCATGCAACGAGCGAGCCGATGGATGCATTGTCGAAAATCGTGTGCGCGGACATCGTGTCCTCCGTGGTTGCGCGGGTTGTGAGAACAGAACCGCCGCCGGCGTGGCCGGCGGCGGCAGTCGTTCAGAAAGAGGAGGCGCGTCTTATTCGGCGGCTTCCCTGAAGGCCCCGACGTCCTGGTCGGACGCGTCGTCGGGGCTGCCGTCGATTCCCTCGTCCGCCTCGTCGGAATCATCGGCGTCATCCGCGGCGCTGGCGCCAGAGGTCAGCCAGTCGGCAAGCTTCGCGGGGTCCGGTGCAAAGAGCGCCGCAGGATGGACGAAGTGGCCTTCCTTGAAGTGCTCCACGAGCGCGGCACGGGTATCCTTCACCCGTTGCCGTGGCAGGACCGGCGTG
>JARYGW010000505.1:0-2681 GCA_033792295.1 Allobosea sp.
AGTACCGGGGGGGCGAATTTCTCGTCGAAGAGGATCGCGCGGTCGCGCACTTCGAGAATGCGGCCGAGCGCGAGGCCGACATAGCCGGCCTTCGAGGTCTTGCGCAGCTCCAGCGTCAGGCGCGGGTGGGCGACGTCGATCTCTTCTTCCGTCCGCAGGGAGGCCGTGGAATCGATCAGCATCTCGCTCGCCGGGACATAACGGCTGGCCGAGCCGCTCAGCGTGTCCTCGACCTCCCGCGTATTGGCGGCGGCGAGCGGCAGCGAGAGCCAGACGATCTGGCCCGCGGCATTCTCCGGCACCTCGATCGCCGCCGGCAGCGGGCTGTTGTCAGGCAGCGCGAAAGGCGTGCCGTCCGGCATCACCCCGACGGCGCGGCGCAGGCCGATGCGGCTCTGCTGGGCGAGGTCGCGGTCGATCTCCAGCACCGAGAAACCCCATGGATAAGGGGTCACGTTTCTGACGCGGCTTTCCAGCAGGTTCTCGAGATAGCGATCGTTCTGCTGGAAGTGATGCGGCCTGAGGAAAAGCCCTTCCGACCAGACGACCTTGCTGTACCACGACATACCGGTCTCGCTCACTCGAAGGCAGGCACGGTGAGCTTATCCGGGACGTGCCCCAGCGTCACCAAACGAAATGCTAGCCCTTCGCGCGCGGGGCGCCGTCATTGACTTGAAGGATGCGGCGGGCCGATTTTCGGCGCAGTCCTTCGGGAGACGAATCCGTTCGAGCACGGGAGCCGGCCATGCCGAAAGGGCCCGCCGCACGCGTTACCGATCCGGTGATCCACCCGCTGCCGCCGGTCCTGCAGCCCGGGCCGGGAAGCGCCAATGTGTTGATCGGCAGCCTGCCGGCCTGGCGCGGAGTGCCGGCCGCGGCGGCCGCGGCGATCCAGTCGGCGAAGGCATCCGCTGACGCGGCCGTCCAAGCGGCCGAAGCCGCGACGCTCGCCGCAGCCGGTACGCCCGGCGCGCCTGCTGCCCTCGCGGCCGAGATTGCGACGAAGAACGCGGTCTCCGCCAGTATGGGCGCGATGATTGCCGGAGCCTCTGCGGGGGCCGACATTCACAATTGCCTGACGCCCGTGCCGCCTCCCGTGCCTCACGGCCTCGGCGTCGTCATCGATGGTTCGCAGACGGTGCTGATCAACAACCTGCCGGCCTGCCGGATGGGCGACACCATCCTCGAGGCGCTGGGACCGCCGAACAAGATCGCCATGGGGCTGCCGACGGTGATCATCGGCGGATGATGCCGGGTTGATTCAAGAAAACAATGGAAGTCGCTGCTATCGAATCGCTTTTCCTTTCGAGGTTCCGGCGTGGAGGAGATGCTGCGCGGTTCTCCAGGCTTGACCGTGGCGAGTCTGGCGGCCATGCCGGGCGCGGCCATTTCAACGCCGAAGGACCTGCCATGACCATCGAACGCATCGGGCTGACCGCCCGCTGGTGCGACGCCGCCATCTTCAACGGCATCGTCTTCCTCGCCGGCCATGTTCCGGAGAAGACGGAAGGGCGTTCCCTGTCCGAGCAGACCGAGGAGGTGCTGGCTCTGCTGGAGGAAACGCTCGCTGAGGCCGGCAGCAGCAAGGAGCGCATCCTGAGCGTCCAGATCTTCCTGACGGATATCGGCAAGATCGGCGAGATGAACGCGGTCTGGGACAAGTGGGTGGCGAAGGGCCACGCGCCGGCGCGCGCCACCGTCGAGGCGAAGCTGGCCTCGCCCGGCTACGGCATCGAGATCACCGCGGTCGCGGCCAAGCGATAACCGTCGCCATTCGCGAGACCGCCGCCATTGCGGGGGCGGTCAAATGCGGCAGCGCTACCTGCCGCCGCGGTCGTAGCACTCGGCGAAGTAGATCATGAAGGCGTCGACCAGCCCGTTCTCATAGGGTGCGGTCTTCGCTTCCCAGCGCGCGGCATAGGTCTCCCACATCTTCGCCTTGCGTGAGCCGATCAGCCCGCTGATGCCGCCTTCCGGTGCGGTCGCTTCGGCGATCGCCTGGGGATCGAGATCCTCGACCAGCATGCGCAGCGCATGCTGCATGGCCGAATAGGTCTTGATCTGGTGGGCCTTGAGATCGCGGAAGCTTTCGTCGAAGGCGCGCTTGGCATCGAGATAGCCGCTGCGCGGCTGGCCGAAGATCAATTGCAGCGCGTCGTCCACCGTCGGCGAGAACTTCAGCGGGTTGTTGTCCTGCGCCTGGATCATCGTCTGGCTGGTGCTACGGGCGATGCGCTTGCTCTCGGCACGGGCGGCGAGCAGCGCCTTCAACTCCTCCGCGATCAGCCGCATCAGCCCGCCGAGCTGTTCGGCGAAGGCGCCAGGGTCCTGCGTCGACAACGATTGTGGCGAGACGCCGGCGCCCTTGGCGAAGCGCTGCATGAACTCGCCCGTCGAGATCGGAGCGGGGCCGCGCGAAGGAACGGGGTCCGGCGCGAAAGCACGGGCGGGCCCCGGCTCAGGCTCAGGCGCTGTCCGGTCCGGCGCAGCCTCGGGGTCCGGCCCGGCCGTTGCGGGTTCATCCCAGGGGCTCGCGGCCGCCGGGCTGCTCGGCGTCGGTCGGCGCGGCGTGGGGATCGGCGGCATCGGCTCGGGCTGCGGAATGGCTGCAGGCTGCAAGGGTGCCCAGGCGAAATCGTCGCCTTGCGGAGGCGGCGGTGGCGACCAGCCGGGTGGGGCGG
>JARYGW010000506.1:0-2679 GCA_033792295.1 Allobosea sp.
ATGGCGTGACCTCGCTGGTCGATCTCGGCCTGCCGGTGACGATGCCGGAGGCCGATTCGGTGCTGCGCGAGGCGTTCGAGCGCATCTTCGGGCCGACGGTTCCGGCCTGATGGGCGGTCTCTCCGTGCATCGATGCGGATTTGCGAGGGGGCGTCCTGCCGGTTGGCGTTTGGATGGCGGCGCGCCATAACCTCGGACAAAGGATTGTCGCCTAGCTGTGTTGTCGCATTGAAAAGCGGTTTCCGCTTTTCAATCCGATGCTGGAGGGAGCGCGCCCGTGCGGGTCATCGAAAGCAAGATCGATCTGAATTCGGCCGAGACACGCGCCAATGCGGAGGCCTGGGCCGCGTTGCGGCAGGAGTTGCAGGAGCATCGCGCGACCGCGGCACTCGGTGGCAGCGCCAAATCGCGGGAGCGCCATACCGCGCGCGGCAAGCTCCTTCCCCGGGAACGCGTCCTGCGCCTGACCGATCCGGGTTCGCCCTTCCTCGAGATCGGCTCGCTGGCAGCCTTCGGCATGTATGAGGGCGACGTCCATGCCGCCGGCATGATCGCCGGCATCGGCCGTGTCGCGGGGCGCGAATGCATGATCGTCTGCAACGACGCGACGATCAAAGGCGGCACCTACTATCCGATGACGGTGAAGAAGCATCTGCGCGCCCAGGAAATCGCGCGCGAGAATCGCTTGCCCTGCATCTATCTCGTCGATTCCGGCGGCGCGAACCTGCCGCACCAGACCGAAGTCTTCCCCGACCGCGAGCATTTCGGCCGCATCTTCTACAATCAGGCGACGCTCTCGGCCGAAGGCATCCCGCAGGTCGCGGTGGTGATGGGGTCCTGCACGGCTGGCGGCGCCTATGTGCCGGCCATGTCGGACGAGACCATCATCGTCAGGAAGCAGGGCACGATCTTCCTGGGCGGACCGCCGCTGGTGAAGGCGGCGACCGGCGAGGTCGTCTCGGCCGAGGATCTCGGCGGCGCCGATGTCCATGCCAGGCTCTCCGGCGTCGCCGATCACTATGCCGGCGACGATACGCATGCGCTCGCCATCGCCCGGCGCATCGCCGGCAATCTCAACAGCGTGAAGCGGCCCGATATCGACATCGCCGAGCCGGTCGAACCGCTCTACGACCCCGCCGAACTCGAAGCCGTCGTGCCGACCGATCTCAAGAAGCAGTACGACATCCGCGAGGTGATCGCCCGGCTCGTCGACGGCTCGGAGTTCGACGAGTTCAAGAAGCTCTACGGCACGACGCTGGTGACCGGTTTCGCCCGCATCCACGGCATTCCCGTCGGCATCATTGCCAATAACGGCATCCTGTTCTCGGAAAGCGCGCTGAAGGGGGCGCATTTCATCGAGCTCTGCTGCCAGCGCCGGATTCCGCTGCTCTTCCTGCAGAACATCACCGGCTTCATGGTCGGCCGCGATGTCGAGACGCGCGGCATCGCCAAGGACGGCGCCAAGCTCGTCACGGCGGTGGCCTCGGCGCGGGTGCCGAAGATCACGGTGCTGGTCGGCGGCTCCTTCGGCGCCGGCAACTACGGCATGTGCGGCCGGGCTTATTCGCCGCGCTTCCTGTTCACCTGGCCGAATTCGCGGATCTCGGTGATGGGCGGAGAGCAGGCGGCGAGCGTGCTGGCGACCGTGCGCCGCGACAATATCGAGGCCGAGGGCAAGAGCTGGCCCGCGGCGGAGGAGGAGGCCTTCAAGGCGCCGATCCGCAGCAGGTACGAGGAGGAGGGCTCGCCCTATTTCGCGACGGCACGGCTTTGGGACGACGGCATCATCCTGCCCTCCGAGACGCGGCGCGTGCTGGCGCTCGCCTTCTCGGCGACGCTCAATGCCGATGTGCCCGAGACGAAGTTCGGTGTCTTCCGGATGTAGTAGCAGCCGGAGCGCCAGCGGGGTCCCGTTCCTATTTGCGGGAGCGCGACGACGCATTGAGGGCGGCGGCCGCGCGGATCAAAGCTTGGAACGCTTCCGCGTCGATCATCTCGCTCTCGCGGATATCGATGGCGCGTCTCGCGTTGCCTTCGAGGCTGGCGTTGAACAAGCCCGTCGGGTCGTCCAGCGCGGCTCCCTTGGCGAAAGTCAGCTTCACCAGGCTCTTGTAGGTTTCGCCGGTGCAGATGATGCCGTCCCGCGACCAGACGGGCACGCCGCGCCATTTCCACTCCTCGATGACATCGGGCAGCGACTGCTGGATCAGCCCGCGCAGCCGCGCGAGTGTCGCCCCACGCCAGTCGCCGAGTTCGGCGATCCGTTCACCGATGAGCTGCGAAGCGCTTGTCTCCGACTGCGGCATCCGTGGTCTCCCGATCGCTTGCCGGCAACCTGCCGCGCGATGACGTAGCAGGCAAGCGATCACGCCACTGTGACCGTGATGGTGGCGTGCCGGCGCTTGGCAGAGCCGTCTTGTCACCGCAGTCTCCGCGCTTCCAGCCAGGGAGCCTGTCATGTCCGCATCGACCAAGACTGCTGCAAGGGAAGCACTCGAAGGGCTCGATGGGCTGGTCAGCGAGCCGTTCTCGCGGCGAGGCTTCGTGATGACCGGCCTGATCAGTGGCTTCACGCTCGCGACGACGGTCGTCCACGGCCAGACGATCACCACCGACAGCAAGGGACTCGTCGCTGGCGAGGTGAAGATCCCGACCGCCGATGGCGATCTGCCGGGCTAT
>JARYGW010000507.1:0-2667 GCA_033792295.1 Allobosea sp.
CGCGATGGATTGCCGGAAGGCTTTGCCGCGTCACGCTCACGTCGTCCGTCCTCTTGTCGCTCGTCCCAGGAGCCGGATTCGGGAATCCGTCCCTTATGCTCTGGCTTGCGGGAAGCATGCCTTACCTCAGACGCCCTGCCCGCGCCACTGCCGAAAGCCGGTTACGCCCCGATTCCGCGCTGCTGCGGCATCTCGGACAGAAACCCGGCGATTGGAAGGCAAAAAGCATCCGGCCGGAACTTGTCCAGCCGAAAGACGTCGCGATCGCAGCAAGGTTCAGTGCACGTCCGGGGCGTAGGCGGCCGGGGCCATCTGCATGGCGCGGGGCACGGCGAAGGCCGGCTCGGACTCGACGATCGCGAAATTGGCGCGGTCGGCGAAAAGCGCTTCCAGAATGCGGACGTTCATGCGGTGGCCGCCGCAATAGGAGCGGAACTCGCCGATGATCGGGTAGCCGGCAAGCGCGAGGTCGCCGATCGCATCGAGCACCTTGTGGCGCACGAATTCGTCGCCGTAGCGCAGGCCCTCGGGGTTGATGACCTTGTCTTCGCCGATCGCGACGGTGTTCTCGAGCGAGGCGCCGAGCGCGAAGCCCGCCTTCCAGAGCTGCTCGACATCCCGCATGAAGCCGAAGGTGCGCGCCTTCGAGATCTCGCTGGCATAGGCCTTGGCCTCGACGTCGAAGATCTTGCGCTGGCGGCCGATCACGGCAGTGTCGAAATCGATCTCGACATCGAGCCGGAAGCCCTGCGCGGCTGGCATCAGCTCGGCGAAGGCGCGGCCCTGCTCGATGCGGACCGGCTGCAGCACCTTGAGATAGCGGCGCGGCGCGGCGAGCGTGGTCATCCCGGTCGCCTCGATGGCGCGGACGAACTCGATGGCGCTACCGTCCATGATCGGCATCTCGGGGCCGTCGATCTCGATCAGCACGTTGTCGAGGCCGAGGCCGGAGCAGGCCGACATCAGGTGCTCGATCGTCGAGACCGAAGCCGGGCCGCGATCACCGATCACGGTGCAAAGCTCGGTGGCGCTGACCTTGGTATGCTTGGCGTGGATGAGCTGGGGCGGCATGCCCTCGATGCCCGTCCGCAGGAAGACGACGCCGGAATTCGCGCTGGAGGGCTTGAGGCAGATGCTGGCAGGCGCGCCGGAATGCACACCGATCCCGGTGAGGGTCACTGCAGCCCGCAGGGTCGTCTGCCGATCGAAATTCATTCCGCTATCCAATCCTGATCGCCGCGATCGATCTTCGCTGCTTGTGCAGCAACCGCCGGCGGCGACTTCTCCGAACGCGGCGTGGAACCGAATCCGGTAGGCCATCCTCTTGATGCGGCCGCAACATAAGCCCTCGCGGCAGCCGCTCAAAATCACGCTTTCTTTCGCTGTGTTACAGTCGGAAAGCTCGCGCGGAAGGACAATAACAGGCTGAAAGATAACGATTTTTTAACAGCAAAATCCCGCCGCGCAGATGGCGCGGCGGGACCTGTTGCAATGCCGTGAAGAGGCCGGCTTCAGTTCGCCTGACGGCGCAGGAAAGCCGGGATCTCCAGATGGTCGTCCTCGCTGTTGCGAGCCGGCGCGGCGCGGCCATGCGGATCGAGCTGGCCCTGGGCCGGGCGCGAGGCCGGCTGCGGAGCCGGACGGCGCATGTACTCGGCATGGGCGGCGCTCGGCGCCGCCGCCTGAGGCATCGCCGGGGCCTGACGCACCGGGACGGGCGCGGAAGCCGGAGCCTCCGCCTCGTCATCTTTGCGGCCGAAACCGACCGAGGCGAGGCGCTGCATCAGCGACATGCGCTTCTGCTCGACGGCGCTCGGCGCTTGCGGCACGGGCTGGGCACCGCGCTGGGCGTGGAGCTGGGCCTGGCCCGGAACCGGCAGGTCCTCGATCCGCGGCATGCGGGTCGGGCGCATGGCGCGCTCCGGCATTGGCGGAATGAAGCTCTCGTCGAGATGCAGGCTCGGCTCGGCCGAAGCCATCGGCTCGGGCGCCGGGGCGGCGACCATCACCTGGCGCGGCTGGACCGGCTCGATGTGGATGCCCTGCGCCATCGGAGCGGCCGGAGCAGGCTCAGGCATCGGAGTGACGCGCGCCGTCTCAATTGCCGGAGCCGAAGCCTGCTGCGGCGCCGGGCGGGTGGCTTGCGGCGCAGCGGTCGAACGCAGGCGGGCTTCCTGCTTCAGGCGCTCGGCGACCTGGGCGATGCGGGCCTCGGTCTCGTCGACCTCGCCGACCTGGGAGATCGGCTTGTCGATGCCGGTCGCGACGACCGAGACGCGCACTGTGCCTTCCAGCGATTCGTCGAAGGTGGCGCCGACGATGATGTTGGCCTCGGAGTCGACCTCCTCGCGGATGCGGGTGGCGGCCTCGTCGACCTCGTAGAGCTTCATGTCGCGTCCGCCGGTGATGGAGATCAGCAGGCCGCGCGCGCCCTTCATCGAGATGTCGTCGAGCAGCGGGTTGTTGATCGCGGCCTGGGCCGCGGTCAGCGCGCGCTTCTCGCCCTGCGCCTCGCCGGTGCCCATCATCGCCTTGCCCATGCCGCGCATCACGGCGCGCACGTCGGCGAAGTCGAGGTTGATCAGGCCGGGACGGACCATCAGGTCGGTGATGCAGGCGACGCCCGAATAGAGCACCTGGTCGGCCATGCCGAAGGCATCGGCGAAG
>JARYGW010000508.1:0-2642 GCA_033792295.1 Allobosea sp.
CGTGACCGCGCTAACGAAGCGGGCCTCCTTCGCCAATGCGAATTCCCGCGCCCCGGCCGAACCGGGATCGCCCACCGGATAGGCGAAGTGCCGGATGGGCAGGTCGAGCTCCGCTTCAAGCCGGGCCTTGCTCTCGACGATCTCGCGACGCGCCGTCTCGGCATCATGCTTCGCCAGCATCGGATGCGTCAGCGTATGGGCGCCGATGGTGACGCCGGGCGCACCCGAAAGCGCCCGCACCATCTCCCAGGGCAGGCAATCCCTCTCGACCAGCGTCACGGGGTCGATGCCGGCCTTCTGCGCCAGATCGGAAATCGCTGACAACAGAATCGCTTCCGGCCCCTTGCGCAGACGCCAGTAGAGCTTGTCGAAGGCCCGGCTCTTCTCCGCATCGGTTTCCGTGCGCACCGCGAAGCGACCGGTCGGCAGTGCCAGCTCAAGGCGCGGCAGCGCGCGGATCGCCTCTTCGAGCTCCAGCCACCAGAGCCGGGCGGAGCGGTCGGCGAAGCCGGGCGTGACGAACAGCGTCCAGGGCGCGCCATGCTTCGCCAGCACCGGCCAGGCATGCTCGATAGTGTCGCGGTAGCCGTCATCGAAGGTCAGCGCGACGAAGAAGCGCTTGCGCTTTGGGCTTTGCAGCCGTGCGGCCGCCTCGTCGAGGGAGACGAGGTCATAGCCCTCGGCGCGGATCAGGCCGAGCGCCGCATCGAGAAAGTCCGGCACGATCTCCAGCAGCGCATTGGGGGAGAACCCACGCGGCGCAGCCGGGCGGACATGGTGAAGGGTCAGGATGACGCCCCTGCCCTGCGCGAAGCTTTTGCTCCAGCGGTCGGCGCCCGTCGCCGCCATGATCCTGAATGCGGCCGCGATGGCCTTGTGACGCCCGTTCATCGCCTGTCCGTGCAACCGCCACAGCATCGGACCGATGCAGTGGCTCCCTGTTCCTGCATCGGCTTTTCCCGAAAGCCGCGCCCCACTTTTCGGACCGATGCATTAACGCTATCGCATGATCGCGCTAGAGCCTCGCCGATCTTGACCGAACCGTTCACAATGCCGGGTTAAGGAGGCGCGTCCTGTCCCGCTCGCGAGGCGAAGAAGCATGCCAGCTTCTCTGCGAATTCCGGAAGCCCGACCGGGCGATGCAAGCCGATCGCTTTCCGGCGGCCGAGGCTGGGCTTCGATCGCGATCGAGACGGATATCGCCGCGATCGAGGCCGAATGGCGCGGCTTCGAGGCGCAGGCGCTGGCTACGCCCTATCAGGCCTATGGCTGGGTCCGGCCCTTCGTCGAGACGGTCGGCGCCGCGCACGACATGGTTTTTCGCTATGCGCTGCTGCGGGACGATGGAGGCGTGCTCTGCGCGCTGCTGCCATTGGTCATCACCCGGCGCAGCGGCATCCGCTTCGCCGAAATCATCGGCGGCAAGCATGCCAACTACCATATGGGCCTCTATGCGTCCGGCTTCGCCGCCAGCCTCGATGCCGGATCGGCCACGCTGATGCTCACCGAAATCGGCCGGGCCATCGGCGGCCTCGACGCGCTGATCTTCGTCAACCAACCGGCGCAATGGCAGGGCATCGCCAATCCCGCCGCACTGCTCGCCGCCGGGCCCAGCCCGAGCCGGGCCTATAAGCTCGCGCTGATCGCGGGCAATGGCGAGGCGACGCTGAAACGCTCGATGAGCAGCCATGCCCGCAAGAAGCTCAAGAACAAGCGCAGCCGCTTCGCCGATTTCGGCCCGTCCACCCTGAGCCGCGCCCGAGCGCCGACCGAGATCGCGCGGGCGATCGACGTCTTTCTGGCCCAGAAGGCCGAACGGTTCCGCAGCATGGGCGTGCCCGATCCCTTCGCGGAGCCCGCCATGCGCGCCTTCCTCACTGCGGCGGCCTCCAGCGAGGGCGGCCAGCCGCCAGTCGTCGAGCTCTATACGCTCGACCTGGGAGGGACTTGCGTCGCGACCTATGTCGGCGCCGTCCATGGCGCGCGGTTCTCGGGCATGGCGACCTCCTTCGACATGACGAGCGAGACCGTCAAGACCAGCCCCGGAGAGCTGCTGCTGGCCGACCTGATCCGCCTGAAATGCGCGGAGGGCTACGCGACCTTCGACCTGGGCGTCGGCGAAGCGCGCTACAAGACCACCTTCTGCGACGATCACGACGACCTCGTCGACAGCTTCCTCCCGCTGACGCTGAAGGGGCGGCTGTTCGTCAGGGTCGCGCAGGCAAAGCGGGAGCTGAAACGGCGCATCAAAAGCTCGCCCGCCGCGCTCAAGCTGGCGCAACGCGCTTCCGGCTGGCTGCGGCGGCGCGAGGCCGCCGGGGATTAGGGCGGCACCTGCGCCCCCATCCGTCATCCCAGCTTCCATCCTCGCGAACGACCGGCCGGCTCCGGAACGCCGGTTCAGAACATGGTATTGCCGTTGGCCGCCTTCTCCGGCACCGGCTGGATCACGTCCCAGTGCTCGACGATCCTGCCGTCCTTGACCCTGAAGATGTCGACGATGGCGCGACCGCGGTCGTCCGGCCGCTCGGTCGAATGGACATGCAGCCAGACCAGATCGTCATTGGCTGAGCTGCGAACGATCCGTGCCCGCGCTTCCGGATTGCTCTTGAACTTGCTCGTGAAGAACGAGACGAACGGGG
>JARYGW010000509.1:0-2631 GCA_033792295.1 Allobosea sp.
AGCTGCATCATTTCCCAGCGCCGCGACGGCGCACGCGGCTTCCGCCTCGGCGATCGCGCGATCGCGGGTCTTTGCCGCCCAGATGCCGGCGCAGTCGCCCACAGCATAAACATTCGCGATGCTCGTGCGCTGGCTTCCGTCGAGCACCGGAGCATAGCCGCCACGCTTGGCCTGGAACGCGACCTTGCAACCGGCCGCATCGATCAGATCGATGACCGGCGTCGCACCGACCGCCAGCACGATACCGTCGCAGGCGATGGCGCGTTCGTCAGGGGCAGGGTGGCCCTTTTCGTCGAGCCGGGCGACGATCGCCGCTTCGACGGCCTCGCGACCGGTCGCTTCGCGCACGACATGGCCGGTCAGGATTTCCGCACCGCCCTCGCGCAGGTTCGTCAGCAGATCTCCGTTCCCCACTGGCGCGGCCGCCTGCTCGATGACGGCCGCAATGGCGACACCCGCTTCGCGCAAGGCGAGCGCCGTCGTCAGCGCCTCGGTGCTCGAACCCAGGACGGCGGCCTTGCGCGGGCCGAAGGCGCCATAGCGCGTCGCGAGATTGAGCGCGGCGGTGGCGCCCATCACGCCGGGCTTCTCCCAACCGGGGAAACCGAGGCCCATGTCGCGACGCCCGCAGGCAAGGATGACGTGCTGTGCCTGTACGAGGATGCTGCGTTCCTCATCGGCGAGGCCGGCCACGAGACCCGGCATCCAGCCGACCGCCGAACCGTTGGCGTAGAGCCCCCAGCAGGCGGTACCGAGGCGGAGGTCGACACCGGCCTCGAAAGCCTCCTCGATCCGCGGCTCGGAGGCGACGAAGGCCTCCATCATGGCGTTGCGGTTGCGGGCATTCGCCGCCATGCCCTGGCCGAAATGCAGCGGAACGTCGTCGCCCATCGTCTTGAACGGGACCGGGTTCTCGTCGACCAGCAGCACGCTGAAGCCGCGCCCCGCCGCGCCGATCGCAGCCGCGAGACCAGCCGGCCCGGCACCGACGACGAGGACGTCGATATTCTCGGCGATGACGAGCGGCTTGCCGGTGACGGATTTGGGGTCGGAGGCCGGGACGGTCATGAGCTGCGCTTTCGAAGGGCTGCGTTCATTCTCGGCGCCGGCGCCTGACGGAGCCGGCCGGTGTGCGACATTGGCTCGCCCGGGCGCGACATCCCGATCCCCGCTCAGAGCACCTGCTCGAGGAAGGCGCGGGTGCGTACCTCGCGTGGCGCGCCGAAGAATTCGGCCGGCGGGGCGTGCTCGACGATGACGCCGCCATCGGTGAAGTAGACGTGATCGGCCACTTCGCGGGCGAAACCCATCTCGTGGGTGACGAGGATACAGGTCATGCCCTCGGCGGCGAGATCGCGAATGGTGACGAGCACCTCCTTCTTGGTCTCGGGGTCGAGCGCGGCGGTGACCTCGTCGAAGAGCATGACCTTCGGGTTCATCGCCAACGACCGGGCGATGGCGACGCGCTGCTGCTGGCCGCCGGACAATTCGCCCGGATAGGCGTCGTGCTTATGCGAAAGGCCGACCTTGGCCAGGAGGCGCTTGGCCCGTTCCTCGACCTCGGCTGAGTTCTGCTTCAGCACATGGATCGGTGCCATCATCACGTTCTGCAGCGCGCTCTTGTGCGGGAACAGGTTGTACTGCTGGAAGACGATGCCGACGTCGCGACGCAAAGCGAGCTTGTCGAGCGCGGGATCGTTGACCTGCCGGCCGGCGACCGTGATCGAGCCCTTGCTGATCGGCACCAGCGCGTTGATGCAGCGCAGCAGCGTCGACTTCCCGGAGCCGGACGGGCCGATGATGCAGACGGTCTCGCCGCGGCGGATCGTGAAGCTGACATCCTTCAGACCCGCGAAGGCCCCGACGGCCTTCGCAACGCCTTCAACGACAACGACGGGCTCGCCGAGTTCATGCTTGGCGACCATGATCATCCCTTCACGTTGAAGCGGCGTTCGAGCGCCATGGTGAGGCGTGCGATCGGGTAGCAGTAGGCGAAGAACATCAGCAGGAGCAGCAGATACATCGGCAGCATCAGTTCCGGCCGGCTCTCGGCGACGAGGGCGGCGCGCGTCACCGTCAGCCCGTCCTGGATGCCGACCACCGAGATCAGCGTCGTCGCCATGGTCAGTATGGCGTAGAGGTTCATCCAGGGCGGGATCATCCGCTTGAATGCCTGCGGCAGAATGATCATCCACATCGTCTGAAGGCGGCTGAAGGCCAGGGATTCGGCCGATTCCCATTGGCCCGAGGGGATCGACCGGATGCCGCCGCGCACGATCTCGGAGACGTTCGCCGCAACCGGAAGCGCCAGCCCGATGATCGCCTTGATCCAGGCTGGAAACGCGATGGTGACCGGACCGAGCCTGATCTCGAAGGGCAGCAGGAACATGGCGTAGAACAGCAGGACGAGCCAGGGCGCGTTGCGGAAGAACTGCGTCGCGGCCCAGGCCGGCTTCCGCACGGCGGCGGATGGCGAAACCTGGCCGATGCCGAACAGCACGCCGACCGCCGTCCCCAGCGCCATCGAAAGGAAGCTGATTAGAAGGTTGAAGAGGAAGCCCTGAAAGATCAGCAGCGCCCAGCGCCAGAGGATCGTCACGGCCCCGTCGCGTGCGGCCGGCCCGGTCGCCT
>JARYGW010000050.1:0-19689 GCA_033792295.1 Allobosea sp.
GGAACAGCCTGTCGAGGCTCGTCTGCGCCGCCTTCAGCAAGGGCTCGATGCGTTCCCGGGCGATGGCGAGGTCGCGGTCGCCGAGGCGCTGCGGCAGCCGGCGCTCGGCCGGATCGAGCCGATGCAGGGCGGCCGAGCGCCGCCAGGATGCGACGAGCGCCGAGGTCGCCGCCTCGCCGGCCTCGATGGCGAGATGGATCCTGTCCGCATGCCGACGCCGCTCAGGATGCTGCATGGCCTCCTCCCGGTCGTTCTTCGTCTTTCGCGGGTCCCCTGTTTCCGGACCGCGCGCTGTTCTTCTACGACTGCGCAAACGTCGTCGGATGCGATGTCGCCGGAACGCTATAGGTTCCATAGATACGACAGGATGGCGAGCTAACCAAAAGTCGCCTGGTGACGTGAGCCTCTGCCCGGTTGCCTTCGCACGAGGCGCGGCAACTATGCGCAGCGACGCGACGTGCTCATCCCGCCTGCTGTGCGATTTGCGGGGTCCGCGCCATCATTCGGCAAGCCCATGATGCCCAGAAGCATTCATAATCTCTCCCTGCCGAAAAACGATGCCAGCTCTCGCAGGAGCGTTCTGACAAACCGGAGGTTGTCGGGATGGGTCTGCGGGTCTAATTTGGCGATGGAGGATGGACAGCAACGAGAGTTCCTCGCCGCCGTTTTCCTCGACTCTGAGGAAGTGGCAGTGGGCGCCCCATCAATCCTCGCAACCAACCTCACCGCCGAAAGAGAGCATACCCTTGCCTGGCTGCCCGGCTGCTGCGAACAACATTTCCCGATGCGCTCTTGACAATTCAAAACACCACGAAAACAAATACCTGATCAGTATAAATATAACTCTATCATCGGAAATTAAATCAAATAAATCGTATTCGACCTTGAAGCCTCTCTGGAGTTATCCATGGCTCGAGATCTATCGGACAGCACGAAGGCGTATGTTTCAACGGGCAGCCTCCCATCTGCCGAACAAGTCCGCCAGTTGGTGCAGGATGCCCATCAGCGCTTCAACTCGCTGACCGAGGGGCAGGTTTCACAAGTCCATCCCGCTCTGGCCCGCGTTCCGGCCCATCTCTTCGGAATCTGCGTCGTCGATACGGACGGCAATGTATTCGCGGTCGGAGACGCCGATCATGAATTCACGATCATGAGCGTCTCGAAGCCCTCCATCTTCGCACCGGTCTGCAATCTGATCGGGTCGACGGGCGCGTCGCCATGTTCCAGCGCCTCTTCGCAGCGGCGGGCCGGGACATCGACGTCTCCTGGGCCGAGCAGTGGTCGAATGTGCGCCTCCACCGCATCGCGACGAAGCAGATGGTCGAGCTCGACGCATCGTCGAAGCTGAACGCGGAATGCAAGTTCCCGTCCACGCTTCGCGAAGAAGGCCGTGCCTGCACCGAGGCATTCCTCGCCGGCCATGCCGGCGATCTCGGCCAACGCTCGACCTACGATATCGGCAGCCTGCTCGACAGCATCCTGGAACAGGTCTGAGCGATGGGGCTTCTCGGGATTCTCGTCGCACTCGGCCTGCTGATCTTCCTCGCCTATCGCGGCTGGGGCATCCTGCTGCTCGCACCGGCCTGCGCCGTCCTCGCCGCCTTGCTGGCGCGCGAGCCGATGCTGGCGAGCTGGACACAGATCTTCATGCGCAGCGCCGCCGATTTCCTGGCGCAGTTCTTCCCCATCTTCCTGCTCGGCGCCCTGTTCGGCAAACTGATGGAGGCGAGCGGCTCGATCGAGGTCATCGCGCAGGCGATGACGACCCGGCTCGGAACGCGGCGCGCCATCCTGGCCGTGGTGCTGGCGGGCGCCGTCGTCACCTATGGCCGCGTCAGCCTGTTCGTCGCGTTCTTCGTGCTCACTCCCATGGGGCATGCCCTGTTCAAGGCGGCCGACATTCCACATCGGCTGATGCCCGCGGCGATCGCGCTGGGCACCTCCACCTTCACCATGTCGGCCATGCCCGGCACGCCCGCCATCCAGAACGCGATCCCGATGCCGTTCTTCGGCACCACGCCCTTCGCCGCGCCCGGGCTCGGGATACTTGCTTCCGCGATCATGCTGGGCTTCGGGCTCTGGTGGCTGCAGCGCGCCGAGGCCCGCGCCCGCGCCGCCAACGAGGGCTACGGCTTCGCGAGCGAGGTCGCCGCCGGCAGCGTCGCGGACGACGACCTCATCCGCGAGCGAGCGGCGCTTTCCCGCGAGTTCGATCCCCCCGAAATGATGCGCGGCCAACATGCGGCGACGCCGCCGCCGCTGGCCATCGCGGCCCTGCCGCTGATGATCGTCGTCGTGGTCAACCTGCTCATGTCCTTCGCCGTCCTGCCCCGCCTCGACGCCGGCTTCCTGAAGGAGCCGCAATGGGGGCGACGTCGCTGGGAGCCGTCGGCGGTGTCTGGTCGGTCATCACGGCTCTCGCGAGCACGGTCCTGGTGCTGGTCGTGGCCAATCGCTCACGACTCGCGGGTCTGCGCGAGACCATGGGTGCCGGCGCTCACACCGCTGCCTTGCCGATCCTCAGCGTCGCCAGCCTCGTCGGCTTCGGGGCGGTGGTGGCTTCGCTGCCCTCCTTCGAGATCGTCAAGAACTGGGTGCTGTCGATCGAGGGCGGCCCGCTCCTCTCGCTCGCCGTCGCGACCAATGTCCTGGCGGCGCTGACCGGCTCGGCTTCCGGCGGATTGACGATCGCGCTCGATGCGCTGGGGCCGACCTATATGCAGATCGCCGCGCAATCGGGCATCGATCCGGCCCTGATGCATCGCGTCGCCGTGATCGGGCCGGCACGCTCGACAGCCTGCCTCACAACGGCGCCGTCGTGGCTCTGCTCGCCGTTTGCGAGACGACCCACCGGGAGGGCTATCTCGACATCGTCATGGCCGCGATCGTGAGCGCCCTCGTGGCGCTGGCGGCGGTGATCACGCTCGGCTCGCTGGTTGGCTCGTTCTGACGGCGCGCACGTTCGACTGCCCGTCGAGCAGACTGAAAATCAAGTCGATATCAGACCCTTGGCATAGCGACGCGCATTGCCAAGCTGCAAACAGCTCGCCTGGAAGCGGAGTTTACGGGTCTCCGTGTGAGAGGATGGCCGCGAACTGGCTCGCCCTTCCATCGGCGCAACAGAGAAGCGCATGGTCGGGAACGGCGGACCGTGGCCGCTCCCCTTACCCAAGTCCGGCGCCGGATTGCACACCCGGCGCCGGCCGCCCTCACTTCTTGGCGCGGGCGACGATCTGCGTCGGATTGACGAAGCGCAGCGCTATGATCAGCCAGATCAGCGTCGTGATCATATAGATCACCGCCATGGCGTCGATCGACTGCACAGCGCGCACGCCGGAGGCGAAGACCGCATAGTAGAGCGCGACGACGAGCGTCTGGCTGGTCGGGCCGGCCGTGAGGAAGGTCAATTCGAACATGGCGAGCGTCCTGACCAGAACCAGGAGCAGCGCCGCCAGGATGCCGGGCATGAGCAGCGGCAGCAGCACATGCACGAACAGCTTGAAGGTATTGGCGCCGAAGACGCGTGCCGCCGACTCGATCTTGGTGTCGATCTGCTCGATGAAGGGGATCATCACCAGGATGACGAAGGGGACTGTCGGCACGAGGTTGGCCAGCACGACGCCCGACATCTGGCCGGCGAAACCGGTCTGGTAGAGCACCGTCGCCAGCGGAATGCCGAAGGTGATCGGCGGCACCAGCAGCGGCAGCAGGAAGAGCAGCATGACGAGCTTCTTGCCCGGGAAGTCCCGCCGCGCCAGTGCATAGGCGGCCGGCACACCGATCAGTCCCGAGAGGGCCACCACCAGAAAGACGATCTGGAAGGTGACGAGCAGAACGTCATGGAGCTGGAACTCCGACCATGCGGCCGAATACCAGCGCGTCGTCCAGCCGGCCGGCAGCCAGGTGCCGAGCCAGCGCGTGGCGAAGGAAGATGTCACCACCGTCGCGATCATCGCGAGGAGGTTGACGATGAAGAAGCCGATCAGCGTCCAGTTGGCGGCCGCCCAGAGCTTCGTCGAGAGACGGGTGTCCTTGACCATGGCTCAGCCCTTTCCGCCGCCAGCCGGGCCGCGATAGAGCAGGCCGCGGGCCGCCAGCACCGCGACGACGATGGCGAGCTGTACCACCGCCATGATCATCGCGACCGCCGAGGCCATCGAGTAGTCGTATTCCTCGAATGCCGCCTGATAGGCCGCGATCGAGATGACGCGGGTCGGCCCAGCTGGCGCGCCGAGCAGCACCGCCGAGGGGAAGACCGAGAAGGCCTGTACGAAGCTGAGGCAGAAGGTGATCGCGAGCCCCGGCAGCAGCAGCGGGAAGAGGATGTGCTTGAAGCGCTCCCACGGCCCCGCTCCCAGCGTCGCGCCCGCCTGCTCCAGCGCCGGATCGATGCCGGAGAGATAAGACAGCGTCAGCAGGAAGGTGAAGGGGAAGCCGGTGATGACCAGCGAGAGCATCACACCCCAGTAGTTATGGAGCAGCTTCACCGGCGAGGAGATGATGCCGAGGGTCATGAAGGTCCGGTTGAACCAGCCCTGCGGGCCGAGATAGTTCAGCAGGCCCTCGGCGACGAGCACGGTGCCGAGCGTGATCGGGATGACCAGGATCGTCGTCAGCAGGCGCTGGTTGCGCATCAGCCGGACGCGGAAGGCGATCGGGATCGCCAGCGCCAACGTCACGATCGTGACCGGCAAGGCCAGCCAGAGCGTGGTTCCGATCGTCCCGTAGAGGAAGGAGTCGGAAAAGAAGCGCTGGTAATTGGCGAAGACGCCGCCCGCCTTCGGCTCGAAGGAGAGGAAGAGCCCGTAGAGAAACGGGTAGATGAACAGCAGCAGCACGAAGAGGATGGCCGGCACGACGAGCAGCGTGAGACCATCGAGCCCACGCGCCGCCAGCCGCTGCTTCAGCGGAATGGAGGAAGCGTCCGAGCTCACGCCGCGCCTCCATAGACCAGGACGCGATCGGGATCGGCGGCGAGCGTCACCGTCTCGCCCGTCGACAGCTTGTCATGGGCGAGGAAGGAAAGGTCCGTGCCATCGGCCATGCGAGCGAAGCCGACGAATTCGCGGCCGCGGAACTCGGTCGAGACGACCTGGGCCTTGAGGCCGGGCTGGCCAGCCGCAACCGGGTGCAGATCCTCCGGACGGATGGCGAGCCACGCCTCCGTGCCGGCGGTGACCGCATCGCGGGTGCGCCCCGAGATCTGCGCATCGCCGACCGCGACCGTGGCGCGGCCATCGGCAACGGTCGCGACCTTGCCCCTCACCTTGTTGCGGAACCCCATGAACTCGGCGACGTCGAGATGGTCCGGTCGCGAGAACAGATCCTCCGGCGTACCGACCTGGCGGACCACGCCGTCGCGCAGCACGACGATGCGATCGGCGAGCGAGAGCGCCTCCTCCTGATCGTGGGTGACGTAGATCGTGGTGGCGCCGAGCGTGTTGTGGATGCGGCGGATCTCAGCGCGCATCTCGAGGCGCAGCTTGGCGTCGAGGTTGGAGAGCGGCTCGTCCATCAGCACCAGCGGGGGCTCGACGACGATGGCGCGCGCGATGGCGACGCGCTGCTGCTGGCCACCGGAGAGCTGGCCGGGCAATTTTTCGGTCTGGCCCTGCAGGCGCACCAGCGCGGCGGCTTCCGCGACGCGCTTGTCGATCTCGGCCTTGGGAACTCCCCGCATCTTCAGGCCGAAGCCGATATTCTTGTTCACCGTCATATGCGGGAACAGGGCGTAGTTCTGGAACACCATGCCGAAGCCGCGCTCCTCGGGCCGCAACGGATCGATGCGCTTGTCATCGAGCCAGATGCCGCCGCCCGTCGCCGGCAGCAGGCCTGCGATCAGGTTCAGCGTCGTCGACTTGCCGCAGCCCGAGGGGCCGAGAAGGGCGATGAATTCGCCCTTGCCGATCGTCAGCGACACGTCCTTGAGGGCGTTGTGGCTGCCGAAATCACGGCTCAGGCGGTCGAGCTTGAGCTCGCGGAAGGAGGCTGCGTTGATGGTCATGGCTTCCGGAATCGTGTGAGCTGGATCGAATGACGGCGAGCGGCGGGCCCCGGCATGGTCGCGAAGCCCGCCGCCGCCCGGTCAGTCCTATTTCTTCTTGGCGCCGCCGACCTGCTCGTCCCAGATGCGGAAGGCGATGACCATCTTGTCCGGGGTGAGCGGGACTTCCATCGGATTGTCGGCGATCAGCTTTTCGTATTCCGGCCGGCCGAACTCCTCGATGGCCTTGCGGCTGGCTTCCGGTGCCATGGAGAGCGGCACATCCTTCACCGCCGGGCCCGGATAGAAATAGCCCTCGTCATAGGTATAGGCCTGCTGCTCTTTCGTCAGCATGTGGCGGATCAGGTCGAGCAGCACGGCGAGCTTCTCGTCCGAGACACCCTTCGGGATCATCATGTACTGGGCGTCCGTGACCCAGTGGAAGCCCTTCAGAGGCTGGATCTTGGCTTCCTTCGGCACGATGCCCAGCACGCGCGGATTGATGTCCCAGCCAGTCGTGCTGATGATGATGTCGCGCGTGCCGTCGCCGAGCTCCTTCATCGTCTGCCCCGTGCCACCGGGGTAATAGTCGATGTTCTCTCCGAGCTCCTTGAGATAGGCCCAGGTCTTGTCCCAGCCCTTCTCCGGATCCTTCGGATCCTTGTCGCCAAGGAGGTAGGGCAGCCCCATGATCCAGGTGCGGCCGGGGCCGGAATTTGCCGGGCGTCCGTAGAAGAAGCGGTTCTTGTTCTGCTTGGTCCAGGCCAGCAGTTCTTCGGCGGTGGTCGGCACCTGCTTGACGCGCTCCGGCATATACTCGAGCAGCGGACCGGAGGGGTAATAGACCATCGCCATCCCCTGCCCCGAACCGAGATTGTGCATAGCGAGCGCAGGCTTGAGGTAGATGTCCTCCGGCTTCGGCAGCTCGGAAGCGAAGTGCGGCAGCAACTCCACCCACAGCTTCTGGTCGATACCGGCCGACAGGACGTCGAGGCCGCCGATGACGAGGTCGATGTCGAGACGACCGGCGCTCTGCTGGGCCTTGATCTTCGACGGCAGCTCGGGAGCCGGTGCCTTGGTGAAGACCATGCGCGAAGCCATCTTGGGCTTCATCTTGGGGTAGTTCTCCAGCGGGGTCTGCACCAGGGCCAGGGCCCCGCCGACATCGACCACGCTGATCGTGACCGGCGAGGCCGGCTGCTTGGGCTGCTGCGCGAAAACGCCGGGCGCATGCGCTACAGCGCCGAGGCCGGCGACGCCGCCGAGAAAGTGGCGCCGGTTGATCCTATCTTGAACCATGGTTTCTCCTCCAGACGCGGATGCCCGCTTCTTAGCGATTTTTTGTCTTGTGCCGGTTCGGCCGCCGCCATCCGACCCCTGGCCTTCTATCCCCGGAACCTGCCAAGTTGACGCAGCCCCCCGTTGATCGGTATCCTAGTATACTAGTCGTCGAGAGCTTGGCAATGGCCCACCCTGCAGCCCGTCATAGCACGGATCAGATCTACAGCGTGCTGCGCAGCGACGTGATCAGCGGCGCGCTGAAGCCGCGTGAGTCGATGTCCGAGGCGCGGATGGCGCTGCGCTTCGGCGTCAGCCGCACTCCCGTCAGGGAGGCGTTCAAGCGGCTGGTCGACGAGGGCTTCCTCGTCGCGGTGCCGCAGGTCGGCACCTTCGTCGCGCCGATCGACCTCGCCGCCGTCCATGACAGTCAATTCGTCCGCGAGACGCTGGAATGCCGGACCGTAGTCCTCGCCGCGCAGCGCATCGGCGAGGACGATTGCCGCCGGCTCGAAGCGCAGGTCAAGGAGCAGGCGGACGCCGTGCGGCGGCAGGACAGGCCCGAAATCTTCCGCCTCGACGAGGTTTTCCATGCCGAAATCTCGCGTATCGCCGGCCATCGCGCCGTCTGGAGCATGATCGAAGGCATGAAGGCTCAGATGGACAGGGTGCGGTGCCTTTCGCTCGAAACGCCCTCCTGGTCCGAAGTGATCCTGAACGAGCACAAGATCATCGCGGCCTGCATCATCAAGCACGACGCGAAAGGTGCCGAAGCCGCGATGCGCGCGCATCTACGCACCGTCTTCGCGACCATCGATACGATCGCGAAAGACCATGCGGACGCGTTCGACGATTCCCGCCTCGCCCACGAGACCCCCTGAATTCCGCTCTCCCCGAACAGCGACATCTCTCGAAGGATATTAGACCATGGAACAATGCTGGCGCTGGTTCGGGCCGGACGATGTCGTGACTCTCGCCCAGGCGAGGCAGGCTGGCGCGACCGGCATCGTCAACTCGCTGCACCAGATCCCCTATGGCGTGGTCTGGAGCGTGGAGGAGATCCAGAAGCGTCAGGCGATCATCCGCGGCGACAAGAGCCTCGGCCTCGAATGGAAGGTGGTCGAGAGCCTGCCGATCCACGAGAGCGTCAAGATCGGCGAAGGCGACCTCGAGACCATCTTCGAGAACTATCGCCAGTCGATGCGCAACCTCGCCGCCTGTGGGCTGGAGGTGATCTGCTACAACTTCATGCCGGTGCTGGACTGGACCCGCACCGAGCTCGCCCACAAGCTGCCGGGCGGCGGCACGGCACTCCGCTTCAACCTACACGAATATGTCGCGCTCGACCATTTCATGCTGAAGCGCAAGGGCGCCGACGAGGGCCATCCCGCCGCGGTGATGGACAAGGCCAAGGCATGGTTCGACAACGCGACGCAGGCGGATCGCGACCGGCTTCTGTCGAGCGTGATGGCGGGGCTGCCCGGCGCCTTCGACCGCTACGACCTGCCCGGCCTCGCGCGCATCCTCGAGCGCTATGCCGGCATGACGCATGAGAAGCTGCGCGCGAATCTGAAGCGCTTCCTCGAAGCCATCATCCCGACGGCCGAGGAAGTCGGGATCCGGATGTGCATCCACCCGGACGACCCGCCACGGCCGCTCTTCGGCCTGCCGCGGATCTGCTCGGACGAGGAGGATATCGCCTATATCCTCGGGGCGGTCGATTCCCCGGCAAACGGGCTGACGCTGTGCTCCGGCTCGCTCGGGGCCAACCCGAAGAACGACGTGCCGAAGATCGCGCGCCGCTTCGCCGACAAGATCTGGTTCGCGCATCTGCGCAATGTCGCGAAGGACCCCGACGGCTCCTTCATGGAGGCCGAGCATCTCGCCGGCGACACCGACATGGTTTCACTGGTCGACGCCCTGCTGGCGGAGGAGAAGCGCCGGAAGGCTGCCGGCCTTACCGCTTGGCGCATTCCGATGCGGCCGGACCACGGCCACGAACTGCTCGACGATGTCGGCAAGGGCAGCTTCCCCGGTTATCCGGCGGTCGGCCGCCTGCGCGGGCTTGCGGAACTGCGCGGCGTCATGACGGCACTGGCGCAGGTCAAGGGCTACGACGCCTGAAAGCAGAAAGGCGGGCCGACCGGCCCGCCTTTCTCATAACGCTCCGACCTACGCAACGAGGATCGCGCGATCCCTCAATGATCGTGCGAGTGGCCCTTGTGACCATGCGCCGCGCCATGGCCGTGATCATGGTGGCCGTGCCCGTGATGATCGTGGTCATGCCCGCAACCACAGCCCTCGCCATGGGCATGGTGGTGTTCATGCGCATGATCGTGATGGTGCTCATGGCCGTGATCGTGACCATGATGGTGGTCATGGCCATGGTGATGATGATCGTGGCCGCAGCCGCAGTCGTCGCCATGAGCGTGGTGATGCACCTCCGGCTCCGGCTGGAACGGACGCTCGACCGGCGTCATCGCACAACCCTGCCCGCGCACCAGCTCGGCCAGCGCCGGAACGTTCGGGACATAGAGAGCATCGGCCGCCATCTCAGCCGGAACGTGATGGCCGCCAAGATGCCAGGCGAGGCGCGTCAGCCGCAGCGGGTTCTCGGCACGCACCTCCAGAAGGCTTTCCGGCACAGCCTTGACCTCAACGAGGCGGCCGTCCTCCAGCTTCAACGCATCGCCGTCGTTCAGCGCCGCCGGCTTGTCGAGCGCGATCTCGATCTCGATCCCGCCCGCGGTCGTAGCGGTCACGCCGCCGCGATTGCGGTCGTGATGGGCGAGGCCGAGCGTGTCGACGACGCGCTCGGGGCGGACAGCGGCCTTGCGAAGAACGGACGTGGCGCGAAGCATATGCGGCGATCCCATGCTTAAGGCCAGAGCGAGGGCTCCCGGCCCGGATCGCAGCTTACTAGCACAAAGCGGCAGCCGCGCTACCGGCGCTCTCGCGATCGTGCCCCTCTTCAAGACCGCCGCGCTCCGACATAAACGCGACATCGCCGTGCTTCTCGGCTTTGTCCCTGAAGCGAATCGTCGCTGGGGACTGCCCACGGCGACAACCGCTAGCGCAGGCTCAGTTCTCGTCCGGGGCGCCAGATGCAGGGGACTGCGCGAGCGCCTCCTCACCGGTCGATGCGGGCTGCTTGTCCCCGAGCTTGGCCTTCGGCTTCTTCTTGACCTTCTTGACCACGACCTTGGGCCGCGCGGGGCGGGCCTGCTGGTCCTGCAGCATCTCGAGCTGGACCTGCTGGATCTCGGCGAGGCGCTGCCATTGCCGGGTGATTAGATGGTCCATCTTCTCGTGCAGATGGCGGATTTCCAGCTCGGCCTTGAGATTGACCTGGTAGTCGTTGGCCGAACGCAGCCTGTCCTTCGTTTCCTGGCGCTTCTGGCTCATCATGATGATTGGCGCCTGCACGGCCGCGAGGCAGGAGAGCACGAGGTTGAGCAGGATGAAGGGATAGGGGTCGAAGGCGCTCGCCGCCATCGCGACGTTGAGCGCCATCCAGCCGAGAAGCACGACGCCGAAACTGATCAGAAAGGCCCAGGAACCGCCGAAGCTCGCGAGATTGTCCGAGAGGCGCTCGCCCAGCGTGCGGTGCTCCTCGAAATCGTCCTCGACGTTCTCGGCGATGGTCTCCTGCCGGGCGATGCTTTCGGCGACCTCGCGGTCGAGATCGGAATATTCGCCGTGCTCTTCCCGCAGGATCTCCTCGACATAGCGCGTGCGATAACGCGCCAGCTCCTTCAAGCTGATCAGCGCATCGTCGGGAAGAGCGGGAAAATCGCTGCGGATGTGTTCGACGAGCGCCGGGCGCAGGGTCCCGATCTCGACGAGATTCTTGCGGGCCGTCTCCTGTCCGCTGATCGCGCAGACGCCACGCTTCCGGCCGTGACTGCCCGCCGTGGGGGGCATGTCGAAGGGAGGCGGCACGGGCGGGACGTCGAGCGCCGACATCTCGTGCTTTTCGTCGGACCTATCGCTCACGCATGACCTATCGTGTTCTGGAGAAAACGTCGTTCCCGCCACCGCGGGCCCCCGGCTCGGATGCGACCGGGGACAGAAGCGGCGGCTGGACCGCCATGCAGCGCCGCCCAGGCGCAGGCGGCGGTCCCTTGCCTTGTTATGCCATCGCATTTTCCCCGAAAAGCGGTTTTCCGCGTTTCGGGTCGGTGCATCGGCGATCTTCTCTCTCAGCGCGGCGCCGCGTTCAGGACTTCGTCTTTACGTGCTCTTCGGATCCATCTTCTTCCGAACCGTCCTCGGAATCGTCTTCCTCGGTCTCCGCCAGATCGTCCTCATCGTCGTCGAGGTCGAGATATTCGTAGCCGAAGACGATCTCGCCGGTTTCCGGGTCGAAGACGCTGACGGAGGAATCCTCGAAGGCTTCGATCAGCATTTCCGCATCGTCCGGCCCGTCGACATCGAAGCGACGCAGCGCAACCTCGCCTTCGGCCTTGAGCACGAGCTCGATCGACCAGCCCCGGCCGGTGGTGTCGTAGATGCACTTCAAACCCTGGATCGGCAGCATGCGTCTCTCCTTGGTTGACCAGATGCGCGACAGCGCATTCCGGTCAGATGCCCGAGCAGCGTGACGACCACGCGACGCCGAAATCAGCCTCCCGCAAAACCCGTGCGATCGGAACCACTGCTCCGCAATCCGGGATCAACGCTGCCCGGCGAGGAAGCGTTCCACCTCCTCCCGCCCCGGCGCGCCGTTGCGACCGCCGAAGCGGGTGCATTTGAGGGCCGCCGCAGCTGAAGCGAATCGGATCGCCTCGACCTCGCCGCGTCCTTCCGCAAGGGCGAGTGCGAAGGCTCCGTGCCAGACGTCCCCCGCCCCGAGCGTATCGACGGTTTCGACCACGAAAGCCGGGCTGTGGCGGACTTCGCCATCCCAATGGAGCACGCCCTCCTTGCCGAGCGTCACCGCTAGCCAGGTCTTCGTGCCATGGGCGATCTTGGTCTCGCGGGCGATCCTGGCGAGACCGGCACCCGGATCCTCCTCGCCCGAAACCTCGCGCAGCGCCTGCTGGCTGAAGGCGACATGGGTCGCCGTCGCGACCAGGTCCGGATGGGGCGGCTTGCGGTCGCCATCGAGCACGCCCGGCACGCCGGCTGCGCGCGCAAGCCGCAACGCCGCCAGAGCGCCCTCTCCCCAACGAGTATCGGCCAGAACGGCACCGGCCCCCTTCGGCAAGCGGTGCGGCAGCCAATCGACATCCTCAGGCATGGCAGGATCGGAGTGGGAGATCACCATCCGCTCGCCCTGGGCATCGACCAGAATGGCCGAAACCGGCGAGGTCAGACCCGGGACGCGACGGGCGAAGCGTGTGTCGATACCCTCCCCGTTCAGGTCCGCGACGATCCTGTCCCCGGTGAAATCATCGGCGAGACGCGTCGCCAGCCAGCAGGCACCACCGAGCCGGGCAATGGCGACCGAGGCATTGCCGGCGCAGCCACCACCCACGACGGCGAGGCCGCGCGAACGGTATTTCTCGCCGCGGGTCGGCATCGTCTCGACGCTGTAGACATAGTCGAGCGTCGCGATGCCGAGGCAGAAGACGCCGGCCAAGTTCCTCACCAGCTCCCGGTGTTCGGCATGCTCGCCCACGGCTCAGCCGGCGGCTTCGGATCACCCTTCTGCAGAAGCTCGATCGAGATGTTGTCGGGGGAGCGGATGAAAGCCATGTTGCCGTCGCGCGGCGGGCGGTTGATCGTGACGCCCGCCTTCATCAACTTGTCGCAGGTGGCGTAGATATCGTCGACCTCATAGGCGAGATGCCCGAAATTGCGGCCGCCGGTATAGGTTTCCGGATCCCAGTTATAGGTCAGCTCCAGGGTCGGACGGCCGCGCGATGCGCCGGCCTTGGCTTCGGCCAGATCGTCCGAAGCGGCAAGGAAGACCAGGGTGAAACGGCCTTTCTCGTTTTCGATCCGGCGGGTTTCAACCAGTCCGAACTTATTGACGTAGAAATCCAACGCCTGATCGAGATTGGTCACGCGGACCATGGTGTGGAGATATCGCATCGTTCATCCTCCTTGAGCAGGAACAGGGTTGATCCATTCCCTTATTCGGGCAAGAGCTTCCCGGCTCCAAGGGACACCGAGCGAAACAAGCCATGACGACAACGCAAGACGGATCGGTGACGGCGCCGCCTTCGCGCGCCACGCCCGCCCAAATCGCGCAGATCAAGCAGCGGGCCGCCATTCTCTCCGTGATGGCCACGATCCTGCTGACCGCAGCGAAAATCGTCGGAGCGCTGATCTCCGGCTCGCTGGCCCTGCTTACCGACGCACTGCAAGGGCTGGTCGATGTCGGCTCGACGCTGTTCACCTGGTTCGCCATCCGGGCCTCCGACAAGCCGGCCGACGAGGAACACCACTACGGCCACGGCAAGGTCGAGGCGCTGGCCGCGCTGGTCGAGACCGCGATCCTCTTCACGCTCGCCGGCGCGATCCTGTGGGAGGCCGGCAACCGGCTGTGGAACAACCTGGTCGAGCATGTCGCCGTCACGCCGCTGGTCATCGGCGTGATGCTGCTGTCGATGACGGTCGATGCCATCCGCTGGCGCTCGCTGACCAAGGTCGCGAAGGAAACCGGCAGCGAGGCACTGGCCGGCGAGGCCACGCATTTCTCGGCGGACTTCATCGGCTCGGCCCTGGTCCTGCTCGGTCTCGTCGGCGTCTGGTACGGCGTGGAGCGCGCCGATACGGTCGCGGCCTTCGCCATCGCAGCCTATACGGCCTTTTCCGCCTATAGGCTGGCCCGGCGCACACTCGACACGCTGATGGACGCAGCTCCCCGCGGCGTCAGCGAAAAGCTCCGGGAGGCTGCGGCCCGGGTGCCGGGCGTCGTCGGCATCAACTGGCTCCGTGTACGGCCGACAGGCGGGCGCATCCATGGCGAGATCGGCATCAGCGTCTCGCGCACCTTGCCGCTCGATCGCGTCACCGCCATCAAGGCGGAGCTCGCCGGGGCGCTGGCGCTGACCGAACCCGGCTCCGAAATCACCATCACGGCCGATCCGGTACAGGTCGACGACGAGACGGCGCTTGAGCGCGTGCTGCTGATCGCGCTCAAGCTCAAAATCCCCGTCCATCACGTCACCGTCCACAGCATCGGCGACAAGCTTTCGGTCAGCCTCGACATGGAGGTCGATGCCCACCTGCCCCTCGGCGAGGCGCATGAGATCGCGACGCGGCTGGAAAGCGCGATTCGGGCCGAGTTCGGCGGCGAGACCGAGGTCGAGACCCATATCGAGCCGATGGAAACCGGCCAGCCCGCCGGCCACAACGCCGCCTGGGAGACGGTCGAGGATATCGGCAAGGCGCTCGCAGGCGAGGCCGCCAAGCTCGCGGGGCCGATTCATGACATCCACAGCGTACGCGTGCGTCAGACGGCCAAGGGGCTGGTGGTGAATTATCACTGCCGCGTCGATCCGGCGCTGGATGTCGCGGCCGTGCACGATGCGGTCGATGCGATCGAGCGCGCCGTGCGCATCGCCCGGCCGCAGGTCTGCCGGCTGGTCAGCCATGCGGAACCGGCGATAGCCGCCTAGATCATCGTGCGTCCCATCGGACGCACGATGATCTATCTCATTGGTGTCGCATCGGATTTTTCCGAAGAGTGGATGCCGGCTTCCGGTCCGGTGCCATAGCGGGGTTTCGAGCGCGGCCCGCAGCAGCTACATACCAAACCCTGACCTTTGCCATCAGGGTTGCCATGCGTACCGAAGATGCCCCGCTAATCCGCCTCGAGGATTACCACCCGTCCGACTGGTTGATCGACACGGTCGACCTCGACATCAGCCTGCACCCGAACAGGACCCGCGTGCGCTCGCTGCTGGCATTGCGGCCGAATCCAGCAGGGCAGCCCGACGCGGCGCTCGTGCTCGATGGCGACGAGCTCTCGCTGAAGTCCCTCAGCCTCGACGGTGTGCCGCTCGATGCTTCCGCCTACACGGCCACGCCGCAGGCGCTGACGATTCACGCTCCCCCGCGACGTGGCTTCACCTTGACCGTAGAGACCGAGGTCGACCCCTCGGCGAACACCAAGCTGATGGGGCTCTACCGCTCCTCGAAGGTCTACTGCACGCAGTGCGAGGCGGACGGCTTCCGCCGCATCACCTATTTCCTCGACCGACCGGACGTGATGAGCGTCTACACGGTCAGGCTGGAGGCGGCGAAGGCCGAGGCGCCGGTGCTGTTGTCCAACGGCAACCTCATCGCCACCGGCGAGGTGCCGGGCACCGGCCGGCATTTCGCGGTGTGGCACGATCCGCATCCGAAGCCGGCCTATCTCTTCGCGCTGGTCGGCGGTGCGCTCGACCATGTCCGGCAGGACTATGTCACCGCCGACGGCCACAAGGCCGAACTGGCGGTCTATGTCGAGCCGGGCAAGGCAAGCCGAGCCGGCTGGGCGCTGGATTCGCTGGTGCGCTGCATGCGCTGGGACGAGAAGGTCTTCGGCCGCAACTACGATCTCGACGTGTTCAACGTCGTCGCCGTGTCGGACTTCAACATGGGCGCGATGGAGAACAAGGGCCTCAACATCTTCAACGACAAATACGTCCTGGCCGACCCGCAGACCGCGACCGACGGCGACTACGCCTCGATCGAGGCGATCATCGCCCATGAGTATTTCCACAACTGGACCGGCAACCGCATCACCTGCCGCGACTGGTTCCAGCTCTGCCTGAAGGAGGGCCTGACCGTCTTCCGCGACCAGGAATTCTCCTCCGACGAGCGTTCGCGCCCGGTGAAGCGCATCGCCGACGTCCGCACGCTGCGCTCGACCCAGTTCTCTGAGGATGCGGGGCCCCTCGCCCATCCGGTCCGGCCGCGCGCCTACAAGGAGATCAACAACTTCTACACACCGACGGTCTACGAGAAGGGCGCGGAGGTCATCCGCATGCTCAAGGTGCTGATCGGCGACAATGCCTTCAAGCAGGGCATGGACCTCTATTTCGAGCGCTGCGACGGCACCGCCGCGACGATCGAGGAGTTCCTCGCCTGCTTTGCGGAAAGCTCGGGCAAGGATCTCTCCCATTTCGCGCGCTGGTACGAGCAGGCCGGCACGCCGACCATCGTCGCCTCGGGCCGTTATGACGCGGCGGCGCAGCGCTACACGCTCGATCTGGCGCAGAGCACGCCGCCGACGCCCGGACAGAGCGAGAAGGAGCCGATGGTACTGCCGATCAAGCTCGGCCTCGTCGGCGCCAACGGCGACCTGCCGTTGAAGACGCAGTCCAATGCCTATGCCGGCGACGGGCTCGTCGTGCTCGATGGCCCTTCTCTCTCGGTGACGTTCGACAACGTGACCGAGCCCCCGATTCCCTCGCTGCTGCGAGGCTTCTCCGCCCCGGCGCGGCTGGAACTCGACCTCTCGGACGCCGATCTCGTGCGGCAATTCTCGGCCGACAGCGATTCCTTCAACCGCTGGCAGGCCTTGCAAAGCATTGCGACGCGCGCCCTCGTGGCCGCTGGCAGGCCGGGGGCCGATCACGGCGTGCTCTCGAGGACGGCAACAGCGCTCGGCCAGGCCCTCGACGGCTTCCTGCAGGAGGATGCACTCACCGATCCCGCCTTCGCGGCGCAGGTGCTGCGCCTGCCGTCGCCGGCCGACATCGCCCGCGAGATCGGCAAGGATGTCGATCCGGATGCGATTTTCGCCGCCCATCGTACCCTGTCGATCGCGATCGGAACGGCACTTCTGCCGCGGCTGCCCGGCCTGCGGCAAGCGCTGGAAACGAAAGGCCCGTACAAGGCCGATGCCGCTTCGGCCGGCCGGCGGGCGCTGCGCAACGAATTGCTCGGACTTTCGGCGCTGGCCGCTCCGGCGGAGGGCATGACGCTGTGCGAGCAGCAGTTCGAGGCGGGCGACAACCTGACCGACCGGCTGGCCGCTCTGGCCGCGATGACGCTGATCCCCGGCACGCGGCGCGAACAGCTCGTCGACCGCTTCGCCGAAGCCTATGCCAACGAGCCGCTCGTGCTCGACAAATGGCTGATGGCGCAGGCGCTGATCGCCGAGCCTGCGACGCTGGAGAGGGTCAAGGGCCTGATGCAGCACCCGGCCTTCTCGCTCGGCAACCCCAATCGGGTGCGCGCTCTGATCGGCGGCTTCGCTGCCAACCTGACCCAATTCAACCGTGCCGACGGCGAGGGCTATGGCTTCGTCGCCGACATCGTGGTGGCGCTCGACCGGACGAACCCGCAAGTCGCCTCGCGCCTGCTGGGCTCGTTCAAGAGCTGGCGCATGCTCGAACCCGGGCGCAGGCGGCTGGCGCAGGAAGCGCTCGGCATGGTGGCCCGGACGCCGAACCTCTCCCGCGACGTCTCCGACATCGCCGAGCGGGCGCTGGGCTAGCGGGACTCGCAAGCCGAGCCCTCACCCCGAGGGGCCTGCAGGGGCCGTCTCGAAGCCTGCTCCATGAGACTCCAGAGACATCCGGATCGTCCTTCGAGACGCGCCTGACGGCGCTCATCAGGATGAGGGCTGCGATTTCGAGTCAGCCTCTCAGAACAAGACCTCCTGGGCTCAACCCGACTCGTTAACGAACGCCCGCCGAAATCGTTAACGATCCATTACCCGCACAGGATTCATTCGAGCGATCGACACAACCATAAGGCGCATTCTGCGGTCTTGACTCAACTCAAGGCTAGACAAACCGAGTCGTGCGGATTCAACTGACGATGATTCGCGGAGATGCGGCACGTCTCCCGATCTTACTGACGGTAAAGTTCCGAAGGGGGACCGGGCATGTCGCGTGCCAACGCGGAGTGCGCATCCGTGCGCGCCGATACGATTCTGGGTGTAGCACGCTCGCTCACCCATCCACTGTATCAGCGTTTCGAGAGCTTCGAACCGGTCTTTCGCACGGCAATCCCCGTGCTCGTCGGCCTTTTCATCGTCATCCTCACCGCCGGCGCGGCCATCCAGACCACGGCCCTGCGGGACGATGCGCTCCTCGACGCCACCGGCGACATGGAGGTGATCTCCCAGCTCATCGCCCGTGAACTCGACAGCGGCACCCAGGCCGGCAAGGAACCGAGCGCCGTCCTGGCGGCCGTCGCCTCGAAGCACCTCGCCTCCCGCGGCCGCATCGTCCATGTCAGCGGCGCCGACGGCCGGGTCATCGCCAGCGAGCCCGCCATCGGCCAGACGCCGCGCACGCTGGTCGACTTCCTCGGCCAGACCCAGCCCCTCACCGTCTTCGGCGATCGCGCCGGGGTGATGCGCATCACCCTGCCCGGCGGCCCGGAAGTCCTCGCCATCGTCCGCAACCTCGCCGGCCCGCTCGGGCAGGTCGCGGTGCTCCAGCCGGTCTCGCGTGCGCTATCGATCTGGCAGGACCGGCGCACCAGCCTCGGCATCCTCTTCGGCGCTGCCGGGGCGGTGCTGGCGATCACGACGCTCGCCTTCATGCTGCAATCGAAGCGCGCCAGCGCCGCAGACCAGGACTGCGACTGCGTACGCGAGCGCATCGACACCGCGCTCAACCGCGGCCATTGCGGCCTGTGGGACTGGGATCTCGCACGCGGCCGGATCTACTGGTCGGATTCGATGTATGCCCTGCTCGGCTATGATCGCCGCGGCGAATACATGTCCTTCGGCGAGGTGATGAGCTTCATCCACCACGAGGACGTCGATCTCTACGCGCTGGCCGATGCGATCAGCCGCGGCGAGACCAGCCATATCGACCAGGACTTCCGCGTCCGCAACGTCGATGGCGAATGGATCTGGCTGAAGGCCCGCGCCGAGCTCGTCGTCGACCGCCGCACCCATTCGCACCATCTCGTCGGCATCGTCGTCGACATCTCCGAACAGCGCCGCATGGCCGAGCGCACCGCCACCGCCGACGCCCGCCTGCGCGACGCGGTCGAAGCGATCTCGGAAGCCTTCGTGCTCTGGGATTCGGAGAACCGCCTGGTGCTCTGCAACGCCAAGTACCAGCAGCTCCACCAGCTTGCGCCCGAAATGCTGATGACCGGCACCAGCCATGACGAGATCATGGCGCTGAGCGCCCAGCCCCATATCGACCGGGAACCGGTCCGGACGCTGCGCGGCTCGGCCTCCTACGAGGCCCGCCTGTCGGATGGGCGCTGGCTGCAGATCAACGGCCGCCGCACCAAGGATGGCGGCTCGGTCTCGGTCGGCACCGACATCACCAAGCTCAAGCAGCAGGAGGAGCGGCTGACGCAGTCCGAGCACCAGCTCCTGATGCACGTCACCGACCTCAAGGCCTCGCGCCAGAAGCTGGAAGCGCAGGCGCAGCAGCTCGCCGACCTCGCCGAGCGCTATCTCGAACAGAAGGCCGCGGCCGAAAGCGCCAACCGCGCCAAGTCCGAATTCCTCGCCAATATGAGCCATGAGCTGCGCACGCCGCTCAACGCCATCATCGGCTTTTCCGAGA
>JARYGW010000510.1:0-2618 GCA_033792295.1 Allobosea sp.
AGCGCGATGCGGAGCGTCCGCGCAAGGTGCTGTTGGAAGCGGTGCAATACATGCAGTTGCGATCGGCCGGCAAACGCCGCTGATGATTTGGGGCGCCACGGCGCCCCTTTTCGTTCCTGCTTTACCTTTTTCGAAGGCTGTCCCCGGTCCCGTGGCAATCATGGCCAGAACGTGACCGAAATCGTTCCGTATGCTATCGGCAAAACCGGCCATGCAGATTAATCGGCAGGCTGTTTGAACCTTTCTCCTGCTCGCCGCGACGAATGGGTGCGAGCCGGGATGCCTGGCCTTTCGAGGGGCAATGCATACGGAATCGGACGAGGATCTCGTCAAGCGGATCGCCTCGGGTGACCGTCTCGCGATGAAGGTGCTGTTTTCGCGGCATCAAGTGCGGGTCTACCGTTTCGTGCTGCGGCTCGTCCGCGACGAGACGCTTGCCGAGGATGTGATCAGTGACGTGTTCATGGATCTGTGGCGACAGGCTGATCGCTTCGAGGCGCGCGCCTCGGTCGCGACCTGGCTGCTCGCCATCGCCCGGAACAAGGCTTGGTCGCTTCTGCGCAAGCGCCGCGATGCCGAGCTGGACGAAGATTTCGCCTCGAACATCGAGGATGAATCGGACGGACCCGAAATCGTGCTGCAGAAGCAGGATAAGGGTCTTGCCATCCGCGCTTGCCTGCAACGGCTCTCGGCAGAGCACCGCGAGGTCATCGACCTCGTCTATTATCATGAGACTTCCGTCGAGGAGGTCGCACGGATCGTCGGTATCCCCGAGAACACGGTCAAGACCCGGCTGTTCCATGCCCGCAAGAAGCTGGGCGAGATGCTCAAGGCTGCCGGTATCGACCGTGGCTGGCCGTGAAAAGAAGCGATTGGTGAAGTGCGGCGCGGCCGCTGCAGGAGTGGCGTGATGACTGACAGCCTCGCAAGCGATCCGAAGCGCCGCGAGCTCGAGGAGCTCCTGCCCTTCTACGCCAATGGCCGCATCGCTGCTGCGGACAAGCTGCGCGTCGAGACCGCCCTGGCTTCCGATGCCGATCTGGCCGCCCGGCTCGAGATCATCCGCGACGACATGGCCGAGACCGCGCTGCTCAACGAGCATCTCGGCGCGCCGTCGCCGCGGGCCCTCGACAAGCTGATGGCCGGCATCGAGGCCGAGCCGCGGCCGTCGCCGCTGCTCTCCCGTGCTACGGAGGGTTTGGGCAAAGGTTTCCTGGGCTGGCTCGGCGGCCTGCTGGCGGCACAGCCGCCGCGTCGCCTCGCCTATGCCGGTGCCTTCGCCGTCGCGCTGATCGCGCTGCAGGGCGTCGCGATCACGGGGCTGGCTCTGCGCGATGCGGGTGGCGGATACCAGACCGCCTCGGCACCGGGCGCGCACTCCTCGGAGCGTTATGTGTTGCTGAGCTTCGCTCCCGAAGCCCGGGCCGGCGAGATCGCCTCCTTCTTCAAGCGCTTCGACGCCTCGGTGGTCGACGGGCCGCGTGCCAACGGTTTCTTCAAGGTCCGCGTCGGCGATGCCTCGCTCTCCGCCGCCCAGGTCGATGCGATCGCGGCGCGGATGAAGGCCGAGAGCGGCATCGTCAGCTTCGTCGCGGCCGCGCCGTGACGGCCGGTTCTGGCGCTGTGGCCGCGCGCTGTGGCATGATCGGTTGAGGCAGGAGGATCAGGTCATGCTCCCGGCTCTTCCCAGGCATCGCTTCCCTCGCCTGCGACGCGTCGCGGGCGTTGGCCTTTTCGCCCTCGGTCTCGCTCTGGCGCCCGGGCTGGCCTCGGCCCAGCCGGTTTCCGGGCCGTATGATGAGCCGGTGCGCCGTGTCGCCGCGCCGACCGAAACCCAGCCGCCCGTGGGCGGCCTCAATCGTTCGATGCGCGTGCCGCCCGGCGCCTGGATGCAGCCGCGTCAGGCGCGCAGCCTTGTGCCGGCGCCCGAAGAAACCCGCTTCGTTCCGGACGAGGTGCTGTTCGAGCTCGCGCCGAACGCCGACGCCGAGACCGTGCTGCGCCGTTATGGCGCGACCGTGATCGCCCGACAGCGCTTCGAGCTCGCCGGTGTCACGATTATCCGCGCCAAGCTCGAAGCTGGACGCGATCTGCGCGCCGTGCTGACGCAGATGGGTGATGACGACAGCATTGCCGGAGCGCAGCCGAATTTCCTGTTCGACCTGCAGCAAGACGCTTCCAAGCCGGTTTCCGGTGTTTCGGCCGGTTCGAGCACGGCTTCGTCCGATGCGCACAGCCAGTCGACCCTGCCGACGTTGCGGCTGTCCGACCCGACGCCGGTGACGCGTAGCCCGATCACCACACGCCGCGTGCTGCCGCCGCAATATGTCGTCGGCAAGCTGCATCTCAGCGAGGCCCATAAGCTGGCGCAGGGCCGCGGCGTGCGTGTCGCGCTAATCGATTCAGGCGTCGATATGGAGCATCCGGAGCTGCGCGGCTCGGTCGTTGGTTATCTGGATGCCATCGACGGGCAGGCGACACCGCATGCCCATGGCACCTCGATGGCGACGGCGATTGCTGCCCATGGCGAGCTCGAGGGCATGGCGCCGGCGGCGCGGCTTCTGGTCGGCCGTGCCTTCGGCGGCCAGCAGGCAACCTCCGCCAACGGCAAGTCGTTC
>JARYGW010000511.1:0-2602 GCA_033792295.1 Allobosea sp.
ACAGAGCTTCGAGGATGAGGCCGGCAACCGGCATGGGCTGCGGATCGGCGTGATCGGCTTCGTGCCGCCGCAGATCATGCAATGGGACAAGGCGCATGTCGCCGGCAAGCTCGTCGCCTTCGACATCGTCGACGCGGCGGAACGGCATATGCCGGACCTGCTCGCCGCCGGCCCCGACCTCGTCATCGCACTCTGCCATTCCGGCATCGCGGGCGGAGAGCGCCGCGGCATGGAGGAGAACGCGGCGCTGCACCTCGCCGCGGTCGAGGGCATCGACGTCATCCTGAGCGGGCACCAGCATCTCGTTTTTCCCGGGGCGGCCGTCTTCGACGGCATCGCCGGCATCGACAACGTCAAGGGCACGCTCCACGGCAAGCCGGCCTGCCAGCCCGGTTTCTGGGGTTCGCATCTCGGCATCGTCGATCTCGACCTCGAACGGCAGGGCGGGCGCTGGCGCATCGCCGACTTCCGGGTCGAGGCGCGCCCGATCTGCGAACGCATGCCGGACCACAGCATCGTACCGAAGGCCCCGGCCGAGCCGGCCGTGCTGGCGGCAGTCGAGGCCGACCATCAGGCGACGCTCGCCTATATGCGGGAGCCCGCGGGCCACACCGCCGCGCCGATCAACTCCTATTTCGCATTGGTGATCGACGACGCCTCGGTCCAGATCGTCGGCGAGGCGCAGATCGCCTATGCCCGCCCGCTGATGGCGCAGACCCCATGGAAGGACCTGCCGATCCTGTCGGCCGCGGCGCCGTTCAAATCGGGCGGGCTCGCCGGGCCTAGCTTCTACACCGACATTCCGGCCGGTCCGCTCGCGCTGAAGAACATCGCCGACATCTATCTCTACCCGAACACGATCCAGATCCTGAAGATCAGCGGCGCCGAGGTCCGGGAATGGCTGGAGCGCTCGGCCGGGCTCTTCAACCGGATCGATCCGGCGCGCAGCGAGGAGCAGCCGCTGATCAACCCGAGCTTCCCGGCGTTCAATTTCGACGTGATCGACGGCGTCACCTATCGCATCGATGTCACCCAGGCCTCACGCTACGATCAGGAAGGCAGGCTCGTCGCGCCCGCCTCGCACCGCATCGTCGACCTCTTCTTCGCGGGCAAGCCGATCGACGAGCAGGCGCAGTTCATCATCGTCACCAACAACTATCGCGCATCCGGCGGCGGCAACTTCCCGGGCACGCGGTCGACGGTGGTGCTGGAGGCTCCCGACCTCAATCGCGACGCCATCGTGCGCCATGTCGTCGGGGGCAAGTCGTTCCAGCCGCGGCCGGACGGCAACTGGTCGCTCATGCCGCTGCCCGCCGGCGTCACCGCCACGTTCCTGACCTCGCCGGCCGCCGCGGGCAAGGTGCCGCCCGGGCTGAACGCCGTGCCGATGGGGGTCGAGCCGGAGGGTTTCGCCAAATACCGCCTTGTGGCTGAGGCCGCGATGACGATCGCCTGCGCCGAAGCTAAGAAGCCTTGGAACGGACATACCGTTCCTTGAGAGTTCTTTTGCCGACACTGGAGACTGGCATCGGCCCAAACGCCTCCGCGGGGTGCGCCTGATGATCGTCAACGATCGCGACAGCGACGCTGCGATGAGATCGGAGCTGGTGGCGGCGCTTTACGCCACGCCGGGCACGATCCTGATCGCCACCGCTGTCGTCTCGATCGTCATGACCGCAGCGGCACTGCTCAGTGGAGGCGACCGAGTCTTCTATGCCATGGCAGCCGCCAACGCCGGAATCGGCGGCTTCCGCCACATGTCCCACCGGCACTACCAAGCGACCGACCTCGCCTCGGCCGACGCCGATCAAATCCGCATGCTGGAAGACCGCGCCATGGCCGGCGCCTGGGTGACGGCCGCGCTGATCTCCGCCTTCGGCTCCTACGCCGTGCTGTATTACACCCATCAGCCAGTCGCAGTGCTCGGGATCGCGCAGACGATCGGCTATCTCGCCGGCCTTGCCGGCCGCAACAGCTCCCGGCCGATCATTCCGGCCGGCCAGCTGCTGCTCGCAGCGACGCCGTTCACGCTGGCGCTGGTCTGGACGCGGGAGCCGGTCAATCTGGTGATCGCGATTTCCGTGGCCTTCACCGCCGCGCTCAGTTTTGCCGCGGCCCGCGTCATCCATCGGGTGTTCCTGGCGCGGCTGCGCACGATGCGGGAACTGGAGCATCTGGCGGCCAATGACATCGTCACCGGCCTCTATAACCGCCGCGGCTTCCTGCGCGAGATCCGGGCGATGGCGGCTGGCCCTCTCCCTGTCACGCTGATCTCTATCGATATCGATCGCTTCAAGGCCATCAACGACAGCTTCGGCCATGATGTCGGTGACGGGTTGCTCAAGGCGGTGAGCCAGACGCTCACGGCCGAGCTCGGCCCCCGCGACATCGCTGCGCGCACCGGCGGCGACGAACTGATGATCGCGACCACGGGCAAGCTGGATGATGCGGAAGCGCTCGCGGCGCGTCTCGTCATGCTGCTCGCCTGCCCGCGGGTGATCGGCGGGCGCCATGTCACGGCGACGGCGAGCATGGGCGTCGCACCGGCCAACTGCGCGTCGTCGATCGAAGAAGCGCTGAAATGCGTCGACATCGCGCTGTT
>JARYGW010000512.1:0-2577 GCA_033792295.1 Allobosea sp.
TTCTTTCATCATGGTCGGAAACGGATCTCGCTCGGGTCCGGCTGGTTCAGGCGGATGAAACAGAAGAAGAAGGCGGCTTGCCGCGCTTCGCGGCCGTCCGGCCTCGCTCGGCTTGCGGCTTGTGAGGCTTTGCCCGCTCAATGGCAACCGAAAGATCGGCGACGAGCTTGTCGAAAGCGGTGCCGAGCACCTCGGGCCGCGCGATCACCACGACATCGCAGGGGCGATCGGCCTGCCCGGCGAGCGCTTTTGCCGCAGCGGCGCGCAGGCGGCGACGGATGCGGTTGCGCTTCACGGCGTTGCCGGTCTTGCGCGACGCGGTGAGGCCGAGGCGCAGATCATCGCGCCCTTCCTCTGCTGCGGCGTCGCGGACCTGGACCGTGAAGCTGGACGAACGAAAACGGCGGCCATGCGCGGCCGCCGCCAGAAATTGCTTGCGTTGCGTCAGACGGGCAAGGCGCATGGCGATTGGCCAGTCTTCCGGAACAGGCGCGCGGTGGTCACGCGCCGCTGTCGTCAGGCCGACAGGCGCTTGCGGCCATGCGCGCGACGGGCGGCGATGACCTTGCGGCCACCCTTGGTCGCCATGCGGGCGCGATAGCCGTGGCGGCGCTTGCGAACCAGCTTGCTGGGTTGATAGGTTCTCTTCACGGTCCGTCTCCGGGGCCTTGGTCAGCGCGAGAGCCGCGGCTTTCCGGGGAAAGCGTGGCCGATCGAGCCTGTAATGCAATAAGGGTCGGCGCTGCCTTTCGGCTGCGCAGGTCGCGGGCTTATGACGGATGGATGATACCAAGTCAATGCCGAAGGCACGCGATGCTTCAGCCTTTCGCGCAGCGGCGCCCGCTCAGGGTTGACGCTTGCGCTTCGCGCCCTGCTGGACGCTGAAGGCCAGCACCAGGGTCGAGCCTCCCGTCAGCGCCGCGCCGACGCCGATCGCGCTGCCGTGAACGCCGAAGGCGAGGACAGCACAGAACCCGACAAGGGCGAGGATGGCGAGCGCGAGCCGCTCGTCATCGACGAACAGCGCGGCAATCTCGCGCAGGATCATGACAATGGTTTTCATGCTGCTGTCTCCACGGAGTTCCGGCGAAACGCCGTGATGAGGGCAAGGCTGGTTCCAAGGAGCAGCACGGTCAGCCCGACGATCGCCAGATCGGCGCCGGGCCATTCCACGCCCAGTCCTTCGCCTGTCCAGTAGATGCCGAAGGCCGAGATCATCACGCCGACGGCGAATTTCAGGGTATTTTCGGGAACGCGGGCGAGCGGCGAGCGCAGGACGAGGCCGAGCGAAAGCACGAGCACGCAGGCGGCGAGCGCGCCCAGGCTCGCTGGCCAGAGCAGGCCCCGCCCCGCGCCGACGGCCAGCACGATGAAGACGACCTCGATGCCTTCGAGCATGACGGCCTTGAAGGCGGTGAGCCCGGCCATCCAGCCGCGGTGATCTGCCGTTCCGACGTCGCTGGCCCTCAAGGCTCCGGTTTCCTTGATGAAGGCCTGATCTTCGTCATGGAGCGCGATGATTCCGGCGGCTCTCAGGATGGCTTTCCGCAGCCAACGCAGCCCGAACATCAGGAGCAGCACGCCGATGACGAGCTGCAGGGCCTGCAGCGGGACCCGCGTCAGGGCCGGACCCAGCAGCAGCACCAGCAAGGCGAGCACGCCCAATGCGCAGCCCGTGCCGATCAGTGCCGGCCGCCAGCCGCGTACCGTGCCGACGGCCAGGACGATGGTGAAAGCCTCGACGACCTCGACCAGCGAGGCGAGGAAGGCGGCGGAAAGAGCCGGGGCGGCCATGGTCCACGTCATGGGCAACCTCTCGTCGATGACCCCGGCTGGGGCGACAGCGGGGATTTTTGCTGTCACGATGGCTTCCGCTTTAAAAACGGGCTGCCGCAAGATATTTGTAACAGTGGTAACATTCAAGAGGTTCCATGGCGTCACTCGAATGGCTGTTGCTGACCTATAAGGTTCCGGCCGAACCGGCTCGCAAGCGCGTCTCCATCTGGCGCAAGCTCAAGGGCATGGGGGCGGTCTATCTGCAGGGCGGGGTCTGCCTGCTGCCCAAAACGGACGACCATTTGCGGCGGCTCAAGATGCTCGAGAACGAGATCGCCGAGGCCGAGGGCGAGGCGCTGCTGCTGGCGACGGTCGGCCTCGACCAGAAGCAGCAGGAGAAGGTCGTCGCCCGGTTCAATGCCGACCGGGACGATGAGTACAAGGAATTCATCGAGAAATGCTTCGCCTTCGAGGCCGAGATCGACGACGAGACGCAGCGCGCGCATTTCACCTTCGCCGAGCTGGAGGAGAACGAGCAGGAGCTGATGAAATTCCGCAACTGGATCGAAAAGATCCGCAAGCTGGATTTCTACGGCGCTCCCCGCGCCGAGGAGGCGGCCGAACGCCTGCAGCGCTCGGAGGCGATCCTCGACGCCTATGCGCACAACGTCTTTGCGGCGCAGGAGGAGAACCGTCCGCCCGAGGCGGCGAAGCGAGCCTGAGGTCGCGGGTCTGTTGCCGGCAGGCTTGCGCTTCGTGCCGACATCCCCGATATAGCGCCCGGGAGGTTGGCGAGGGACG
>JARYGW010000513.1:0-2577 GCA_033792295.1 Allobosea sp.
GGGAGCGCGCAAAGCCCGTGTGCCGCGCCGGATCACGGCGCCGTATCTGCGCCGGGCGGCGCTGCATTATCTCGAACGCTACTCCGTACCCGCCGCCCAGCTGCGCAAGGTTCTGATGCGCAAAATCGCGACGAGCTGCCGGCATCACGGCGAAGATCCAGCTCTGCATACCACCTTGCTCGACGAGGTCGTGGCGCAATGCGTCGCGCTGCAACTCGTCGACGACCGCCGCTTCGCCGAGGCCCGGACCGCGAGCCTGCGGCGCAAGGGCCTGTCCAGTCGGGCGGTGGCCGGCCGGCTCGCAGCTAAAGGCGTCGACCGTGAGCTGGTCGCTGCCGTGTCGGAAACCGGCGAGGATGCCGAGCTGGCCGCAGCCCGGATCGCGGCACGGCGCAAGCGTCTCGGTCCCTGGCGCCGGCAAGGCGGCCAGCGGGATGATCGGACCTCACGCCGAAAGGATCTCGCTGCTCTGGCACGGCTCGGCTTCAGCTTTGCCATAGCTCGGGCCGTGCTCGACGAGAAGGAGGACAACGGGCTGTAGTGTAGCGCCGCATCCGAAATGGGGAGAAGAGCGTAGCGTGGGTCCATGATTCGCATAAGACATATTATGGAACCATAAAGTGGTCTCGCGGCTGTCATGATCGAGATCGTCCCGGCAGCGATGCGGGCTGTCACGCTGCTTTAAGCACCGCAAGGCGCTGCATCTGCGCGGATAGGAGCCGCTCTTGAAATCGCGGCCGCCAGCGATTTTCCTCAGCCGAGTGCCTGGCTGGCGAGTGTGATGCGACGCGGCCCCCCAGGTAAAACCGGCATATAGGGTGCCCGGCCCAATCCCATCGAGGTCGCGCTGTCGTGAATCTGCATGCCGTTCGCGACCAGGAAGTTTGTGAAGGCGGTGTTGCAGGCCGGCGTGTCGGCTCGCAGAAAGCTTCCGGCATGGGCTTCAACATGCTGGCAGGAAACGGCAATCGCGTCGTCCTCGGTCGCAGCGACGACTGGGCCGATAACGTGCCCTCGACCGAAAGGTCGGCAGAGAGCGAAAGCGACGATCTCCTCGCCGCGGACAAGGACATACCCCTGTGACACCGGCAGCAGGGTCTCCAGGACAGCTGATCGGTCATGGCCGATCGCGGCGCGGTCGAGCCTCAGAAGGCTGCTGCGATCGCCAGCCGTCAGAGGACGAACCGAGCCTTCGATCCTGGCTAACGCCATGGCTCGTCCAGGAGCCAACGCATCCGGCGACGCCTCGCCCTGGCACCGCAGGATCTTCTGCTCGTAGCCGTATCCCAGCGAGCGATAGAGCCGCTTGGCCTCCCTCGTGGCGGTCAGACCAAAGACAACTCCGCGGTTCAGCTCATGCGCCCGTTCCATCAGCCAGCGCCCCGCTCCCTGCTCCTGCAGGCGAGGCAGGGTGATGAGCATGCAGACCATGGCGAAATCCTTACCATAGCGGAGCCACATCACGCTCCCGACGACCCGCCCGATTTCATCGACGGCCGCGAGTCCCTGCCCCAACTCGAGGAGCATCTTCCAATCGCCCTCGCGGTGCGGCCACCCCACCGAAACGGACAGCGCGTGCAATTGCCCGGGGTCGACGTCCTTGATGTCGCGCAGCGTGAGTTCGAACGTGTCGAGATGCAGTCGAGCGATCGTCTCCAAATCGCAGCCTCCGCCGTATCCACGGCCTGCCCGACTGCTGATCCCGGCCGGGCTACCGACCGGTTCTAACCCAATCCCGCAACAGGAAGCACCGTTCTTTAGGAGCAATTCGGCAGAGATGACCGCGAGATGGCGCTGAAACGAAGCGATGGCGGTCACACCTGTCTTTATCCTGGCGCGAATGCAGCCAGCGCGGAGCCGTTCGTGACGCCAGAAGACATCCTGACGGAGCTGATCCGATTTCGCTCCGTCGTGGGGCAACCGAACGCTGCCATCACGAGCTGGATCGCGGATTACCTCGGGCGTTTCGGGGTCGAGGCGCAGATCCTTCCCGGTCCGGAGGGCGACCGCGCGAACCTCTTCGCCACGATCGGCCCGCACGACGTCCCAGGCCTCGTGCTGTCGGGGCATATGGATGTCGTGCCGGCGGAGGAGCCGCAATGGAGCGCCGATCCGTTCCGGCTTCGCGTCGAGGGTGACCGGCTGTTCGGCCGTGGTACCAGCGACATGAAAGGCTTCCTTGCGGCTGTGCTCGCAACCGTTCCGGCACTCGCGGCACTGAAGCCCGCCCGGCCGATCCACATCGCTTTCTCCTATGATGAGGAGGCGGGCTGCCGCGGCGTTCCCCACCTCATCGCCCGGCTGCCCTCGCTCTGCGCTCCGCCCGCAGCGGCCGTGATCGGCGAACCGAGCGGGCTCAGGCCGATCCTCGCCCATAAGGGCAAGGCTGCCGCGCGGGTAGAGATTCACGGTCGATCGGGCCATTCCTCGCGCCCCGACCTCGGCCTCAACGCTATCCATGCGATGGGACGGGTAATCGCGGCGGCGGAAGAAGCCGCCATGAGGTTGCGCAGCGGGCCTCTCGATCCGGTGTTCGAACCGCCCTACTCCACCATCCAGATCGGCACGATCCGTGGC
>JARYGW010000514.1:0-2546 GCA_033792295.1 Allobosea sp.
GGCAAGCCGACGACGAGGGCGAGCGCGACCCAGCCGTTCGGATATTGCTTGCCGGTCTTCGCCTGCTGTCCCCGCGCCCAGACGAAGAAGGCGATGGCCGCGGCGATGCCGATGAGGATGGCGATCGCCACCGCCTCGAAGGCCGGCTCGAATTGGGGGCTCGGCAGGATGATGCCGCGATTGTTCAGATAGACGCCGCCGGGCAACGAGATCGAGTTGCGCGCGTCGGGCAGCGGCTTCAGCACCGCGTTGTACCAGAAGAAGAGCTGGAGCAGCAGCGGGATGTTGCGAATGACCTCGACATAGATCATCGCGAGCTTGGCGATGATCCAGTTGTTCGACAGCCGGGCCACGCCGACTGTGAAGCCGATGATCGTCGCCAGCACGATGCCGAGCGCCGCCACCAGCAGCGTGTTGAGCAGGCCGACCCAGAAGGCCTGGCCATAGGTCGAGCCCGAGGCGGAGAAGGGAATGAGCTTCTGGTTGACGTCGAAGCCCGCCGCATTGTTCCAGAAGCCGAAGCCGGAGGCGATCTTCTGCGCCCGGAGGTTCTCGATCACGTTCGAGGCGGCTGACCAGATCAGGAAGCCGACCACCGCCAGCAGAGCGATCTGATAAAAATAGCCCCGGATCTTCGGGTCGTAGAACAACGACGCCTTGCCGGGTGATACCGTTTCGGTCGGGATGCTCGACACCTGTTACGCCCTTTGTGTTTCGCTTGTTGAGGCCGGCGATCCCAGGGCGGTGCGATTCCACCGAAGGCCGTTCAATCCGGACCGTTTGTCTGTCGTTGTCGTCGGTCGTTGATCCTGCCGCCTCCTGCCGCGGCGAACGCTGCCCCCTGCAGGGCGGCCCTCCGCCTCAGCAGGCTCGCCGGAGCCGTTCCGGCATGGCGGCCAGACATCCTCGTTCCCGCAGCGGGCATGGCTGCAGGGAATCCAGCCGCCATCGCAGCCTTTCGATCGCCTTCTTCATCATCGTTCCCCTGTTGGAGCGGGTTGGTCCCGCTCTCGCTGCCTTCATAGCAAGTCCCGGACCACCCCTCCGCGACCTGCCTCGCTTATCGTGCCGGAGGTTCGAAAGGCCTCCGATCATTTGCGCCGAAGCGCTGACGGATTTCAGCGCACCGGCGGCGCGTAATGCAATCCCCCCTTGGTCCACAGCGCGTTCAGGCCGCGTTCGATCCCCAGAGCCGAGCCCTTGCCGAGATTGCGCTCGAACGATTCTCCATAATTGCCGACATGGCGAACGACCCGGTAGGCCCAATCGCGCGGCAGCCCGAGCGGACTTCCGAAATCACCCTCCACACCGAGGAAGCGGCGGACATCCGGCCGCTCCGACGCCAGCATGGTTTCGACATTCGCGTGGCCGACCCCGAGTTCCTCGGCATCGAGCATGGCGAACAGCACCCACTTCACCAGTCCGAACCAGCGCTCGTCGCCCTGCCGCACCACCGGCCCGAGCGGCTCCTTCGAAATCGTCTCGGGCAGGATGACATGGTCCTGCGGCGCGGCAAGCTTCATGCGCTGGATCGCAAGCCCCGCCCGATCATAGGCGTAGGCGTCGCAGCGGCCGGCGCCATAGGCGTCGATCGTCTCGTCGCTGCCGCGATAGGTGACGATCTCGCTCACCAGCCCATGCCGGCGGAAGAAATCGGCGACATTCAGCTCCGTGGTCGTCCCCTGCTCGGTGCAGACCGTGGCACCGCCGAGCTGCCCGGCCGAAGCGATGCCGAGCGCCTTGCGCACCATGAAGCCTTCACCGCCGTAGAAATTGATCCCGGCGAAACGCAACCCCAGCGCCGTGTCACGCGTCATCGACCAGGTCGAGCTGCGTGACAGGAGGTCGACCTCGCCCGTCTGCAGGGCGGTGAAACGATCCTGCGATGAGAGCGGCACGAAGCTCACCCGCGCCGGATCGTCGAAGATCGTGGCGGCGATCGCCCGGCAGAGATCGACATCGAGCCCGGTCCAGTTGCCCCGGCCGTCCGGCATCGAGAAACCCGGCAGGGAAGGCGCGACACCGCAGCGGACGGCGCCCCGCGCCTTCACCCGCGCCAGCAGATCGTCCTTCGCGCTCGTCGCCATGGCCGCCGGAGCGGCAATCGCCACGGCGGCGGCCAGCGCGAAAACAGGAGCTATCCCTGCTGTTCCCATGGCGAAACCGGCGGTTGCGGCCGACGAGCGGCCGGTGTCGTCACGCCGCGCCGGGGACATGGCCCGCACCATGATGCCGAGCGGAAGCGCGAAGAGGCGCCGGATGCCCGGCGCCTCCCTCAAGCCCGTTCAGCGAACCGGCGGAGCGTATTGCAGGCCGCCCTTGGTCCAGAGCGCGTTCTGGCCGCGGGCGATCTTCAGCAGCGAGCCCTGACCGACGTTCTTCTCGAAGGACTCGCCGTAGTTCCCGACCAGCTTGACGATCCGCACGACCCAGTCGGTGGTCAGGCCGATCTGCTCGCCGAACTTGCCCTCGGTGCCGAGCAGACGCTTGATCTCCGGGTTGTCGGACTTCACCTGCTGGTCGACATTCGCCTTGGTGACGCCGAG
>JARYGW010000515.1:0-2545 GCA_033792295.1 Allobosea sp.
CTGACGGTGTAGATGCGCTTGCCGTCGGCTTCCAGCCAGCCATCGGCGATGCCGAGCACGAGCTTCGACTTGAAGATGCGCTTGAAGTCGACGCCATAGACGACCCGCTTGACCGTCGGCAGCACCTGATCGGCGAACTTCACCTCGCCAACGCCGAGCGCACGGCCGCGGCCCGGCAGGCCGAGCCACCCCAGGAAGAAACCGGTAAGCTGCCAAAGCGCGTCCAATCCCAGGCAGCCCGGCATGACCGGATCGCCCTTGAAGTGGCAGTCGAAGAACCAGAGGTCCGGCTTGATGTCGAACTCGGCCCGGATGAAACCCTTGCCGTGGGCGCCGCCCTCCTCGGTGATTTCCGTGATGCGGTCAAACATCAGCATCGGCGGCAGCGGCAGCTGCGCATTGCCCGGCCCGAACAGCTCCCCGCGACCACAGGCGAGGATCTCCTCGTAGCTGAAAGACGATTGACGCTGCATTCCCACTCCGTTGCTTGGCGCCGGGCAGATTCGACCGACGGGTATCCTCGCGTGCCTAACACGCCAGGGACCAGAAACGAAAGGGCGCAGGCACGATCCCCACATGGTGAAAAGCCGGAACCGCAAGACGGCCGTGCCGACGCGCAGGCACCGACCGACGCGAGCCGGGAACCGCGACACCCGGAAAATCTCTGTCAGCAGATCGGCACGAACCTCCAGCTTGCGACAGCCCTTCCGAAGCCCTACATTTCCAATCAGATGCAAACGACACGGAGCGCAGGACGCCCGTTACGGACAGAAGGGCCCGGCGAAGGCATGAGCGATCTGGTTTCCCATGACGAGGCCTATGGATCGACCGTGCGGCGGGGTTGCCCATTCCACGACATCCGCCAGAAGCTGCGGCGCGTAGGCCTGCGCCCGACACGGCAGCGCGTTTCGCTCGGCTGGGTGCTGTTCGCCAAGGGCGATCGCCACATCAGCGCCGAGATGCTGCATGAAGAGGCGGTTAAGGAGCGCATCCCGGTTTCGCTGGCGACGATCTACAACACGCTGCGTCAGTTCACCGAAGCGGGGCTGCTGCGCGAACTCGCGATCGATGGCAGCAAGACCTATTTCGACACTGCGATCCACGACCACCACCATTTCATCGTCGAGGGCGAAAACCGCGTCATCGACATCCCTGCGCGGGAGATCGATGTCGCCAGCCTGCCGGCGCCGCCGGAGGGCTACGAAATCTCCCATGTCGACGTCGTGGTCCGGCTGCGCAAGATCGACAGCTGACAGCCACTCCGCCGCTTCCGGAGAGGACGAGAATGCGCTTCACGGGTTCGTCGATCTCGCGCCGCGCCTTGGCAGGGCTCCTGCTCGCCGCAGCCGCTCCCGCCATGCCGGCGCTGGCCGCCAGTCGTACCCTGCGCGGGACCGTCTCCTATCGCGAACGCATGGCGCTTCCTCCCGGCGCGGTCGTGGAGGTCAAGCTGCTCGATGTCTCGCTCGCCGACGCGCCGGCCCGTTCGATCGCCGAGACCCGCGTCTATGGCCGGCGCATTCCGGCGCGCTGGATCCTGCGCTTCGACTCACGGCAGATCGAGCCGGGGCGCAGCTATGCCCTCCAGGCCCGCATCTTTGACGGTGACCGGCTGCTCTTCACCACGACGGAACGGCATACCGTCCTCGGGGGCGGCCAGGACGACACGGCACTCTGGGTCCAGCGTGTCGCCGGGCAGAGCCAGCCGGTCGCCCCGGCCTCCTCGCCCGTGGGAAGCTGGCGCCTCTCCAGCCTCGGACGTTCCCAGGTCCCGGTCTCGATCGCGACGACCATGGAGATCGCAGCGGACGGCAAGGTGTCCGGCCGGGGCGGATGCAACGGCTTCAGCGGCAGCGCCACCATCGAGGGTGGCGCCATCCGCTTCTCGCGCATGGTATCGACCATGATGGCCTGCGCGCCGGATGTGATGAGCCAGGAACGCGGCTTCCTGGAAGGGCTGAATAAAGTTCGCCGCTGGGAACTTCACCGCGGCTTAGGGCTCGTCGCACTGCTTGACGGCCGCGGCCAGCCGGTGATGACGCTGACCCGGCAGTAGAGCATCGGTTTTATCGCATTTTCTTCAAACGAACCGGCGCCCCTTCGCTCGAAAATGCTCAAGCCGCAGGGTTTCAGTCGACGTTCTCGTTGGGATAGACGCCCCAGAGTTTTTCCTGAGGCATATAGCCGCTGATGTTGCGGACGCTGACGCGGCACCATTCATGAGCGCACGAGGCGACGCTGGTGACCACGCCCGGCTGCAGTTCCGCTACCACCGCCGACTTGGCGTCGGCGCCGCTGCGCAACGGGAGCAGTTCCTTCTTGTCCTTCGACCAGGGCGCGACCAGCGCCGTGCGGCGCCCGGACAGCAGGCTGTGCAGCACCCAGCCCTCGGCTCCGTCAGAATCCCGGACACGCCGCCAGGTCTCGAACTCAGCGGTCACTTCGACCGGGAGCCCTGCCCGCTGGTAGACCCAGCGCGTACGGTGCTCCTTCGACGGCCCTTCACGCAAATTGACCCGGTCCGACTTCAGGCTGACATAGCGAG
>JARYGW010000516.1:0-2537 GCA_033792295.1 Allobosea sp.
CACTTGTTGACACCGATCATCTCGACCGCCGTCGGCGTCTTCAGCGAGGTCGGCTTCAGCGCAGCCGGGCGGCTGTCGGCAGGTTTGATCACAGCCATCGCTCATATCTCCTCAGGTTTACGCATCGGTGAAGGCTGCCGGCTTTCGGCTGCCTCGAGAGCCGGCGCCGTCTCAGTCGAAGCGGTTCGGCCGGAAGTTCGCGAGAAGCGGATTTGGCTCACCCGTTACGATCTCCGCCGCCAGCAGTTCGCCCGCGATCAATCCGAGGGTGGCGCCGCTATGGCTGAAGGCGACATGGTAACCCGCGACCTCGCCCAGCGGGCCGAACACGGGTTCGCCGCCGCCTGGAATCGGCTTCGGCCCCAGCCCATACGAATCCAGCACGAGCTCCGGGTTGCCTTCCAGCACGGCGGAAGCCTCCCGCAGCAGCCCCTGGACAGTCGAGTCTTTCGCTTCATAGCTGCCATCGGGATGGATCACGACCTCGCGCTCGGACCAACCCGAATCCACGACCAGCGCACCTCCCGGCGTCGGTCGGACCGCTGCCCGCGGCGTATTCAGCACGGCACGCAATGCGACGTTGACAGGCTTGGTCCGTACCAGCAGGCCGATCGGCGTGGCATCCGGAATGCGCGCGCCGACCTCGGCGGCGATCTTCGGCACGGCCGGACCCGTCGCGAGCAGAACCGCATCGGCATCGAAGGATTGGCCCTGCGCGGTCTTCACGCCCGTGACGCGCGGGCCGGACAGGACAACCGATGCCTTCCCGGCGTTCGGCACGATCTGCCCGCCAAGCCCCCGGAACTCGGCCAGCAGGACGTCGATCAGGGAGGGCAGATCGACCCAGCCCTCGTCCGGGTTGAAGATCGCCCCCTGCGGCGGCACCGCCCGGGCATCGACGCCCAGCCTGGCGCTTGCGATCTGGTCCGCCGTGAGGAACCGGGCCGGATAGCCGATGCTCTGTTCATGCGCGAAGACACCAGCGATGGCATTGGCCTCGCCATCCGCGTCCCAGGTCAGGCCACCATCGAATCGCAGCCACGGCGCACCGGGGTGCCGCTTCGCCAAGGCACGGTAGCGTTCGAGCCCGATCATACGCAGCTCGTGATATTCCGGCGACCGCAGACGGGCGGAGTTGAGCCAGGAGAGCGAGCGCCCCGAGGCACCGCTCGCCGGCCCCGCTTCGGTGACGAGCGTCACGCGCGCGCCGAGACGAGCGAGATGGAGTGCGGCCGAGCTGCCGAAAATGCCGGCGCCAATGACGACAATCCTGGGGTGTTGCGACCCGGTTTTCATACGTCGTGACCTCTTTGATAGTGAAGGCTGCCGGCAGCACGAGGCGCCCCGGGCAACATGCATGTTGGATGGAGTGAGCGCTTGAAGCGGGCCGACGGCGAGCTCTACCTCGCGCCGTAGCTGTAGCGGCGTTCGAGCCATGCCACGACGCGTGCCGAGATCCAGGTCAGGACGACGAAGACGAAGGTGACGGCCAGAAGCGGCTCGTAGACCTTGAATGTCTGCATCCGGATGTAGTTCGCCATGCCGAGCAGATCCATGACCGTGATGGTCGACGCCAGGACCGTCGATTTCAGCAGGATGATGTTCTGGCCGCCCAGCGCCGGCAGACTGATGCGGAAGGCACGCGGCAGGACGATCAGCAGCCAGGTCATCCAGCTGCGAAGGCCGAGCGAGCGGGCCGCCTCGATCTCGCCCTTGGGCACGCCAGCGATGCCACCCCGCAGGATCTCGCCGCCATAGGCGGCGAAGCTGATCGTCAGCGCCGCCCAGGCATACCAGTAGCCCTCACGCAGCACCGGCCAGAACGCGCTGTAGCGGATCGAAGGCATCTGCGCGAACAGGTTTCCGAAGCCGTAGTAGAGGATATAGACTTGGATCAGCAGCGGCGTGCCCCTGATCACGGTGAGGAATGTCCTGGCCGGCGCGCTCAGCAGGAGTGACGGCGACATCCGCATCGTCGCCACGATGACGGCGCCGGCGAGACCAGCCAGGAGCGAAAGCAGCCACAGGCTGAGCGTGGTCCAAAACCCGTCGACGAGTTGCGGCACCATCTCGACGAAGAACGCAAGATCCATCTCAGGCGAAGCCCCGGTTCAGGCGCCGCTCGAGCCGCGCGATGAAGACGTTGGAGATGAGCGAGATCAGCAGGAACATCGCCGCGACCAGCAGGAAGAAGCTGAGATAGAACTTCGTCTGGCTGGCGGCGATCTTGCCGACGTTCAACAGCTCCTCGAACCCAACCACACTGACCAGGGCGGAATCCTTCAGTGCCGACTGCCAGAGGTTTCCCAGCCCCGGCAGCGCGATGCGCAGCATCAGCGGAAAGGTGACCAGGCGAAAGCGCGTCAGGGGCGGCAGAGCCAGCGCCCGGCCGGCCTCGTGAATCCCTTTCGGGACGGACACCATGGCGCCGCGGAAGACCTCGGTCATGTAAGCGCCCTTGATGAAACCGAGCGCGAAGACGACGGTGGCGAAGCCGCTGAGCGTGATCCGTCCCTTGAGGCCGACGAGCCCCATGG
>JARYGW010000517.1:0-2503 GCA_033792295.1 Allobosea sp.
GATTGGAGAGCGGCTCGTCCATCAGGAAGGCCTGCGGCTCGCGGACGATGGCGCGGCCGAGCGCAACGCGCTGGCGCTGACCGCCCGAGAGTGCCTTCGGCTTGCGGTCGAGCAGATGGGCGACGCCGAGGATCTGCGCGGCCTCGTTGACCCGCCGCTCGATCTCGGCCGCCGCCATGCCGCGCATCTTCAGGCCGAAGCCCATGTTCCGCGCCACCGTCAGATGCGGGTAGAGCGCGTAGTTCTGGAAGACCATGGCGATGTCGCGGTCGCCCGGCGCGAGATCGGTGACGTCGCGGCCGCCGATCCTGACGGTGCCCGAGGTCGCGTCCTCCAGCCCTGCGAGGATCTTCAGCATGGTCGACTTGCCGCAGCCGGACGGGCCGACGAAGACGACGAACTCGCCGTCGGTGATCTCCAGTGAAAACTCCTTCAGAACCTGCAGCGAGCCGTAGGATTTGGTGACGTGTTCGATGCTGATGCCGGCCATGCGGGAGCTCACTTCTCCGCGCCGGCGGTGAGCCCGCCGACGAGGTAGCGTTCGAGGAAGAGGTAGATCAGGAGGACCGGTACGGCGACGATCAGCGCCGCAGCCGAGATATCGGCCCAGTTCGAGACGTATTCGCCCTTCATCGTCGTCAAGCCGAGATTGGCGGTCCAGTTGGTCTGGGCGTTGGTCAGGAAGGTGCGGGCATAGGCATAGTCCGACCAGGACAGGACGAAGCCGTAGAGCGCCGTCGCCGCCAGCCCCGGCGCCGAGACCGGCAGGATGACCCGGAGCATCGCGCCGAGCGGCGAGCAGCCATCGACCATCGCCGCCTGTTCCAGTTCGCGTGGGATGGTGTCGAAATAGCCTTTCAGCATCCAGGTGGTGAAGGGCACGATCAGCGTGGCGTGGGCGAGGATGATCGACCACAGCGAACCGATCATCCCGGTCATCCGGAAGATGCCGAAAAGCGGGATGACGAGCAGCGTCGCCGGCAGCATCTTGGCGGTGAGGATGAAGAGGCCGAGAGACTGGCCGCCGCGCACCCGGAAACGCGAGAGGCTGTATCCTGCCAGCACCGAGACGAGCATCGACAGCGTCACCGCCCCCGCTGCGGCCAGCGTCGAATTGCCGAGCCAGAGCAGGATCGGACGCTGCTCGATGATCTCGGCAAAGACCCCCCAGCGCGGCGCGGTCGGCCAGAAGGTTGGCGGCAACGCCCTGAGTTCGGCCGGCGTCGCCAGCGCGGTCACGATCAGCCAGTAGATCGGAAAGACCAGTAGCGCGCAGGTGAGGACCACGACGACATAGAGCAGGGCGGATGCGAGGGGCTTGCGCTTCATCGGTGTCCCCTCAGATATTCTCGGGCGCCCGGCCCATCATCAGCCGGCTCGCGATGACGCAGATGATCAGGGTGACGACGCCGATCGCCGAGGCGTAGCCCATCTTGAAGAAGCCGAAGGCCTGCTCGTAGGTCATGATCGAGAGCGTCTGCGTCGCCTTCAGCGGGCCGCCCCCGGTCATCACGTAGATGATCGAGAAGTCGCGGAAGACCCAGAGCATCACCAGGATCAGCGTGACGCCGAGCACCGGCATCAGCGAGGGCAGGGTGATGTTGATCAGGCGCTGCCAGGCGTTGGCGCCGTCGACGCGGGCGGCGTTGTAGAAGTCCTCCGGGATCGACTGCAGCCCGGCCAGCATCATGATCGAGACGAAGGGATAGCCCTTCCAGACCATGGTGACGCAGACGACGGCGAAGGCGGCCTCGGGCGAGGAGAACCAGTTGATCGTGGTGTCGACGAGTCCCAGCCGGATGAAGATCCAGTTCATCAGGCCGAAGGACGAGTCGAAGATCCAGGCGAAGACCACGACCGCGACGACCTCCGGCACCGCCCAGGGCAGGGCGACGAGCAGGCGCGCGACGGACTGCCCCTTGAAGCGGTTGTTGACGAGGAGTGCCGTGCCGAGGCCCAGCAGGAAGCAGAAGAACGAGACGATCACCACGAGCTTCAGCGTGGTCCAGCTCGCGTTCCAGAACTCCGACGAGGCGAAGAGCCGTTCGTAATTCGCCGTGGTGAAAGGGCGCCGCGGCTGGTCGAGCCGCGGGATGCCGACATTCTGGAAGGAGAGATCGACCGAGACGAAGAGCGGATAGGCGATGATCAGCCCGATCAGCAGCACCGCCGGCAGGAGCAGCAGGTAACCGAGCCAATGGCGCCGGCTCGGCCGTGCGAGATCGAGGAAGGTTGATCGTGGCATATCAATCGTCTCGTTTCCGTGTCGTTTCGAGGCGGGCGCGGGGAACCCTTCTCCCGTGGGGGAGAAGGGCAGGGATGAGGGCCTGCCCTACCCAGAAAGGACGCGACGGCGACGCGGCGCTTCAACGAGCAGCGGCGGTCCCTCACCCCTACCACTCTCCCGTTCGGGAGAGGGGGCCCCGCGCGTGAATCCTCAGGCCCGGTGATGATGCGCCGCCTCACTGCTGCTGCAGCGCCTCCGCCTTCTTCTGCATGGTCG
>JARYGW010000518.1:0-2482 GCA_033792295.1 Allobosea sp.
GCCGGAACAGCGGCGGTTGCTTCTGGTTGGTGCGGTGCGTCCGGCCGAGCCCCTGAATGGCGGTGTCGGCCTTCCAGCCGGCTTCGAGCAGGTAATGGATGCGCAGCCGCGTGTTCTTCGCCGAAAGCTCGGCGTGATACGACCGGCCGGTCCCGCCGGCGTCGGAGAAGACGAGCGCGCGCTTCGCGTCGTCCATGAACGCCTGGGTCTCGGCGAGGTTGGCGGAGGCGGCTCGGTTCTCGACGACCAGCCGGTCGATGGTGACGCCGTTGCCGATTTTGCGGACGATGCGCCGTGACCGGCCCGTCACCTCGGCCACGGTGTCGGTGCCGAAGTATTGCACGAGCTGGTCGAGCGCGCCGGGGACCGGCGGCAGGCTGGCGAGCCTGGCGATCAGCCCGTCGCGCCGGGCAACCGCCGCACGGCACTCGACCGGCTGACCGTTGCGCATGACGGGGCGCGAGGTCAGATTGCCGGAGCTATCGGTGCAAGGCTCGTGAAGCTGCACCGGGAAGGAGTGGGCGAGGTAGTCGAGAACGTATTCCCTCGGGGTGATGTCGACGCGAACGTCGTTCCATTCCTCCGTGGGCAGCTCTGCCAGCCGGCGCTCCATCAACGCTTCGCCCGTGGAGACGATCTGGATGACGGCCGAATGGTCTGCCTCGAGATCCGCCTCGATCGCGCGGATCAGCGTCGGAACTTTCATGCCGGTAAGCAGATGCGAGAAAAATCTCTGCTTGGCGCTCTCGAAGGCCGAGCGGGCGGCGGATTTGGCTTGCCGGTTCAACGTGCCGGCAGAGCCGGTGATGTTGGACGCCTCCATGGCCGCATCGAGATTGTTATGGATGATCGCAAAAGCAGCCGCATAGGCGTCGTAGATGCGGGTTTGCTCGGGCGTCAGCTCGTGCTCCAGCAACTCGTATTCGACGCCGGCGAAACTGAGCGAGCGGGCGGTATACAGACCGAGCGCACGCAGGTCGCGGGCCAGCACTTCCATGGCGGCGACGCCGCCCGCCTCGATCGCCTGGATGAACTCGGCGCGGGTACCGAATGGAGCATCCTCGCCGCCCCAGAGGCCGAGCCGTTGCGCGTAGGCCAGATTATGCACATTGGTCGCGCCGGTGGCCGAGACATAGACGATGCGGGCGTCCGGCAGCGCATGTTGCAGGCGAAGGCCGGCGCGACCCTGTTGCGAAGGGCTGATGTCGCCTCGCTCGCCTTTCCCGCCAGCCGCGTTTTGCATCGCGTGTGCCTCGTCGAAAATGATCGCTCCGTCGAACTTCGGACCTAACCATTGGACGATCTGGTCAACCCTGGAAACCCTCTCTCCGCGGGCATCGGAGCGCAGCGTGGCATAGGTTAGAAATAGGATGCCCTCGTCGAGATGGATGTCCTTGCCCTGGGGGAACTGCGCCAGCGGAACGACCAGAAGACGCTCCATTCCGAGCGCGGCCCAATCGCGTTGGGCATCTTCGAGCAGCTTGTCGGACTTCGAGATCCAGACCGCCTTGCGTCTTCCTTGCATCCAGTTGTCGAGGATGATGGCGGCCGACTCCCGGCCCTTGCCGACGCCGGTGCCGTCACCGATCATGAAGCCCTGGCGGAACCGCACCGCGTCCTTGGCGTCCTCGGGCGCGGCCGAGACCACATCGCGCGCGTCGTCGACCGTCCAGGCGCCGGGGATGTGGCCCGCATGGGCTTCGCCGGCGAAGATGACGGTTTCGAGCTGGGCGTCGGACAGGTCGCCGAGAATGGTTTTCGGCAGATGCGGCCGATAGCTCGGCTTAGGCGGCGCGACGCTCGCCATGGCCGCCGACTGCACGAGTTGGGTCGGATGGGCTTGCGCGCCGGGAATACGGATGACCTGAAGGCCGTAGTCCTCGTAGATCGCATCGCTGATGTGACCGCCTTCGGCCGCCTGCCAGTCCTGCGTCTCGTATTCGAGGGGAACGGCTTCCGGCCCGGCCGGGCGGACAGGGCGCGCGTTCGCTGCGGCGCGCCTGATATAGCCGCGCACGGTCTTCGGCGCGGCCGAAGCCGGCGACGTGGCCGGCAGGCCGGGAATATCGACCGGAAGGCGGGCGGGTAGCTGCTCGGCGATCCAGCCCATGAGCGTGGCGGCGTCCGGCGCGACGCCCGCTGCGGCCGGGAAGATCGCCGGATCGTCGGCCGGCAGCTTGTCGATGACGGTGAGCCGCGTGTCGATCGTCGTGCCATGCTTGGCATAGACGGACCCGTCGATCGCGGCCGAGAAGACGACGCGGCCTCTCTCCTGAAAGCGGGTGAAGGCCGCGATCCAGACCGGATTGTCGGGCGCGAAGCTGGCGCCGGTGATCGTCACCAACCGGCCGCCGGGCGCAAGGCGCGCAAGCGCCGAGGCGACGTGGCGGGCCGTGGCTTCGGCCATGCGCCCCGCCACATTCGCCATGACGGAGAACGGCGGGTTCATCAGCACGACGGAGGGAACGAGGGCGGGATCGAG
>JARYGW010000519.1:0-2455 GCA_033792295.1 Allobosea sp.
CGCCCCGTGGCGCTCCGCTTGCCGGCGTTCTTGAAAGCTGCGGGCCGCGCTTCCGTTGGGCGGAGCGACGATCGCGGACGGACAGGACGCGCCGGCTTCCCTCAGCGGGTCGTCGCGCGCCTGCCGCCCACAACCGCCGCGCCGCCTCTCCTAGCGAGGCTCCTCGCGCAGGGGCCGTAGTACCCCCAGGGCGGTTCCCGCAGCCTCCCGAGTCCGGGGTGCAAACCCGGCCGCAGGGCGCCGCCCCCACCCCGCCATGCAGCATGCCTCCGGATGGCCGCCCCTCGGGATGAGGTGGGCCGAGGATAGGCATGGGCCGAAGCCGCGGGGATAAGTTTGGCTTCCTTCTCCCCCAGGGGGGTCCTTTGCGAAACGCCGATCGCACGGGCTATCCTCTCCCCAGAAGGGAGAGGGGTTCGCGCGCCTTTCATCGGAGCCGTGATCGCCGATGCCCTAGCTCTGTGCGGCTGCGGCGTTGCAGCGCTGCAGCAGGCGCGAGGCGGCGGTGACGCCGGCGAGCGAGAAGGTGTAGCTCGTGCTGTTGCCTCGGCCCGAGCGCGCTTCGAGGACCATGTCGCTCCCTGCCCGCATCGCCGCGAGCAGCGCCGGCTCGCGCTCGATCTTCTCGAGCCAGGCATTGTTGCCCTCGGTCAGCATGCGAAATTCCTCGTCGCCGATGGTGACAGTGACGGTCGAGTTCGTGGCGAAATCGTAGCCCGTCTGAAAGCTGGATTCCGTATTGGCTCCGTCATTCGCCGTCTGAACAAAGAAGAACACGTCGCCATGACGCAAGTTCGATGGCTCTTCGGACGATGGGCTGCTCATGATGAAGCAATGGGTCTGATTGCCTTTTTCGTAAGTGGCCGCACTCCAGGCGTTGAACTGTCCGAGCGATTTGGCCGAAGCCGCTTCAGCACCTGTGCTTGCCAGGAAAGCCAGGCAGATTGCCGAAAGCGTTGTCTTGATCATCCGTTCATCTCCTTTCGCAGCGGGCAACTTGGAAAGAAGAGCCTTACCGAGGCGTAAACATGGCCACACGAATTCGTGCGTCCATGCGGCGCAGGCAGTCGCGCCGGAGGACCGCCGCCCCGGCTCTCGTTCGCGGGGCCAAAACGAACATGCCCGGCGCGAGGCCGGGCATGACGGAAACGAAACCGGGCGCGTTCGGCCTCAGGCGTATTGTCCATGGCAGTGCTTGTATTTCTTGCCGGAACCGCAAGGGCAGGGCTCGTTGCGGCCGACCTTGCCCCAGGTGGACGGATCGTCCGGGTTGCGGTCGAGCACCGCCGTATCGTCGGCGCCGAGCGCCGCGAACTGGACACCGCCGCCACCGTAATCGCCGCTGCCGAAGCCGCCGGCCGGGCCCGCATCCTGCACCTGCAGCGGAGCCTGTTGCTCCTCGGGCTGCTCGAAGCGGACCTCGACGCGGCTGAGATGTCCCGTGACCTGCTGGCGGAGCTGGCCGATCAGCCCGTCGAAGAGCTCGAAAGCCTCCGCCTTGTATTCCTGCAGCGGATCGCGCTGGGCGTAGCCACGCCAGCCGATGACCTGGCGCAGATGGTCCAGCGTGACCAGATGCTCGCGCCAGAGATGGTCCAGCGTTTGCAGCAGCACCTGCTTCTCGACGTAGATCATGACCTCGTCGGTATTGCGCTGGATGCGGCCGGCATAGTCCTCGTCGGCGAGCTTGCGGATACGCTCACGCAGCTCGGTGTCGGCGATGCCTTCTTCCTTGGCCCAGTCTTCGACCGGCAGATCGAGGTTGAGATACTGCACCACCTCCTGCTTGAGGCCGGCGGTGTCCCACTGCTCGGGATAGGCTTCCTCGGGGATGTGGCGGGCGACGAGGTCTTCGACGACGCCGTGGCGCATGTCGTCGATGGTCTCGCGCACGCTCGGCTGCTTCATGAAGTCGCGGCGCTGCTCGAAGACGACCTTGCGCTGGTCGTTCATGACGTCGTCGTATTTCAGGATGTTCTTGCGGATGTCGAAGTTGCGCGCCTCGACCTTGCCCTGCGCCTTCTCGACCGCCTTGTTGATCCAGGGATGGACGATCGCCTCGTCCTCCTTGAGGCCGAGCTTCTGCAGCATGCCGTCCATCCGGTCGGAACCGAAGATGCGCATCAGGTCGTCCTGCAGCGACAGGAAGAACTTCGAGCGGCCGGGGTCGCCCTGGCGGCCGGCGCGGCCGCGCAGCTGGTTGTCGATGCGCCGGCTCTCGTGGCGCTCGGTGCCGACGATGTAGAGACCGCCGGCCTTCAGCACGCGCTGCTTGAAATCGGCCACCTCGGCGCGGATGGCGGCCGCCTTCGCGTCCCGCTCCGGCCCCGGCTCCATGCCGGCGAGGTCGTGGTTGATCCGCATCTCGGCATTGCCGCCGAGCTGGATGTCGGTGCCGCGGCCGGCCATGTTCGTGGCGATGGTGATCGCGCCCGGCACGCCGGCCTGGGCGACG
>JARYGW010000051.1:0-8734 GCA_033792295.1 Allobosea sp.
GGCTGCGCCTCCAATGCCGAGGCGATCGTGCCCTCGCCCTATCAGTTCACTTACTTTCAGGGAGCGGGCTTCGACATGTCGCTGCTCTCCTTCCTGCAGATCGACCGGCAGGGCTGCGTCAACGTCTCGAAGCTCGGCGTCAGGCCCCATGTCACGGCCGGTGCCGGCGGCTTCATCGACATCACCGCGCGCGCCAGGCGCATCGTGTTCTCCGGCTATTTCAGCGCCGCCGCCAAGCTCGCGATCGCGGATGGCAAGCTCGTCATCGAGAAGGAAGGCAAGGTGAAGAAGCTGGTCGAGGCGGTCGAGCACATCTCCTTCTCCGGCCCCCGTGCCATCGCCCAAGGCCAGGACATCACCTATGTCACCGAGCGCTGCGTGATGAAGCTGACGGCCGACGGCATCGTCGTCACCGAGATCGCGCCGGGCGTCGATCTGGAGCGCGACATCCTCGCCCAAAGCGAGTTCCCGCTGCTGGTGCCGCAACCGCCGAAACTGATGGATGCTGCGCTCTTCGATGAAGCGTTGATCGGCCTCGAACTGCCGAGGAGGGCGGCATGAGCGATCCCGTTCGCCTCGACATCGCCTCCGGCATCGCGACGATCACGCTCGCGCGGCCGGAAAAGCTCAACGCGCTCGATGATGTCATGGTTGGGCTGCTTGGCCGCTTCGCCGATGCGATCGACGCTGACCGTTCGGTGCGCGCGGTCATCCTGACGGCCGAGGGCAAGGCCTTCTGCGCCGGCGGCGACATCGTCGCCTGGGGTGGGTTGTCTCCGTTGGAAATGGGGCAGGGCTGGGTGCGTTCCGGCCATCGCGTCTTCGACAAGCTCGCCCGGATCAAGCCGCCGGTCATCGCTGCGATGAACGGCCATGCGTTGGGCGGCGGGCTCGAACTCGCGGTCACGGCCGATATCCGCATCTGCGAGGCACAAGCCAAGATCGGCCTGCCCGAGACCGGGCTCGGCATGATCCCCGGCTGGTCGGGTACGCAGCGTCTGGTGAAGCGGCTCGGTGGGCAGGTGGCGCGTCGGCTGGCGCTCACCGGCGAGATCGTCACTGCGGAAACCGCGCTTTCGCTCGGCATCGTCGATCAGGTCGTCGAGAAGGGCGGGGCTCTCGCCGCGGCGCAGGCCATGGCCGAGCGCATTGGCCAGCGCGGCCCGGTCGCCAACCTCGTCGTCAAGCAGCTCATCAATGCAGCCGAGAATGAGGATAGCGGCGCGATCCTGGAGACGCTGGCGAGCTCGCTCGTCTCCTACACCGAGGACGTGAAGGAGGGCGTAGCCGCCTTCCAGGAAAAGCGCACGCCAACCTACCGGGGAGAGTGAGATGACGCGTCCTGCCGCCCTGATCACCGGCGCAAGGCGCGGCATCGGCCGAGCCATCGGCGTCGCGCTCGCGAAAGCCGGCTACGATATCGCCTTCACCGACATCGCGGAGGACGAGGCCGTGCGCGAAGCCTCGAGGCTCTTCGCTGAGGCCGGCGCCGCCGCTCGCTTCTTCAAGCACGACGTCGCGGCTGTCGCCAGCCACGCCGACCTCGTTACGAACGTCAAGAGCGCCTTCGGCCGGCTCGATGTCTTCGTCTCGAATGCCGGCATCGGTGCGCCGGTGCGCGGCGACATGCTGGAGATCACGACGGAGACTTTCGACGTCGTGCTGGACGTCAATCTGCGTGGCGCCGCCTTCCTGAGCCAGGAGGTCGCGAAGGCGATGCTCGCCGGCAGGTCCGAGCGTCCCGCCATCGTCTTCATCACCTCGGCCTCGACCGAGCTGGTCTCGATCGACCGGGCGCAATATTGCGTCTCCAAGCTCGGCCTCTCGATGTGGGCAAGGGCGCTGGCGGTGAGGCTGGCGCCGGAGGGAATTCCGGTCTTCGAGGTCAGGCCGGGCGTGATCCGCACCGACATGACGGCGAAGGTCGCCGCGAAATACGACGCCCGCATTTCGGAGGGGTTGATCCCCGCGGGGCGTTGGGGCGAGGGTGAGGATGTCGCCGCCGCCGTCGCGGGTCTGACGTCGGGACAATTCGCCTATGCAACGGGAACGGTGATCAACGTGGATGGCGGGTTGCTCATTCCCCGTTTGTAGGGTTTCTGCCGCAAGACAATGAGACCGGCGCCGAAGCCGGCACGGGTGGACTGGAGAGGAAGGCGTATGAAAGCAATGCTGCTTTCTCGGCCCCGGAGCGGGCGGCCGGCATGAGCTATGAATTCGACTTCGCCGACGTCTTTGCGGCCTGGCCGGAACTGCTGCAGGGGCTGATCAACTCGCTGGTGCTCTCGGCGCTGGCGATGGCGATCGGCATGGTGGTCTCGGTCGCGGGCGCGCTCGGCAAGACGTCGGGGCCGAAATGGCTGGTCCGGATCATCGACGAGTACATCGAGCTGATCCGCAATACGCCGTTCCTGATCCAGATCTTCGTGATCTATTTCGGCCTGCCGACCTTCGGCCTGAAGTTCTCCTCCAACGGGGCGGCCCTGCTGGCGCTGGTCGTCAATGTCGGTGCCTACGGCATCGAGATCATCCGCGCCGGCATCGAGAGCATCCAGAAGGGGCAGGTGGAGGCCGGCAAGTCGCTCGGCATGCGGCCGCTCCAGATCTTCCGCTACATCATCCTGAAACCGGCGATCCAGGCGATCTATCCCTCGCTGACCAGCCAGTTCATCCTGCTGATGCTGAACACCAGCGTCTGCTCGGCGATCGCGGCGAGCGAATTGACGGCCGTGGCCGGCGACATCCAGTCGCGCACCTTCCGCAGCTTCGAGGTCTATTTCATTGCGACATGCCTGTATCTCGCGCTTTCCGTCTTCTTCTGGACGGTTTTCGCCGGGATCGAACGCGCCTTTCTGCGCAAGCCGACACGGTAGGTGACCCATGCGCGCTCTCGGATCAGGCGACATCATCTACATCATCATGGCGGTCCGCTGGACGCTGCTGCTCTCGCTCGCCGCCTTCCTCGGCGGCGCGGTCGGCGGCGCGCTGGTGGCGCTCGCCCGCACCAGCGAGTTCAAGGGGCTGCGGATCGTCTCCGCCGGCTACATCAAGCTCTTCCAGGGCACTCCGCTGCTGATGCAGCTTTTCCTCGCCTTCTTCGTGCCGGGGCTGTTCGGCTGGTCGGTCGATCCCTGGACCGCGGCGGCGCTCGGCCTGTCGCTGCATGCCAGCGCCTTCCTCGGCGAAATCTGGCGCGGCGCCATCGAGGTCGTGCCGCGCGGGCAGTGGGAGGCGGCGACCTCGCTCGGCCTGCGCTATTGGCCGAAGATGGCGCTGGTCATCGCGCCGCAGGCGGTGCGTATCGCCATCCCGCCGACGATTGGCTTCCTGGTGCAGCTCATCAAGGGCACGTCGCTGGCGTCAATCATCGGCTTCGTCGAATTGACGCGGGCGGCGCAGATCATCAACAACGCCACCTTCCGCCCCTTCACGATCTTCGCGCTCGTCGCGCTGGTCTATTACGTCATCTGCCGGCCGCTTTCGGCCTACAGCAAGAGGATGGAGCAGAAGCTCCTCGTCGCCGCGCGCTAAGGCGCGGCTCCGCCATACCAAGCCTGCCCCCAGAGGAGAACGTCCATGTCCCTGTTTAAATCGATTTGCCGCCGCGGCCTCGGCACGCTGGTCTTCGCCGGGCTTGCCGCCGCAGCGCTCCACGCCGCCCCGGCCCAGGCGGCGACGCCTGACGAGATCAAGGCCCGCGGCAAGCTGATGGTCGGCGTGCTGACCGACTATCCGCCCTTCGGCGGCACCGACGCCAACCAGCAGCCGGCCGGCTACGACGCTGACGTCGCGGCGCTGATGGCCAAGTCGCTCGGTGTCAAGCTGGAGCTCGTGCCGGTCACGGGCCCGAACCGCATCCCCTACCTCCTGACCAACAAGGTCGACCTGCTGATCGCCACCTTCGGCATCACCCCCGAGCGCCAGAAGCAGGTGCTGTTCTCCAACCCCTACAGCACGCTGACCATCTACGTGCTGGCACCCAAGAGCCTCAGCATCAAGACGCCGGAAGACCTGAAGAACGTCACGATCAGCGTCGCGCGCGCCTCGACACAGGACATCGCGATCAGCAACGTCGCTCCTCCCGGCACTCCGCTGAAGCGCTATGACGACGACGCCACCGCGCTTCAGGCCCTGATCTCCGGGCAGGTCCAGGGCATGGGCGCCAGCAACACCATCCTCGCCCAGCTCAACAAGGACTATCCGCAGCTCGGCATCGAGCCCAAGATCACGCTGAAGGAACAGGCCAACGGCATGGCCTTCCGCAAGGCGGATACCGCGCTGGCCGAGTTCTCGAACATGTTCATCGCCGAGATCGAGGGCAACGGCGAACTGTCCAAGATCAACCAGAAATGGTTCGGCATGCCGCTGCCGAAGCTGCCGCCGATGCCGCAGTTCGAAGGCGCCAAGTGGTGATCGCTCACGGGGCCTGACGGCTTCTGAAACCGGATGCGCCCGGTGCTATGCCGGGCGCATCTCCAACCGAACCAGAACGGCTTTTGCAGATGTCCGCGACCGCTCCCTCCGCCGGCGACCATGAGATCGGCGACGTGATCATCGAGATGCGCAAGGTCGACAAGTTCTATGGCGACTTTCACGTCCTGCGCGACATCGACCTCACCGTCTCGCGCGGCGAGCGCATCGTCATCTGCGGGCCTTCGGGCTCGGGCAAGTCGACGCTGATCCGCTGCCTGAACCAGCTCGAAGAGCATCAGAAGGGCGAGATCGTCATCGACGGCACGACCGTTCATGCCGGGCTGAAGGGCATCGAGGACATCCGCCGCGAGATCGGCATGGTCTTCCAGAGCTTCAACCTGTTCCCGCATCTGACCGCGCTGGAGAACTGCACGCTGGCGCCGATGAGGGTGCGCGGCATCCCGAAGGCCGAAGCCGAGGCGACGGCCCGCAAGATCCTGGAGCGCGTCCATATTCCCGAGCAGGCCGACAAATATCCGGTCCAGCTCTCCGGCGGCCAGCAGCAGCGCGTCGCCATCGCCCGCTCGCTCTGCATGAACCCGAAGATCATGCTGTTCGACGAGCCCACCTCGGCGCTCGACCCCGAGATGGTTTCCGAGGTGCTCGACGTCATGGTCGAGCTGGCCGAGAGCGGCATGACCATGCTCTGCGTCACCCATGAGATGGGCTTTGCCCGCAAGGTCGCCGATCGGGTGATCTTCATGGATGCCGGCGAGATCGTCGAGGTCGCCCCGCCGGACCAGTTCTTCACCGCGCCGCAGAACGAGCGGACGCGCAAGTTCCTGGGCCAGATCCTGCACGCGCAGACGCAGGCGCATTGAGCCGGCCATGCTCGACCTGTCGCCTGCCGGCCTGCAGCGCTGGACCTATGGGACGCTGATCCCGAGCTGGATCGAACGCGCGCTCGATCGCGAAGGCGGTGGCTTCGTCGAGGAATTCACGACCGATGGTCGTCCCGTCGCCGCGCCGGATCGCAGTGCACTGACGACGGCGCGCCTAGCCTACACGTTCAGCCATGCTGCTCGGATCAGTGGCGATGCGACAGCGCTGGAAGCGGCGCGGCATGGTTTCGATCTGCTGCTGAAAGCCCAGGCCGCGAATGGCTATGTGCCGAAGCGCTTCAGTCCCGACGGTTCCGCGAGCGTCTCGCGCCGCGACCTCTACGACCTCGCCTTCGTGCTCTTCGCCTCCGCCCATTATCACCGGTTGACTGGAGAGGCTGCCGCTACCCGCCTGGCTGAGGCGACGATGGACGGGATCGAAAGCGAGCTGGCAGCTCCGTTCGGCGGCTATGCCGAGGACGATCTCGGCACGCTGCCGCGGCGTCAGAACCCGCATATGCATCTGCTCGAAGCCTTTCACGCGATGGCCGAGGCGACTGGTAACCAGCGCTGGTTCGACGCGGCCGATCGCATCGTCCGGCTTGCGGCCGAGCGCTTCATCGATGCGCAGGGCACACTCGGGGAATTCTTCGATACGAGCTGGCAGCCCGTTGCGGGTAATGCCGGCCGGCTGCGCGAGCCGGGCCATCAGTTCGAATGGGTCTGGCTGCTGCATCATCACCATCGTCTGACCGGGTGGGAGAAGGCGCGCGGGCTGGCCGACGGGCTCTACCGCTTCGGTCTTGCGCATGGGGTGGACCGTGACCCAGGCTGTCCGGCGCTGGCGTTCGACGGCATTGATCCGGACGGGACGCTCGTCGCAGCGACGAAGCTGCTCTGGCCGCAGACGGAATTCATCAAGGCGCTGGGCGCCCGCTTCGAATTCGCGGGCGACGAAGCCGCGGCGGAGAGGCTTTCGCACCATCTCGGCCTGACCTTCCAGCATTTCGTCGATACGCGGACCGGGCTCTGGCACAACCAGCTCGACCGTGCCGGCGCGCCGCTGCCGGTCTCGCTGCCGTCACGGGTGCTCTACCACCTCTTCCTGTGTCTGGCCGAGACGCTGCGGATCATGCCGCCGCAGCCGGTCGAGACGGCGGCATAGGCCACCGCAACGTGTTATCTATCAGGTGTGCTCGACCGGCTCGCCGAGCGAGAGCATCAGCCGGTTCGCCCAGTTGAAGAACGAAGCGGCGTGGATCAGGTCCGAGATCGCGAGATCGTCGAGGCCGAGATCGCGCAGCTTGCGGACATGCTCGGGACCGAAGGCGATCGGCGTCGCGGTGAGCGCGACGGAGGCCTCGATGACAGCATTCCAGAGCGGGTCGATGTCCACCCCCACGCCTTCGTCGAGCAGGCGCTGGACGTCGTCCCTGCGCTTCGAGAAGGTGCTGGCGAAGCGGGCGTGCACCGAGGCGCAGTAGACGCAGCCATTGCTCCGCGATACGGCCGCCGCGGCCAGTTCGCGCTCGGCGCGGGGCAGTCCGGCGCGGGTGTTGTAGAAGATGTCCTTGTCGGCCAGCGTCCGCGCCCGGAGGATGTCCGGATCATGCGCGAGGAGCCGGAAGTAAGGGCTCTTGGCGCGCGCGATATCGACCAGCCCTTCCTTCTGTCGTTCGGTCAGCGCGTCTTCGGGAACCGGGTCGACCCAGGCTTCCCAGCCGAGTTCTGCCTGGGTGAAGCGGTTCGGCGCCGTGGTGGCCGGATGTTCGAGTGTGGCATCGCTCATCGTCTTGCTCCGTCGGGTTCAGGCGGCAAGGACGCGCAGGCCATGCGCGGCACGGATCTGGAAGGCGAGATAGGCGACGAGCTGCGAGAGCGTTACGATTGCTGCTGTGCTCCAGCCAGCCTTCTGCAGGGCGGCAAGATGGGAGGCCGCTGCATCCCGCGGGTGCAGGACGAGCAGATGCACATGAGCGAGCGCGGCCGAAAGGCGTTCGCCAAGCGCGGCGCGGCCGGCCTCGTTCACCGTGAAGACCGGTCCGGGCACATCCTCCCGCGACAGCGGCCCAGGCGGATAGGCGCCGTAAGGGCCCTGTGCAGCAGCAAGCTCGGCCTGCTGCCGGATCGTGGCAGCGAGCTTGGCGCCGGCCGGCTGCGCTTCGAGCTGGTCGAGATAATGCGCTGCGGCCGGAACGCCGCCATGCAGCAGAGCGACGAAGCTCGCGACCGCCAGCCGCTCGTCTGGCGTCACTCCGGTCTCGTCGGGAGCCTCGAACAGGGCGGCATAGCTCGCCTGGACGTTGTCGCGTGTCTGCGGGCGCTCGCGCCGCAACGCATCGAGGAGCGAGCCGGGAACGACGCCGGCGAGAAGGTCGAGGATGTCAGGGGTGTCTTGAGCGCTCATGGGACGGATCTCATGCGTTGGCCGCGAGCCTGACGGGCGACGCGGCGGGTGTGTCCTTCCAGCCGAGGGCGGGGGCGACCTTTTCGGCAGTGAGCTCGATCGAGCGCAGGACGAGCGGCGGCGGCGGATCGACCGAATGCACCTGGAAGACCACGTCGGTGACGCACGGCAGGATGGTGTCGGCTTCGAGCGAGGCGATGACGTCCTCGGGCGCACCGACATGGGTGTCGAGGGTGCGGATCAGCCCGGCGAGGCTGCGGTCCGCGATGCGGTGGCCACTGGCGACGAAGCGGTTGAGCACATGGTTGAGGCCGCGCTCGGCCTGTTTCAGCGCCTCTTCCCGGCTGTCGGCGACGAAGAGCGTGCGCGAGGCCATGATGCGTGGCGCGACGCCGGCTGGAAGGTTGGCGAGATAGGCGTCAATGATCGGATGCTGGATCTCGGGCAGCGTCGCATCCGGCCTGTCGGCGCTGCGCGGCTGGGTGCGAGAGAGCATCAGCCCGGCGCCGGCCTTGCCGATGCGCTCGGCGCCGGCGGCCGAGAAGGTCGCGTGCCAGGTGCGCTGCGGCAGGGTACCAGCCTCGGGATAGAGCCGGTTCTGCTCATGGCCCAGCGCCGCGCCGCTCCAGGTCTCATGCAGCTTGTCGAGATTGCGCGCGAAGATCTCGGTGCGCTGTTCCTTGTCGAGGCCGAAGGCTAGGAAGGTCTCAGGCGTCGCGCCGGTGCCAAGCCCGACTTCGAGCCGGCCGCCCGAGAGCAGGTCGACCACGACCGTGTCCTCGGCCGTGCGGACCGGATCCTCCATCGGCAGGATAATGATGCCGGTGCCGAGCCGGATGCGGCTGGTCCGGGCCGCGACATAGGCGAGGAAAGGCAGGGGCGAGGGCAGGCCGCCTTCGTCGCGGTGGAAGTGGTGCTGGGCGACCCAGGCGCTGTCGAAGCCGTGGCGTTCGGCATGGACGATCTGCTCGGCCGCAAGGCGGTAGCGTTCCGCTGCCGGGGCATCGTCGAGGAGGCGGGTGAAGAAGCCGAG
>JARYGW010000051.1:8744-19410 GCA_033792295.1 Allobosea sp.
TGCCGGCCATGATGCGAAACCTTTCGAAGCTCAGGCGGAGGCCGGTCGCTCGGCCGTCTGGCTGTAGGAGACGGCCGGGTCGGTTCCGGCGAAGGAGAGACCGAACAGACCCTGGCCGCGCCGTTCGAGATGCCGCGCGATGGTGCCGACGCCTTGTCGCTCGGGCGCCAGCAGGACGAGGCGTGTCGTGCCGAGATCGAGGGTGGCGGCAACGGCGTCGAGACCGGGCAGGGCGCCGATGGCGGTGGCGGTGCGACCCGTCAGTGCTTCCCAGCGGCGGGTGGAGGCTGCCAGATCGGCGACCGCGAGGCTGATCGCACCGAAACCGGTTGCGCCATTGGCGTGGCGCGGCGCGGCCGGAACCCGCAGCGTCCGCGGCGTGATGTCGAAGCAGAAGAAAGGCAGGTCCGTCTCAGCCGGCCGGGCCGTGCGCCAGACCAGCGTCTCACCATCGGGACGCTTGCGGCCGCCATCTTGCGGCTGCGCGTAGCCGAGCCCCGCCTCGGCCGCCTGCACCAGCAAGGCGTCAAGGTCTTCCGGCAGCAGCGCGAGGTCGATCGGCCCCGGCCCGTCCTTTTGGAGGGTATGCCACCAGAAGAAGTCCTCCTGCGGCATAGGGAAGGCGATGATCTCGATATAGGCGCCGTCGGCGAAGGAGATCAGCGCATTGACGCTGCCGCGCGGGTGCCGGCCACCCGGCTCGACCGTGAAGCCACGCTCGCGCCACGCGGTGATGGCCTTGTCGAGATCGTCGGTGACGATGACCGCGTGGTCGATCCGGAGATTCTGTGTCGTCATGCCGCCTCCGCGCCGCCGAGATAGGCATCCCTGATCCGCGCATCGGTCAGGAGATCGGCGGCCTTGCCTTCGAGTACGATGCGGCCCGTCTGCAGGACATAGCCGCGATGGGCGATCTGGAGCGCGAGGCTCGCATTCTGCTCGACCATGAAGATGGCGACGCCCTGGCCGTTGATGTCGCGGATCAACTCCAGCACGCGATCGACCCAGAGTGGCGAGAGTCCCATGGTCGGCTCGTCCATGATGATGACGCGTGGCCTGCTCATCAGGGCGCGCGCCATCGCCACCATCTGCTGCTCGCCGCCCGAAAGCGTGCCGGCCTGCTGGTCGAGGCGCTGGGCGACCCGTGGAAAGAGGCCGAGCACGCGGTCGAGATCGGCCGCGACGCCAGCCTTGTCGTCGCGCACGAAGGCGCCCATCAGCAGGTTCTCGCGCACGCTCATCGCGCCGAAGAGCCGCCGCGCCTCCGGTACGGTGCCGACACCGAGCCGCACGATCTCCGGCGTCTTCAGCTTCAGCGTCGAGACGCCGTCGACCAGCACGTCGCCGGCGGCCGGCTTTACCAGTCCGAGGATGATCTTCATCGTCGTCGACTTGCCGCTGGCATTGCCTCCGAGCAGGGAGACGATCTCACCCTGGCCGACATGCAGCGACAGCCCGAAATGTGCCTGTACCGGGCCGTAGAACGTGTCGATCGCCTTCAGTTCGAGGATCGGTAGGGTTTCGCTCATCGCAGCAATGTCACGCGGAAAGAGGGAGGGGTTGCGGCGAAGCCTTGGGCGCGCCGGCCGCTGCGGCGCCGACGCCGCCATGGCCGAGATAGGCCTCGATCACGGCCGGGTCGTTGCGCACAGTGAGCGGCAAACCCTCGGCGATTGTCTTGCCGTCGTCGAGCACGATGACCCGGTCGGAGAGCCGCATTACCATGTCGAGCTTGTGCTCGATCAGCAGGATCGTCTGGCCGCGGCTTTTGAGCCCGGCGATGATCTCCAGCATCTCGGCGGTCTCGGTCTGGTTCATGCCGGCGGTGGGCTCGTCGAGCAGCAGCAGCTTCGGCCGGGCGGCAAGAGCGCGGGCGATCTCGACGCGGCGGCGATTGGCATAGGAGAGGCTGTAGGCCGGCTGTTCTATGCGCGGCAGCAGGCGCTCGCCGAATATCGCCAGGATCTCGCGCACCTCTTCGCGCAGCGCCGCTTCTTCCCGCTTGACGGAAGGCGGCCGGACCAGTGCGAGCGCGAGCTCGGCGACCGGACCGATCACCGGCCAGGCGGGGCGCACGGCCTTGAGCCGACGATGCGCGCCGACCAGCACATTGTCGGCGATGCTGAGATTGGCGAAGACGCGCCCATGCTGGAAGGTCCTCACCAGCCCCGCATTGGCGACCGCCTCGGGCGATTTGCCGGTGATGTCGGCGCCGTCGAAACGGATCGAGCCCTCGTCGGGCCTATCGAGCCCGCTGATCAGGTTGAAAGCTGTCGTCTTGCCGGCACCGTTCGGGCCGATGACGCTGACGAGTTCTCCCTCGGCGATGGTGAGGTCGATGCCGGCGACGGCTGTGACGCCACCGAAGCGGCGTACCAGCCCGCGCGCCTCAAGCAGGGGGGGGCGAGGGGAAGGGTTGGGGAGGGTAAAGGGAGCGGTCATTATGGCTCTCCTCAGACGGTGCCGAGCAGGCCCTGCGGCCGGAAGCGGACCAGCAGGATGAGCGCGATGCCGTAGAACAGGATGCGGTATTCGGCGGCGACGCGGAAGATTTCCGGCAGGCCGATCAGCGCGAGCGAGCCGAGGATGGCGCCGCCGACATTGCCCATGCCGCCGAGGATCGCGATGGTCAGCGCCAGCACCGAGATCTGCGTGTTGAAGGTCTCGTGGTTGATGTAGGAATACATATGGGCGGTGAAGGCGCCGCTGATGCCGGCGAAGAAGCCGCCGAAGGCGAAGGCCAGCCCCTTGTAGCGGTTGAGGCCGATGCCGAAGGAGCGTGCCGCGACGTCGTCGTCGCGCACGGCCCTGAGTGTCCGGCCGAGATGCGAGCCGAGCAGCCTGAGTTGCAGCAGCGCGAGTGCCGCCATCAAGGCGAAGGCGAACCAGTAGATCGCATTGGTGTCGTAGAGCTCGTACCCGAAGAGCGAGAGCGGTGGGATGCCGGCGACGCCGATCGGCCCGCGTGTGACGCTCTCCCAGTTCAGGATGACCAGCGCCACGATCTCGCCGATGCCGAGCGTCGCGATCGAGACATAGTGTCCGCGCAGCCGGAAGGCCGGCGAGACCAGCAGCGTGCCGATGCCGGCCGCCGCGAAACCGCCGATCAAGAGCGTCAGCCAGACCGGCCAGCCGAGATTGGAGGCGAGCAGCGCCGAGGTGTAGCCGCCGATGGCGAGCAGCGCCGCATGGCCGAGCGAGACCTGCCCGCTGGTGCCGGCGACGAGGGTGATGCTCAAGCCCAGCAGCGCATAGAGCCAGGCATTGGTCAGGGTCTGAATCAGGTAGCCATTGTCGATCAGGAGGGGCAGGGCGATGGCGAGCGCTGCCGCGGCTGCGACGAGCGGGATCGGCAGGTTGACCGGCTTGCTCGGCGCGACGAAGGTTCCCGTCATCGGCTCGGGCGGGAGCTGGCGGCGGCTGGCGAAGAGGCCGTTCGGCCGCAGCACCAGGATCGCGATCAGCAGTAAGAAGGCGAAGAGGTTGCGATAGCTCGTGCCGAGCAGGGCGACGCCGTAGCTTTCGGTGATGCCGAGCAGCAGCGAGCCGACGATGGCGCCCGGCACGTTGCCGACGCCGCCGACCACCTCCGCGACGATGCCCTTCAGCGTCGCCTCGAAGCCCATCGTCGGGGTGATGACGTTGTAATACATGCCGACCAGCACGCCGCCGACGCCGCCGAGCGCCGAGGCGATGGAGAAGACGATGCGGTTGACCTTGTCGACATCGACGCCCATGGCGCGGGCCGCATCGCGATCGAGCGCCGTGGCGCGCACCGCCCAGCCCCATTTCGACAGCTTGAGGAAGGCGAACAGTGCGACCGCCGCCGTGATGCCGATGCCGCCGATCAGGAGGTCGAGCACGCCGATCGAGCCGCCGCCGATGGAGATGCGCCAGTTGGGAAGCTGCATCGGCACGGAGCGTGGATCGGGGCTGAACAGGATCTGCACGCTCTGGTCGAGCACGAAGCTCAGCCCGATGGTGGCAAGCAGCGGCGCGATGCGCGGCGCGCTCGCCAACGGCCGGATGCCGAAGCGTTCGATCAGGACGCCGAGCAGGGCCGTGATCGCCACAACGATGACGAGCGTCACCGGAAACGGCGTCTGTAGAACCGACACCGCGACCCAGCCGACATAGGCGCCGACGACATAGACCGAGCCATGGGCGAAGTTGATGAGGCGGCTGACGCCGAAGATCAGCGCGAGCCCTACCGCCAGAAGCGCGTAGATGTTGCCGATGATCAGGCCGTTGATGGTGTGGTCGAACCAGGAGGTCATGGTCGGTCAGTCTTGAATGCGTTCGCCATCCCGGATCGGCGTCGTCATGGCGGCTTGTCCGGGATGGCCGTGTCTGTGCGAAGGGCGTGCGTGGCGCTCAGTTCGTCGTCTTGCTGCCGTCCCAGAGCGTGAAGCGGCCGCCCTTGACCACGAGTTCGGCGCTGCGCGCCCCGGCGACGCGCCGCGTCTTCGGATCGAAGGTCGCCTTGCCGTAGACGACGCTCGGCACGTCCTTCACCTTGGCGAGCGTGTCGCGGACGGTCCTGCGCTCGAGATCGGACGCCTCGCGCAGCACCTGCCCGAACAGGATCATCGTGTCGTAGGCGTAGGAGTTGAAGGCGTCCGGCTCCTTGCCGTACTTCGCCTTGAAGGCATTGACGAAGTTCTGGACCTCGGGCCGCGGATCTTCCGGGAAGAAGCGCGAGGAGGTGAAAACGCCCTCGGCGGCATCGCCGCCCAGCTCGACGAATTTGGGCGAATAGATCGAACTCGCGGCCGCCACCGGCACGTTGAGCCCGATCTGGCGGGCTTGCCGGACGATCAGTGCGGCATCGGCATAATAGGATTCGAGGAAGAGGCCGTCGGGGTTGGCGTCGCGCACACGCACCAGTGTCGAGCGGAAGTCCTTCTCCTCGGGCAGATAGCCCTCCGTCGCCACGATCTCGGCGCCGAGCGCCTTGGCGGCGGCGGCCAGATGGTCCTTGCTGGTGCGGCCCCAATCCGTGTTGAGGTGAAGGATCGCGATGCGCTTGAAGCCGAGGCGCTGGACGGCGAAGGCGGCGTTGAGCGGCTGCTCCTCGGCCTGGCTGACCGAATTGCTCCAGATGAAATCGCCCGTCTTGGTGAAGTCCGGATGCGAATTGGTAAGGCCGAACTGGAGCAGGCCGGCACGCTGGTAGATCGGCGAGGCCGCCATCGAGGCCGGGCTGGAAAAGTCGCCGAGCTCGGCGACGATGCGCTTGTCGGCGATGAATTTCTGCGCAACCGCAACGGTTTGCTTCGGGTCGCTCTGGGTGTCCTCGAAGATGTAGCGCAGCGGCCGCCCCTTGATGCCGCCCGAGCCGTTGATCTGGTCCAGCGCCAGGTCGAAGCCCTGCTTCCATTGGGCGCCATATTGCGCGTTGGGGCCGGTCAGCGGGCCGCTGACGCCGAGATAGATCGGCTCGCCTGTCGGTTCGGCCGCTCGGACGAAGCCCGCCGTCGCCGTCAAGGCGAACGACGCCGCGCCGGACTGCAGGATGAAGCGACGGGTGATCATGATGTGCTCCGCGATGACGCCGGAAAGGACGTGCGCCGCATTCAACGGCGGCGTGGAAAAATTTGCTCCCGAAGCGGCATGGCGTCAACGAAACGTTCTTTCAAAAGAACAATCCGAACAGAAAAGATGATCTAATGCGGGGAGTAATCTGAGATCATTTTTCTCTTTTGCTCAGATATTCGCCTTTTATGTCGTACCGAACGATCTCTCGCCCGCGGCTCCCATGTAGGATCGTTCTTTATAGAGAACGTTTCGCCTGGCCGAGCCTTCGTGCCGTGTCGGCGGCGCCGACAGGTCTCGCTTTTGCGGAAGACGTCGCATGGATGAGGGCCCCACAGGGGGGGGAGTGCTGGCCTCCTTGGTGGGAGCGCCCTAGATTGCGCCCGCATGCACCGAGGCGCGAACTCCGGATTGGAATACGACATGGCCACCAAAGTCGACTGGGATGCAGACCAGTACCTGCGTTTCGAGGATGAGCGGACGAGGCCGTCGCTCGACCTGATCCAGCGCGTCAACCTGGATGCGCCGGCGCATTGCATCGACCTCGGTTGCGGCCCCGGCAACAGCACGGAATTGGTGGCGGCCCGCTTCCCGCAAGCCGAGGTGACGGGGCTCGATTCCTCACCCGACATGATCGAAAAGGCACGCAAGCGCCTGCCGCGACTCTCTTTTGCCCTGGCGAATCTCGCCGAGTGGTCGGCTGATTCCCGCTATGATCTGATCTTCGCCAATGCGGTGCTACAATGGCTGCCGGGTCATGCCGCCCTGTTCCCGCGTCTCGCGGCGGCGCTGAAGCCCGGCGGCGTGCTCGCCGTCCAGATGCCCAACAATCTGACCGAGCCTTCTCATGTCGCCATGGCGGAGACCGCGGCGGAGGGGCCGTGGGCGAAGCGCCTTGCCCGGGCTACCGACGTCAAGGCGCTGATCGGCAGCTTCTCGGATTACCGCCGCTGGCTCGCCGCCGCGGGCTGCACTGTCGATCTCTGGCAGACCACCTATGTCCACGCGCTGAACGGCCCGGACGCCATCGTCGAATGGTTCAAAAGCACCGGGCTGAAACCCTATCTCGACCCGCTGCCGGTCGATGAGCGCGAAGCCTTCCTCGCACGCTATCGGGAGCGCATCGCGCAGGCCTATCCGACCGAGCCCGACGGCAAGGTGCTGTTGCGTTTCCCCAGGCTGTTCGTCGTGGCGACGCGGACGGCCGCCTGACGGCGGACAAATCCGGCCGGCGCCGGCTCACCAGGGCCGGCGCGGTCCCGTGTCGATATGGATCAGCCCGTTCCAGTAGACATGGTTGCCGCCGACCTCCGGCAGTGCCCGCGCCCACTCCAGCACGACGCGCGGCCGAACACCCGGAACGCGGAAATCCATCGCCTCGCAGCGCTTGTGATAGGAGCCACGCCGCGCTCGCCAGGGTGGCCGCCATGTCGAGGTCACTTTCACCGCCCCGTATTTCTCGGCGATCTTGCCGAGAATTCCCTTCAGCTGCTCCGGCAGGCAGGCGATCGAGGTGCCTGGATCGGTCGAGATGCCGGGCCTGTCCGGCTTCTCGTTCGGATCGAATTCTGGCTCTGCGCCGGCCTTCTGGCCGGGTGTGAGCTTCGGCCACTCCGGACCCTCGTCCTCGTCGGGTTGCTCCATGACGGGCGAGGTGCCCTCGGCCGGAGGCGTCCCCGAGGCAGGTGCCTCGGACTCCGGCGTTTCCGTCGAAGGCGCGGCCGGAGGCGTCTCCTCGACGGTTGCGCTCACCGGCGTCTCCTCGACGGTTGCGCTCACCGGCGTCTCCTGCGGGGACGGCGCGCGGGGCGGCATGACGATCGGCGGCAGCTTCGGGGAGCCTTCCAGGTCGAGATCGAACGGGCGCTGCGGCGGCAGGGGCGCACGCATGCTCTCGCCGATCTGGGCGTGGGCTTGGGTCGAAAGCAGGAGAAGAATGGCGAGTGTCAGGCTCGCTGGCAGGCAGGTGGATTTCACGCCGGCCATGCCTCGATCGGCGCTGTGCTGTGTCGGATCGGGACCGGGGAACGCATGAATGCCCTTCAAAAAAGCGGCCCTGCCCGTTGGCGATTCGGCAGGGTGAATAAGTTCTTGTCGGCCGATAGCGCGAAAAATGCGCGATTGCGGCCAAATTTCGCCTCAGGGCTGTAGGAGGGAGCCGGGGGCCGCGCGATTTTGCCTCATCCTGCGCCGCATTCAACCCGTCTGCGCGATTGTGCGGTGCGGCGGAGTCTTGCTTCATTCTAATCGACGGTCTAAGCGAACGGGGCGGCAAGCCTCGGTGCGGTCGCGCGAAGCGAGTTCGATGATGCAAGCTCTCCCGGTGCACTCCCTTCTGACCGACTATCTGCCACTGGTGCTGTTCATCGGCGTCTCGGCGGTGATCGGTCTGGCGCTGCTGATCGCGCCCTTCGCCATCGCTTATTCGAAGCCGGATGCCGAAAAGCTCTCGGCCTATGAATGCGGTTTCAACGCCTTCGACGATGCCCGCATGAAGTTCGATGTCCGGTTTTATCTGGTCGCGATTCTCTTCATCATCTTCGATCTTGAGGTCGCGTTCCTGTTCCCATGGGCCGTCGCCTTCGGAACCCTCGGCTGGTATGGTTTCTGGTCGATGATGGTCTTCCTCGGGGTGCTGACCGTGGGCTTCGTCTACGAGTGGCGCAAGGGCGCGCTGGAGTGGGACTAACTGTCCGGTCGCGAGGCGGCGATCCGCTTCCTATCTGGCAGGTTTGAAGTTCACGAGGATTAGGACATGGCAGTCACAGCGATCGATCGCGGCGATCCGCTCGTCGCGCCGGCCCCGAGGGGGCTTCTGGGCCCGGACGGCAAGCCGGTCGGCACGCGTGATCCCTTCTTCGTCGAGATCAACAACGAGTTGGCCGACAAGGGCTTCCTCGTCACCGCCACCGACGATCTGATCAACTGGGCCCGCACCGGCTCGTTGATGTGGATGACCTTTGGTCTGGCCTGCTGCGCCGTCGAGATGATGCAGCTCTCGATGCCGCGCTACGACGTGGAGCGCTTCGGCTTCGCGCCGCGCGCCTCACCGCGCCAGTCGGACGTGATGATCGTCGCGGGCACGCTGACCAACAAGATGGCTCCGGCGCTGCGCAAGGTCTACGACCAGATGCCGGAGCCGCGCTACGTCATCTCGATGGGCTCCTGCGCCAATGGCGGCGGCTACTACCACTACAGCTACTCGGTGGTGCGCGGCTGCGACCGCATCGTCCCGATCGACATCTATGTCCCGGGCTGCCCGCCGACCGCCGAGGCGCTGCTCTATGGCGTCCTGCTGCTGCAGAAGAAGATCCGCCGTACCGGCACGATCGAGCGCTGAGCGCTCTTTCGGTCGATGCTGCAGGCGATGAAGGTGAGACGATGAGCGAAGCGCTCGTACAACTCGGCGAAGAGATCAAGGCCGCGCTGCCCGGCGCGGTGACGGAGGCCGTCGTCGCCTTCGAGGAGCTCACTGTTCATGCCGAGGCGGTCTCGATCGTCGAGGTCCTGCGCACGCTCTACAGCGATCCGCGCTTCCGCTTCGTGAACTTTACCGACATCGCCGGCGCCGACTATCCCGGCCGCGAGAAGCGCTTCGACGTCGTCTACCACCTGCTGGCGCCGCACCATAACCGCCGCATCCGCGTGAAGGTCCAGACCGACGAGGCGACGCCCGTTCCCTCCGTCGTCGACGTCTTCCCGGCGGCGAACTGGTTCGAGCGCGAGGCTTACGACTTCTACGGCATCCTGTTCTCCGGCCACCCGGATCTGCGCCGCATCCTCACCGATTACGGCTTCGAGGGTTACCCGCTGCGCAAGGACTTCCCGCTGACCGGCTTCGTCGAGGTCCGCTACGACGACGAGCAGAAGCGCGTCGTCTACGAGCCGGTGAAGCTCAACCAGGAATTCCGCAACTTCGATTTCCTCTCGCCCTGGGAAGGCACGGATTACGTGCTGCCGGGCGACGAGAAGGCGAAGGGGGCGTGATGGCGTCTGGCCACCAAACCCGGTCCGGCGGCTGTCTCTGCGGCGCGGTTCGCTTCACGGCGACGCCCGAGAAGCAGGAGATGGACGTCTGCCATTGCGGCATGTGCCGGAAATGGAGCGGCGGCGTCTTCATGGCGGTGCCGTGCGTCGGCGTCTCGGTGGCGGACGAGCAGGCGCTCGGCGTCTACCCGTCTTCGGACTGGGGCGAGCGGGTGTTCTGCAAGACCTGCGGGTCGAGCCTGTTCTGGCGCCTGCGCGAAGGCGGGGACGGCCATGTCGCGGTGGCCTTCCAGAGCTTCGACGATCAATCGTCCTTCGACTTCGTCGCGGAGATCTTCATCGATGAAAAGCCGGCGCTCTATGCGTTCGCCGGCGAGCGGCCACGGCTGACCGGGGACGAGTTCCTGGCCCGCATGGCGGCAAAGCAGGACGGCACGGCATGACCGAGCACAATATCCGCAATTTCTCGATCAATTTCGGCCCGCAGCACCCGGCGGCGCACGGCGTGCTGCGTCTGGTGCTTGAACTCGACGGCGAGATCGTCGAGCGCGTCGATCCGCATATCGGCCTGCTGCACCGCGGCACCGAGAAGCTGATCGAGGCCAAGACCTATCTCCAGGCCGTGCCCTATTTCGATCGGCTCGACTATGTCGCGCCGATGAACCAGGAGCATGCCTTTGCGCTCGCGGTCGAGCGCCTCGTCGGCGTGACCGTGCCGCGCCGCGGCCAGCTCATCCGCGTGCTCTATTCCGAGATCGGCCGCATCCTCTCGCATCTGCTGAACGTCACCACGCAGGCGATGGACGTCGGCGCCCTCACGCCTCCGCTCTGGGGCTTCGAGGAACGCGAGAAGCTGATGATCTTCTACGAACGGGCCTGCGGCGCGCGCATGCACGCGGCCTATGTCCGGCCCGGTGGCGTCCATCAGGATATCCCGGTCTCGCTGATCCACGACATCGCCGAATGGTGCGATCCGTTCCTCAAGGTCTGCGACGACCTCGAAGGTCTGCTCACCGACAACCGCATCTTCAAGCAGCGCAATGTCGATATCGGCGTGGTCGATCTCGAAACCTGCTGGAAATGGGGCTTCTCGGGCGTGATGGTGCGCGGCTCCGGCGCGCCTTGGGACCTGCGCAAGTCGCAG
>JARYGW010000520.1:0-2435 GCA_033792295.1 Allobosea sp.
CACCTATGCCGGCCGCAGCGACGCGATGGCATCGACGATCGGCGCCGCCCCCGTGCAAGGCTACGGCGTCGCCAACGCCGCTGAGGGCGCCAATGACGGCGAGGCCGTCTACCGCCTGCTGACAAGCAAATACCCGAACGTTGTGATGACGCTTTCAGGCCATGTGCTGGGCGATTCCGCCGAAACCAACATCAGCTACTCGCAGTTCGGCAACAGCGTCATTGAGATGATGGCGGACTACCAGAGCGGGTCCGCGACCGAGATCGTGACCGGCGGCGGTGAAGGCGCCATTCGCCTGCTGACGATCGATCCAGACAATGGCCGCATCTTCACCTCGACCTATTTCACCGAGCGCGACGCATATCTGACCGGCTATCGCGACAAGGAAGAGCTCGACCGCGACGGTCTGACCGGTCCCTATCGCGATCACCAGCAGGAGATTACCGGCCTCGAACTCGGCACGCCGGACCTCTACGCTCAAGCCAAGGCAGGCAGCGACATCTTCCTCGATGCGCCATCGGGCTCCAGCGCGGCGCAGGTGACGCTCGACGGCAGCGACACGCTGAACGCCGGCCAGGCCCGCTCCTATGAATGGCGAGACAGTGACGGCAATGTCGTCGCGACCACGGCAGTCGCCACGCTCGTGCTCGCTGCCGGCAAGCACGACTTCACGCTCCATGTCACCGATCAGAGCGGCAAGGTCTCGATCGACGACATGCGAGTCGTCGTTTCGGACGAGAACACCTTGCTCGTCGACAACTTCAACGACGGCAATGCCGATGGCTGGAGCAAGCCGCCCACGCCGCGCGCCCCGGATCTCTCGGACAAGATCGCTTTCGGCACGACCGAGCAGCTCGGTCTGCCCACCTTGCCGGGCGGTCCGGGCAGCGCCATGTCCTTCCCGGCGACTGCGCCGACGACCGAGGGCTTCCTGCTGCGTCCGGACTTCGGCTCGACCGCTCCGATCAAGAGCTACACGCTCGCGATGGACGTTCTGGTGCCGGTGGCGAACAAGGGGCAATGGTTTGCCTTTCTGCAGACCGACCCCAATCAGTCATCCAGCAATGATGCCGACTTCCTGATCAATACGTCAGGCGGCATCGGCATCAACGGGGACTATAAGGGCTCGTTCCAATACGACGTTTGGCAGCGGGTCGTGCTGACGGTCACCGACCTGGGCAACGGCAATTCGACGCTGGCCAAATATATCGACGGCGTTCTCGTCGGCTCTCAATCGATGCCGACATCGCGCTACCAGATCGACCCGGAGAAGGGCTTCCTGATCTTCTCCGACAATGCGCCCAACGGCTCGGCGCTCCAGACGCAGTCCGGATATGTCAGCAGCGTCATGTTCTCCGACAAGCCGCTGACCGCGGCCGAGGTCACGGCGCTTGGCAAGGCTGATGCCGACGGCATCGTGGCTGCGGCGCCTGCCGGCGGCAATGCTGTGCAGTTCGATTTTGCGGCGGCCGATCCCCTCGCTCCCAGCCATGGAAACGGCGAGTTCATGGTGATCGAGCCCGACAGCATCTTCGAGACCACGGAATTCGGCACGACCGACGAACTCGGCGCGATCGCGTTGCCTGGCGGCAGCGACGAGATCATGGAGTTCCCGGCGACGCGCCCCGATGAAGGCTATCTGATCAAGCCGGGCTTCACCGCGGCCGATGGCGGCAATCTCAAGAGCTATACGATCATCTGGGACGTCTTCGCCCCGGAGGCGACCAATCATTGGATGGCGCTGCTGCAGACCGACCCGACGAATCTCAGCGACGCCGATTTCCTCGTGAACATGGCGGGCGGCATCGGCATCAACGGCGCCTATACAGGAAAGTTTGCGGTCGATCAGTGGCAGCGCATCGCGCTGACGGTCAGTGACAACGGCGACGGCACGGTCACGCTTTCCAAGTATCTGCAGGGCGTTCTCGTCGGCTCGCAGTCGATGCCGACGTCGCGTTACGAGATCGACCCGGAGAAAGGCTTCCTGATCTTCACCGACGAAGGCCATTACCAGTGGAACTTCGAGACCCTGCAAGGCTACACCAACAGCGTCTTCTTCACCGACAAGGTGATGAGCGCAGCCGAGATCGGCGCTCTGGGCGGCGCCAAGGCCGGCGGCATCATGCAGGAGGCGCAGGTCGATCCAGCGCATGCGATCCAGTTCGATTTCGACAATGGCAGTCTCGATCCGCGCTTCGGTGACGGCTCGCTGTCGCTGTGGGACAGGAACGCGGCCGAAAGCCTCGATGGCTGGAGCGTCAAGGGCTCGATCCACGCGCCCGATGAGCCCACTGATGGCGAAGGCGCGCTGCACGATCGCAGCGACGCGGCCGGGAAGCTTCTGGTCTGGCAGTCGCACTCCGCGCGGGACTGGAAGGACTACAGCTACGACGTCACCCTTCAATCGACCGACAATGACGATATCGGCGTGGTCT
>JARYGW010000521.1:0-2405 GCA_033792295.1 Allobosea sp.
TGACGGCGAGCTTCATGGACTACACCATGCCGCGCGCCGACGATCTGCCGTCCTTCGATGTGGGCATGACCGTGACGCCGTGCCCGTCGAACCCGCTCGGCATCAAGGGTTGCGGGGAGGCCGGCGCCATCGCCTCGCCGCCCGCCGTCATCAACGCCATCACCGATGCGCTCGGCCATGAGGACATCGCGATGCCGGCCACGCCACAGGCGGTGTGGCGCGCGGCGCAGAAGTCGATCAGCCCCCAGGCGGCCGAGTGAGCTGAAAGGACAGGACGATGTACGCTTTCACCTATCACAAGCCCACCAGCGCCCGGCAGGCGGCGACGCTGCTCGCCAAGAAGGAGGACGCCAAGCTGATCGCTGGCGGCCACACCCTGCTGCCGACGATGAAGCAGCGACTGGCCTCGCCGACCGCGCTGGTCGATCTCGGCGGTTGCGCCGATCTCAAGGGCATCGCGGTCAAGGGTCGTAACATCGTCATCGGTGCGATGACGACCCATGCCGAGGTCGCGGCCTCGCCCGAGGTGCAGAATGCGATCCCGGCGCTGGCCTATCTCGCCGGCCATATCGGCGACCCGCATGTGCGCCATCGCGGCACGATCGGCGGCTCGGTCGCCAATAACGATCCGGCCGCCGATTATCCGGCCGCGCTGCTGGCACTCGGCGCCACCGTCGTCACCAACAAGCGCAAGCTGACGGCCGAGGAGTTCTTCACCGGGCTCTACGAGACGGCGCTGGAAGACGGCGAGATCATCACCAAGGTCTCGTTCCCGGTCGCCTCCAAGGCGGGCTATGCCAAGTTCCGCAACCCGGCCTCGCGCTATGCCATGGTCGGCGTTTTCGTCGCCAAGCGCGGCAGCGAGATCCGCGTCGCGGTGACGGGGGCGGGCGAGGGCGGCGTCTTCCGCTGGCCGGAAGCCGAGGCCGCGTTGAAGGCGCGTTTCGCGCCGAAATCACTCGACGGGGTGAAGCACACGGCCGATGGCATCAACGGCGATATCCACGCGGATCCGGAATACCGTGCCCATCTGATCGGCGTCATGGCGAAACAGGCCGTGGCGCAGGCGACGGGGAAAGCCTGAGCAGCCGCCATATGCGGTCATCCCGGATCGGTGCCGCTGACGCGGACTGTCCGGGATGGCGGCGAGCCTCCTCAATAGAAGAAGCGTTCCTCGACGATCTTGCCGTTCCTGACGGTGTAGAGGCCGACCTCGTCCATGACCAGCCGTTCGCCGGTTTACTTGACGGTGACGTCGACATGAAAGCGGACGGCGAACTGGTCGCCGTTGAGATAGGGGCCTTCGCTGCTGAAGTCGTGCATCTCGTGATTGGCGGCCCACCATTCGCCCTTCTGCCTGACCGCTTCCTTGCCATGGCAGGCCTGCATCGGCCCGGGCATGTTCTCGTAGCTGGCGATGTCGTCAGCGTTGAAGCGGCTGGCGGCCTCGTCATGCTTGCCTTCCTTGAGGAGGGCGACGAAATCCTTGGCGATCTGTTCGGTGCTCATGGCCCGTGCTCCGTTGTTCTCGCTGCAGGAGGCTACGATTCCTGGCGCCCCGCAGTGTCAGCAGCTGTGCCGCCTTTGCCCACGCTTCCTTCGCCCGCCCCGCCGCGATAGAGAACGAGCATGCTGAATTCCTCCCGCATTCCGGCTTCCATCGATGCCACGCTGTCTCTGCTGCAGGCGCAGGGCTATGTCGCCGATCGCTCGCTGGCGACGGTGTTGTTCCTCGCGCTCAGGATGAAGCGGCCGCTGCTGCTGGAGGGCGAGGCCGGCACCGGCAAGACTGAGATCGCCAAGGTGCTCTCGGCCGGGCTCGGGCGCCGGCTGATCCGGTTGCAATGCTATGAGGGGCTCGACCTCGCCTCCGCCGTCTACGAATGGAACTATGCCGGGCAGATGATGGCGATCCGGCTGGCGGAAGCCAGCGGCATAGCGGATGATCGCGACCGGCTGGAAGGCGACATCTTCTCGGAGAAATATCTGGTCAAGCGCCCGCTGCTGCAGGCGCTGGAGCCGCAGGAGGGCGGGGCGCCGATCCTGCTGATCGACGAGCTCGACCGCACCGACGAAGCCTTCGAGGCCTTCCTGCTCGAGGTTCTGGCCGATGCGCAGGTGACGATCCCGGAGTTCGGCACGGTCAAGGCGGCCGAGCCGCCGATCGTGATCCTGACCTCCAACCGTACCCGCGAGATCCACGACGCCCTGAAGCGGCGCTGCCTCTATCACTGGGTCGGCTATCCTGACGCGGGCCGCGAGCTCGCCATCCTGAAGGCGAAGGTGCCGGATGCGCCGGCCAAGCTCTCGAAGCAGGTCGTCTCCTTCGTGCAGGCGATCCGTAAGGAGGAGCTGTTCAAGGCGCCGGGCGTGGCCGAGACGCTGGACTGGGCGACCGCGCTGGT
>JARYGW010000522.1:0-2401 GCA_033792295.1 Allobosea sp.
AGGGCGGCCTGCTCGGGCGCAAGATCGTCCTCTCGCAAAAGGACGACGAGAGCACGCCGGCGGTCGGCGTGAGCCGTGCCAACGAGCTCATCGGCGAGGAGGTCGACGTGATCTTCGAGGGGCGGAATTCCCCGGTCGCGCTGGCCATGCAGCCGATCATCGCCGCCGCCGACATCCTCGACATCACCTGCTCGGCCAAGGCCGAGGCGGTGCTGTCGGGCAAGGGCAATCCGCTGGCGGTGCGCATCATCAGCTCCAACGAGATCGATGCGAACGCCCTCGCGGATTATGTGATCGACATCAAGATCCTATGGGGTGGATAGCGACCTGCGCTGTGGCAAGGTGAGGTTGCTAAGTAAACACCTTATCCTGGAGGCCGAGCATGTCTGTTGCAGATGAACGACCCGAAACGCCGAGCGCTATCCGGACTGATCTTGGCGCAATCTTCGTCTCATTGGAACTCAGCCAATCGAAATGGCTGATCACCTCGCTGTCGCCGGGCGGCGGCGAGAAGATGTCGAAGCATGCGGTGGCGGCCGGCGACGTCGCCGGCATGCTGGCGCGGTTTGCCGAACTCAAGCGGAAGACAAAGGCGCGAACCGGGCGGCGCTTTCCGATCATTGTCATCCAGGAGGCCGGGCTCGACGGCTTCTGGATCCATCGCGTGCTGGAGGCCGAGGGGATCGAAAGCTACGTCGTCGATCCGGCCTCGATTGCAACCTCGCGTCGGCGACGCCGGGCCAAGACCGATAAGATTGACGGCGAGGCGTTGGTGCGCGCGCTGCTCGCCTATAAGAGGGGCGAGCCGCGCGTGTGCGCCATGGTCCGGGTACCCACCCCCGAAGAAGAGGACCGTCGCCGCATCTGCCGGGAACGCCAGGCCTTGACGAACGAGCGCGTGCGCCACGTCAACCGCATCAAGGGCCTGCTGTTCAGCCAGGGCGTATCCGGCTACGAGCCGCTGCGCCGCGATCGCCGCAAACGACTGGAGGAGTGTAAGACCGGCGACGGCCGTCCGCTGCCGGCACACCTGAAGGCGCAGGTCGGTCGCGAACTGGACAGGCTCGAACTGCTGCTCCAGCAGATAAAGGCGGTCGAGGCCGAGCGTGACGCTATGCTCACTGCCCAGCAGCCTGCCTCGCCAGCGCCGGCGATGCTGCTCACCCTGAAAGGCATCGGGCCGGAGTTTGCCGCCGTGCTCTGGTCGGAGGGGCTGTCGCGTCACTTCGACAACCGACGACAGGTTGCCGCCTATGCCGGCCTGGCGCCGACGCCCTGGCAGAGCGGCTCGGTCGATCACGACCAGGGAGTGTCGAAATCCGGCAATCCAAGGCTGCGAACGACGCTGATCGAGATCGCCTGGCTGTGGCTGCGTCATCAACCACACGCGGCGCTCACCTTGTGGTTTAGAGATCGGGTCAAACAGAACGGCGGCCGTCTCAAGAAGGCGACGATCGTCGCACTCGCCCGCAAGCTGCTCGTCGCGCTGTGGAAATACGTCAATGCCGGCGTCGTTATCGACGGGGCAGTGATGAAGGCAGCCTGACTGGCAGCTGACCTATTCCCATCCCCAGGACCTGATCAGTCCTGACGGATCCAGGTAGGACGGACCGATGGCATTCCTGGCTTCACAAGCCGACATCAAGAATGGTTCCGTCCTCCTGAGGCCCTTGCCCGCCGCAAGCGGGATATTGGTGCAGCCGTCCCGTACGGCGACCGGATGTGAGGTTGATCAGGCTCGGATATCGAGCCGCGTCATGCAATCGGGCTCAGACCATGGATGCCGTGAACAAGGAAAATCTGCCAATGTCACCGTGACGCTACTACTTGACTCAAACATCCCCATGTGAGGGGGTCAGCGTCGTGACGGTCAGCAAGGACTTCCACATGGCCCGATCTCCCGGGAATCATAAGCGGCGAATGCTGCGGATGTCCGGGCCAGCGGCGCGGATGCGCTCGACAGCCTCGGCGAAAGGCTCGATGACGACCTGCATGCGATAGCCGGTGGCGTGCAGCAGGGTGTCGGCATCGGTGAGGATGCCGACATGGCCCGGCCAGAACACGAGATCGCCGCGGCGCGGGTCGTCGAAGCCATGGGCATCGATGGCATGGCCGAGTCCCGTCTCCTGCATGTCGCTGTCGCGTGGTGCGGCCAGCCCCACGGCATTCAGGGCCGCCTGCACCAGACCGGAACAGTCGATGCCGGTCCATTGCCGGCCACCCCAGAGATAGGGCGCGCCGACGAATTGCTCGGCAACCGCGACGAAATCGGCTGGCGGCGATTGGTCCACGGCGCGCAGATGGCTGGCGAAGACGAACAGCCCGTTGTCGAGGCCGATGAAGTCGCCCGTCTCGCTGACGGCGGTGAGGCGGACATTGAGGCTTAGCCCGACCGTCGGCT
>JARYGW010000523.1:0-2396 GCA_033792295.1 Allobosea sp.
GCCTCGGCGCCGGCATCCTTGGCTTCGATGCCGTAGAGCGCGGCCGCGACCTCGCGGGTCAGCGCCTGCGGCACGTCGTCGAACACGACCTTGCCGGCGGCCATGCCGATCAGCCGGTCGCAGTATTTCGCCGCGATATCGAGGTCGTGCAGGTTGCAGACGACGGTGATGCCGTGCTCGCGATTGATGCGGAACAGCGCGTCCATGACGACCTGGGTGTTGCGTGGGTCGAGCGAGGCGATCGGCTCGTCGGCGAGAATGATGCGCGGCTCCTGGACCAGGGCGCGGGCGATGGCGACGCGCTGCTGCTGACCGCCCGAGAGGGTCTCGGCGCGCTGGGCGAGCAGATGACCCATGTCGAGCCGTTCGAGCGCGGCGATGGCGCGGATCTTGTCTTCCTCGGCGAAGCTCTTCACCAGCGTCAGCGCAGCCGAGCGGTGGTTGAGCCGGCCGAGCAACACATTGGTGAGCACGTCGAGGCGACCGACGAGATTGAACTGCTGGAAGATCATTGCGGTGTCGCGGCGCCAGCGCCGCAGCGCGGTGCCCTTCAGCGCGGTGATGTCCCGGTCGTCGCAGAGGAGGCGGCCGCTGCTGGGTTCGGCGAGGCGATTCAGCATGCGCAGCAATGTCGATTTGCCGGCTCCAGATCGGCCTATGACGCCGACCATTTCGCCATTGGGGACCGACAGCGAGACATTGTCGACGGCGTTCTTGTCGCCGAAACGCTTGGTCAGGCCTTCGATGCGCAACATAAAAGTTTCTCGACCATGACATTTTGCACAATCACGACACCGGAGCCGTCGGAGCCGAGGGGCATGCACAGGAAGGATCGCTATCGGCCGGAGATGACAGCGGCGTGACGCCGGGCGGCCGTTGCCGGGCTCTGAACGGTCGCTCACCGGGCCGGCCAACGTTTTCGTGAGGTCGGTAAAATGCGCTTGGACGATCCGCGACTTGTCGGCAGGATGACGTATGGATGCCTGCGTGCGGCAGTGGCCGTATCGGCGCATTGCGCCCCGGCAGGTATCTTGCATGAGGTGCCTTACGGCGCCGGATTAATGCGGTGGCGGCGCAAAAACATGCGTTTTTGTGCCGCTGTGGCGTGCCGGCATCTTAGCAAGGCCTTTCGTTCCATTTAAGACCAACCGGCGGCAACGGAGCCCCTAGCCTGATGAAGCGGTTTGCTCTCCTTCTCCTCGTCGCGATCCTGGCAGGCGGCGGGTATTACGGCTATCGGATGCGTCTGGCCGCCAGCCAGCCGGCTCAGGCCGGCGGCGCACCGGCGGCGCGTCCCGCCGTGCCCGTCGAGGTCGCCGCCGTCGAGATCATGGCGGTCAGCGAGGAGGTCGAGGCGCTAGGCACGCTCGCGGCCGATGAATCCGTCGTGATTGCGCCCGAGATCGCCGGCCGCGTCGTCTCGCTCGGCTTCAGGGAAGGCGAACCCGTCAAGGCCGGGCAGGCGCTGGTCAAGCTCGACACCGCCATCCTCGACGCCGAACTCAAGCAGGCGCAGGCCGATCTCGGTCTGGCGCGCGACACGGCCGAGCGGTTGCGTTCGCTGGTGCAGCGCGGCTCGGGCACGCAGGTCGCGCTCGACGAAGCCGTCGCCAAGCTCGCCTCCAGCGAGGCGCGCGTGCAGCTCGCCAAGGCCAAGCTCGCGCAATCGACCATCCTCGCGCCGTTCAATGGCGTCGTCGGCCTGCGTTCGGTCGGCGTCGGCGACTATGTCCCGGTCGGCAAGCAGCTCATCACCCTGACAAGCGTCGACCCGATCAAGATCGATTTCCGCGTGCCCGAGATCTATCTGAGCCGCCTGAAGGTCGGGCAGCCGGTGCAGATGCGGGTCGATGCCGTTCCGGACCGGAAATTCACCGGGCAGATCTTTGCGATCGACCCGGTGGTCGATGTGAACGGCCGGGCCATCCGACTGCGCGCCAACATTCCGAATGCGGATCTGGCCCTCAAGCCCGGTCTCTTCGCCCGCCTCGCCATCACCGTCGACCAGCGCCAGAACGCGATCGTCGTGCCGGAGATGGCGGTGGTGCCCGATGCGGTGGGCAAGATGGTCTACGTCGTCGACAACGGCAAGGCGCGGCGCATCAGCGTCGAGCTTGGCAAGCGCCTGCCGGGCAAGGTGGAGATCGTCAGCGGGCTGAAGCCCGACATGCAGATCATCACCGCCGGCCAGATGCGGCTGCGGGACGGCGCGACTATCGCGATCAAGGACAAGGTCGTCCAGACGAGCCAGCTCTAGAGTTTTCGCGTTTCTCCGAACGGCGAAAACTCTATCTCTTTGTTTTGTCGCATTTTCTTCACGCGAACCCGTACCCACTTCGCTCGAAAATGCTCTAGGATCGGCCCGCCATGAGCCTGTTCGAACTCTTCGTCCGCCG
>JARYGW010000524.1:0-2394 GCA_033792295.1 Allobosea sp.
CGCTCCTCCGCGAAGGGATCGGGACTGTACTGTGCGGGTCCCCGCACCGCCTGGCCGTAAGCGTAGCCGCCCGGGCGGTTGTAGACCGCGCCGCCACGACCATAAGGCGTCGGGTCGCGCCCGGTCATCAGCATCTCGATGAAACCGCCGCCATAGTCGGCCCCGCCGCGCCGCGCCTGCAGCATCGGGTCATTCGGATAGCCATAGCCCTGTGCCGCGGCCGTACCGATCGCGGCCAGGCTGCCCGCGACAGCCAGCAAGGGAAGGATGAACGCTCGACGCATAACGCTACTCTCTCGGCGGAACGACTGCCGGAAGCCTGCGAGGCGGCCTCAAAGGAATGGTGAATCCTTGACTATTTCGGCCGGAAACCGGCTCTGGAAGCGCAAATTCACGGAATTAACCTTAGCGTCCCCCAAAGAGACAGGGTGAAGGAAGGCTTTCCGCGCATCTCATGGAGATTTGCGCAGAGCCTTCGCCTTGCGCGCGAGCCAGCGCAGCTTGAGCCCCGTCCGCCAGCGAGCAACATCGCAGGCGAGGATGACGGCACCATAGACCAGACCGCCCAACCCGATCTGGAGGACGATCTCCAGCAGCGGCGGCAGGCGCCCCCGCAGCGGCCAGATCGCAAGCCCCATGGCGACGCCCGCCAGCAGAACGCAGGCGATATCCCGCAGCGGCGGCCCTTTCGGAAGCGAGCGCAGGGCGACGAAGGCCGTCACCAGCAGCACGGTGAGGAACCCGGCACTCTGCGCGACGGCGAAGTGCAAAGGAGCGGCAGGCCCTGGAAGTCCAAGCAACCAGGCGAGGTTCACGCCGAGACCGGCAAGGGCGACGAGAGCGGCGATCAAGGTGCGCTTTTCCAGCAGGAAGACCGGATAGACCGCCGCCTGGAAGAGCGCGATGGCGGCAAAGCCCGGCAACAGCAGCGCCATGAAGCCCGCAAAATGGCCGCGGAACGCCGCCGGCACGAAGAGCGCCTCGAAGGCCGGCAGAATGAGCCAGAAGCCGAGCGCGGCGGGCAGGATCGCGGCCAGGACGAGCACCATGTTGCCGGCGATGCGCTTGCGTGCCGCGGCGCGCCCGCGGGTCTCGTCGAGGCGGATCACCTCGCGCAGCAGCACGATCTCGAGCATCGTCGCCAGCATCGGGAAGAGCCTGAGCCCGATATCCGAGGCGAGCGAGAAATAGCCGGATTCGGCGAGGCCATGCGCTTCGGCCAGCAGGCTGCGATTGAGCAGCGGGATCAGCGAATAGACGGCATTGCCGGCGACGAGCGGCAGGCCGTAGCGCAGGAACTCGCGCGCCAACCCCTTGCGTGCTCCGGCCAGGGACAGCGGTCCGTCCGAAAGCCGGCCGCGCACGCTCAAGACCGAAGCGATAGTGCCGGCGAGGCCTGCGAACAGCACCATGACCGGGTCGCGCGTCAGCCAGGCACCACCGACCATCAGCACGAGGATGACGACGGCACGGACGAAGATCAGCCGGGCATAGGCAACGTCGAGGAAGCGGGCTCGCGCGATGGCACCGTGATAGTCGAACCAGCCGGCTCCAATCGCCGCCAGGACGGCGGCAGCGAGCAGAGCCGGAGGCAGGCCGCCATCGAAACCCATGAGCAGCGCGACGGCGAGCAGCGCGCAAAGCCCGAGTGCGACGGCGGCGAAGAGCAGATCCAATGTCGCGCGGATACCGGGATCGCGCTCCCGCGTCAGCGCCGTATAGAAGCGCACGGCCGAGAGCTTCAGCCAGTCGAGCGCAACCGTGTTGACGAGGACGACAAGCGCCGCGCCGATCGCATAGAGGCCGAATGCTTCGGGGCCGAGGAACAGCGCGACCAGCAGGCCGAGAATGAAATTCAGCGCCGCGTTGACGAGAAAGGGCAGGATGACGGTCATCTCGTCTCGGTCACCTTGTCCCCGCCGCAGTGCCGCCCACCGGCATCCTCGCGTCTCGTAGCCGGCCGGCAGACGCAGCACGATATGGCGTAACGGGGCGCAAAGGGTTTTCCAAGCGGAAGGTCGAGCAGGCCGTCGGATGCGGCAGCGGCATGGCGACCTCGCGAGCAATGCCGCAGGTCCACTAGGCGCGCCCAAAGTTTGTGCCTAGAGGCGTTGTCATGACCGCGCTTCCGCCGATCCGCCCTGCCCGCGACACCGATTCCGAGCCGCTCGCCGCACTGATCGCCGCGAGCTTCGCCGAATATCCGAACTGCCATTTCGTCTGGGAAGAATTCCCCGAACTCAGACAACCCGCAACTGCATTCGCCGCCAAGGGCGGCAAGCTCTGGATCGTCGATGCGCCCGGCGGCGGCATTGCCGGCTCGCTGGGCGTCGCCCCGGTGGCTGCGCAGAACGCCGTCGAACTGACCAAGGTCTATGCCGATCCGGCCTTTCG
>JARYGW010000525.1:0-2389 GCA_033792295.1 Allobosea sp.
AGGGTGGTGCGAACGTCTGTTGCTCGAGGTCCCGCTGCCGCCAGGCCCACTTGTCCCGCGGACGGTACCGCTGGCAGGGCGGGTGTCGCGAAAGATGAGCGTGCCTGTCGAAGGCGAGCAGCGCGCCGAGCCATGGCTTCGACGTGAGGTGCGATCGGCTGAGGCTGCATGTCGGATCCTTTCATCGCATGGTCATGTGGTCAGTGCGCCGCCTGCTTCAGCGGACCCTTCGGCCGTTTCGCGAGCCAGATGAGTGCGGCGAAGACTAGGATCAGTACGGTCGCCCACTCGTAGAAGGAGTTCGTCGCGAGCATCACCGCCTGGCCGTCGACCGCCCTGGAGAATAGGGGCAGCGCCGCGGACGGCGGCAGGTTAGGCGGCAAGTTGAAGCGTGTGGTCGGATCGATGATCGCGACCAGATCGGCGCGGCTCGCCTTGGTCGCGTTCTCCCAAAAGGTCTGCGTCACCGAGGTTCCGATCGCCATCGAGAGGACACGCAGGAAATTCTGCAGCCCCGATCCGGCAGCGGTCTTTTCCGGGGGAAGGTCGGAGACGCCAAGCGCCGTCAGGGTGATCAGGCAAGCCGGCACGCCCGCTCCCAAGACGAACATCGGCCAGGCGACATGCGCGAAATCCGCCTGCGTCGTGAGATGGAAGCGCATGAAGAAGGAGACGGCGAGGACGCCCATCCCGTAGGTCACAATCAGGCGCGGATCGATCTTGGTGATGAGCCGGCCGACGAGAGGTGCCGTCAAGACGGAGAGGATCCCCATGGGCGCCGTTGCAAATCCGGCCCAGGTCGCTGTGTAGCCCATCATCTGCTGCAGCCAGAGCGGCGTGAGCACGATGTTTCCGAAGAACACACCGAACATGAGGCTGAGAGTGAGGGTCGAGATCAGCCAGTTCCGCGACCTGAACACCGTGAGGTCGATCACCGGATCGTCGTCCGTGAGCTCCCAGATGATCAGAAACACCACCGCGATGAACGAGATCACAGCCAGGGTGTTGATGAAAGGAGACTCGAACCAGTCGAGATCGCGGCCCTTGTCGAGCATGACCTGGAACGCGGTCACGAATACGACCAGCAGCAGGAGGCCGACAACATCGATCCTGGAACGCTCGATCGGCGTCTCGCGATTGCGCAGCAGCATCCAACTCAGGCCGCCAACGAGGAGGCAGAAGAAGATGTTGATGTAAAAAATCCAACCCCAGTAGTAATTATCCGAAATATATCCGCCGAGGATGGGACCGAAGATCGGCGCAACGACGGTTGTCATGCCCCACAGGGCAATGGCGACGTTGGAGCGTTCCTGGGGAAAGATGGAGATCATCAACGTCGCGGAGAGCGGGATCAGTGGACCGCCGCCCAGTCCTTGAAGCACGCGGAAGAAAACGAGCATGCCGAGCGAGGTCGACAGGCCGCACAGAACGGATGCGATGACAAACGCGATAACACTGAAGACAAAGAGTCTCACCTCGCCGAATTGCTTGCTCAGCCAGCCCGTCAACGGGATGGTGATCGCCTCGGCCACGGCATAGGCCGTGATAATCCAGGTGCCCTCGTTGGTAGAGACGCCGAGGTTTCCCGAGATCGTTGGCATGGCGACGTTCGAGATCGTCGTATCGAGCACGACCACGAAGTTGCCGAGCGACAAAGCGAGGCAACCCAGGATCAACGGGGTCCCAGTAAGCGGCGGATATCGCGAGGCGTGTTCGGCTCCCTCCGACATCGATCAATGTCCCGACGTATCGACGGTGACGGTCATCGACAGGCCGACGCGAAGCGGATGTTGCTCCAGCTCCTTGGGGTCGAGGGAGATACGCGTCGGCAGGCGCTGCACGACCTTGATCCAGTTGCCGGTCGCGTTCTGCGCAGGGATGGCCGCGAAGGCACTGCCGGATCCGCCGGCGAAACCCACGACCTTGCCGTGATAGACAATCTTCGAACCGTAAAGATCAGCGGTGAGGGTAGCAGGCTGGCCCGGCCGCACGTCCCGCAACTGCCCTTCTTTGAAATTGGCGTCGACGTACATGGCGCTGACTGGCACCACGACCATCACCGGGACGCCGGGCTGGACTCTCTGGCCAATCTCGACCCTGCGCTGATCGACCACGCCAGCAACGGGTGCGCGAATCACGGTACGCTCGAGATCGAGCTTGGCGGCGTCGAGCTTCGCCTGCGCGGCCATGACTTCCGGGTTTGTCTCGACCGTTGTCCCTTCGAACAGCGCGCGGTTTGCATCACGGGCGCCGATCGCGGCGTCGACAGCGGCCTCAGCCGAACTGACCTTCGCCTTGGCTTCGGCAAGGGTCGCCTCGGCGGTACGCTGCAGCGTCAGCGAGTCGGTGAGCTCCTGCGCAGAAATCGCACCCGGGCCCGCGAGCGCCT
>JARYGW010000526.1:0-2387 GCA_033792295.1 Allobosea sp.
GGTCGCCGTGTTCTGCCCGACCTCGAATCTCTTCCTCGGTTCTGGCCTGTTCGACTGGGCCCATGCGCGTCAGCGCGGGGTGAAGGTCGCGGTCGCGACCGATATCGGCGGCGGCACCTCCTATTCGATGCTCCGGACCATGGCCGAGGCCTACAAGGTGCTGCAGCTTCAGGGGCAAAGCCTGTCTGCTTTGGAGGCCCTGCACGCGATCACGCGGGGCAATGCTGTGGCGCTCGGTCTCGACCATTGGGTCGGGAGCTTCGAGCCCGGCCGCGAGGCGGATGTCGTCGTGCTCGATACGGGCGCGACGCGGGCGATGGCGCATCGCATGGAGACGGTGCGCGATCTGGCGGAGGAGCTGTTCGTGCTCGTCACGCTCGGCGATGAGCGCAATGTCGCTGCGACCTATGTGATGGGGGAGTGCGCCTAGATCATCGCGCGACCTGTCGGACGCGATAACGATGATCTATCTCATGGGTATCCGATGCTATAGGAGGCCCGAAAGCGATGTTCAACAAATTGATATTTCGTTGAACATCTGACATGTTCAACGAAGTCAAAAATTGTTGAACATCGCCATGGCCGGGATCACCTACCACTCGTCGCTCGCCCACAGCGCCTATCACGACCTGCTGAATGCGCTGCGGGACGAACGCGTTTCCGACCTGCGCGGCGCGCCGACCCGTGTCGAGCGCAATGGGCGGGTCTATTGGTACGACAGCTATCGCGTCGGCACCGAGGTCAAGAAAGCCTATATCGGCGAGGATAGCCCGCAACTCCGGGAGCGCCTGGAGCGCGCGGCGGCTCTCAAGGCTGCGGCGGCCGAGCGGCGCAGCCATCGCACGCGCCTGATCCGGATCCTACGGGCGGAAGGCTTCCTGCCGATCGACGCCGCGACGGGAGGGCTCGTGGCGGCCCTGGCCTCGGCGGGCGTCTTCCGGCTCGGCGGCACCATCGTCGGAACGCTCGCCTTCCGGCTGTATGAGGGAGAGCTCGGCATACGCTATCGGCTCGACGAGGTCGCGCAGACCAACGATATCGACATTGCCAGCTTCGAGCGCCTGTCGCTGGCGCTGCAGGACATGGTCGAGGGAGGCCTGCCGAAACTGCTTGGCGATTTTTCCTTCGAGCCCGTTCCGGGGCTGGACCGCCACAGGAGCTGGCGCTGGCGGCAGAGCCGCAGTGATCTCCTCATCGAGTTCCTGACCCCCTCCTTTGCTGAGACGGAGGAGATCAGGCCGTTGCAGGCGCTCGGCATCGATGCCCAGTCGCTGCACTACCTGAGTTTTCTGCTCGCCGAGCCCATTCCCGCCGCGCTCGGCTATCGCAATGGCGTCCTCGTCCAGATACCCAGGCCGGAGCGCTTCGCCATCCACAAGCTGATCGTTTCGGATCGGCGCCGCGAAGGTGCTGACAGCCTGAAGTCGATCAAGGACCGCCGGCAGGCCATGTTTCTGATCGATGTCCTCGCGCGCGACCGCCCGGACGAGCTTCGCGAAGCCTATCAGGACGCCCTGTCGCGCGGCCCGCGCTGGCGCGAGCGGCTCGGATCGGCCGTCGCGCGCGTCGCGGGGCTGAGCGCGCGGCTGGACGGGCTCTGACGAGCGGGCTGCTCAGCCCAGCACGCCACCCTTGCGGGCGTAGTCGATATAGATCTCGCGCAGGCGCAGCGCGGTCGGGCCGGGCGCGCCGTTGTGGATCGTGTGGCCGTCGATCGTGGTCACCGGCATGACGAGGCTGGTCGCTGAGGTGATGAAGGCCTCCTCGGCGTCGAGCGCCTCTTCCAGCGTGAATTCGCGCTCCTCGAAGGAGAAGCCGGATTCAGCGAGATAGGCGAGCACCGCCTTACGGGTGATGCCGGGCAGCACCTTGTGCGAGAGCGGACGCGAGATCAGCGTCTTGCCCTTGACGATCCAGGCGGTGGAGGAGGCACCCTCGGTCACCACGCCATCCTCGACCAGCCAGGCTTCCTGCGCGCCGCTTTCCAGCGCGAACTGCTTGGCGAGCACGGGGGCGAGCAGGTTGACGCTCTTGATGTCGCGGCGAGCCCAGCGCAGGTCCGGCGTCGAGACGACCTTGATGCCGGTCTTCGCCGTCGGCGCGTTCACGAAGTTGCGGGCCTGGGTGAACATCACCAGCGTGGGCGCGACATCCTTCGGGAAGGGGAAGTCGCGATCGGCCGCGCCGCGCGAGACCTGCAGATAGATGCCACCCTCGTCGAGGTTGTTGCGCTTGATCAGCTCCTGATGAATCGAGACCAGCTCGGCCTTCGACCAGGGAAGGCTCAGCCGGATTTCGCCGCAGGAGCGCTCGAGGCGGGCGAGATGCGCCTCGCAATCGACGAGCTTGCCGCCGATCACCGCCGAAACCTCGTAGATGCCGTCGCC
>JARYGW010000527.1:0-2377 GCA_033792295.1 Allobosea sp.
TGCGCGAGCTCAAGGAAGGCGCCGGCCGCAAGGAATTTCCGCTCGTCGTCAAGGGCGACGTGCAGGGCTCGGTCGAGGCCATCGTCGGGGCTCTGGAGAAGGTCGGCAACGACGAGGTGCGTGCCCGCGTGCTCTCCTCGGGCGTCGGCGCGATCACGGAGTCGGATGTCACGCTCGCCCAGGCTTCGGGCGCGGTCGTGGTCGGCTTCAACGTGCGTGCCCACAAGGAAGCGCGCGAGGCGGCCGACCGGGCCGGCGTCGAAATCCGCTACTACAACATCATCTATAACCTCATGGATGATGTGAAGGACGCGATGTCGGGCCTGCTGGCACCGACGCTCCGCGAGACCATGCTCGGCAATGCGACGATCCTCGAGATCTTCAACGTCTCGAAGGTCGGCAAGATCGCCGGCTGCCGCGTCACCGACGGCACGATCGAGCGCGGCGCCCATGTCCGCCTGATCCGGGACAACGTCGTGGTTCACGAGGGCAAGCTCGGCCAGCTCAAGCGCTTCAAGGACGATGCCAAGGAAGTCGTGGCTGGCCAGGAATGCGGCATGGCCTTCGAGAACTACCAGGACATGCGCGTCGGCGATGTGATCGAGTGCTATCGCGTCGAGGAGATCAAGCGCAGCCTCTGAGGCTGCTCTTCCCCAACCAGCACGTCATGGCCGGGCTTGCCCGGCCATCTCGTCCCAAGAAGAGCGCGTCCGGCGCCTCGTCCTTGAAGAGATGGGATGGTCCGTCCCGACCATGACGTTTGATCCGGTCCGATCCCGGAGAAACGAGATTTATGGCCAAACCAGCAAAACCTTCCGGTCCGTCCCAGCGGCAATTGCGCGTCGGCGAGCTCATTCGTCATGCATTGGCAGAGATGCTCGCGCGCGGCGATATCCATGACGACGTGCTGGCGACCCATGTCGTCACCGTGCCGGAAGTGCGCCTCTCGCCGGACCTCAAGCTCGCCACCGCCTATATCATGCCGCTCGGTGGCCAGGATGTCGCTCCGGTGTTGAAGGCGCTCGACGGCCACAAGCGCTATATCCGCGGCGAGATCGCCCACCGCGTGAACCTGAAATACGCGCCGGACATCCGTTTCCGCGCCGATGAGAGCTTTGCCGAGGCCGAACGCATCGATGCGCTGCTCGATTCCGAGAAAGTCCGCCGCGACACGCTGCGTCAGCCCCTGAAAATCGACCAAGACGACGACCGTGACGATGAACACTGAGAGCAACCCTCAAGTCATCCCGAGCCCCGAGGGGGCCCCGGCTCCGCGCCCGAAGAAGCGCGACGTTCATGGCTGGGTCGTGCTCGACAAGCCCATCGGCATGACTTCGACCCATGCGGTCAGCGTCGTGAAACGGGCTTTCTCCGCAAAGAAGGCCGGTCATGCCGGCACGCTGGATCCGCTTGCCTCCGGCCTGCTGCCGATCGCGCTCGGAGAGGCGACCAAGACCGTGCCCTTCGTCATGGACGGCCGCAAGGCTTACCAATTCACGGTCGCCTGGGGCACGCAGACCAATACCGACGATACCGAGGGCAGCGTCATCGCGACCTCGGACAAGCGCCCGGATGAGGCCGCCATCGCGGCGCTTCTGCCGCGCTTCACCGGCACGATCCTGCAGACGCCGCCCAAATTCTCCGCAATCAAGATCGCCGGCGAGCGCGCCTATGACCTTGCCCGCGATGGCGAGGAGGTCGAGCTGGAGGCCCGCCCTGTCGAGATCGACGCTCTGTCGATCGTCAGCCATGACGGGGCCACCACCACTTTCGAGGCCGAATGCGGCAAGGGCACCTATGTCCGGGCGATCGCCCGCGATCTCGGCCTCGCGCTCGGCTGCCTCGGCCATGTCGCGCATCTGCGCCGCACCCGCGTCGGCCCCTTCACGGTCGCCGAGGCCGCCGGTGTCGAAACCTTGCGGGAGAGCCCGGAGAGCGCATTGGCGGCGTTACGGCCGGTCAAAGCGGCGCTGACCCTTATTCCCGAGATCGTCGTCCATCGCGACGCCGCCAACCGCCTCAAGCGCGGCCAGAGTGCGCTGCTGCGCGGCGTCGGAGCGCCTATCGAGCTGGCGGCCGCCTACGCGACCTGTGCCGGTACGCTGATTGCGACCGGCTCGGTGGAGAACGGCGAGTTCATCCCTCATCGCGTCTTCAATCTCTGAAAGCGGCGCGGCGGCGTAATGGGTGAAGGCCGCAGACGGAAACGGAGCCTGCAGGCCGAGCCCGCCCATGACTGCAGGCTCCTCTTCTGGCGGGTCGGCTGCGTCTTCGGCATCGTCGCGGTCATTCTCGCGACGGCCTGCTTCTTCAGCTATCGACAGAACCGCCGATTGCAGGCTGTCGCGGACCATGCGGCGGGCAAAGTCGTCGAATT
>JARYGW010000528.1:0-2358 GCA_033792295.1 Allobosea sp.
GGGGTTCGACGCACTGCCTCCTCAATACAGCGTGGCCTTGACCCGCTCCGGCAGTGCCTTGTCGTAAGCCGCCCCGTCGAAGGTCTCGACCGCCGCGTTCCGCGCCGTGATGTCACGCAGGATCGCCCCGGCCGAGGGCAGGCTCGTCCTCTCGACCTGACGCTCGGGATTCCAGAGCTCCGCCCGCACCACCGCGCGCGAGCACTGGAAGTAGACCGCCTCGACATGGACGATCATGACGCTCGCCGGCGGCTTGCCGGCCATCGCGAACTCGGCACACAACTCCGGGTCGCAGGAAAGCTCGGCACGTCCGTTCACGCGCAGCGTCTCCCCGCAACCGGGGATCAGGAAGAGCATTCCGATTCGATCGTCGAACAGGATATTCTTCAACGAATCCAGTCTGTTATTGCCTTTTCGATCCGGAATCAGGAGCGTTTTCGCGTCCCGGACCGTGACAAAGCCCGGCAAATCCCCGCGCGGTGAACAATCCAGCCCCTCCGGACCGACCGTCGCGAGCACGAAAAACGGCGAGGCGGCGATCAGCGCTGCATAATTATCGTCGACATGGTCGATTTCCTTGAAGACCGAGGCCGGCGCGACCGGATTGGGATAGGCGCGAGCGAGGTCGCCGAGCGAAACGATGCGGTGGTCGGACATACCGGTCTCCATGGTCGGTATATGTCTAGACTATTAAATCCGGATCGTCACCTTTCCCCGGTGACTCCCCGTCAACACAGACCTTCGGCGATAGCGGCGGCCAGACCAGCCGGATTGTCCCAGGGAATGGAGTGCCCGGCCCTTGCCACGAGGGCGATCTCGACGCCTGCCTCCGAAAGGCCACGAGCATCCGCATAAGGCATCGACCGTTCTCCGATGACGAGCCTGCGGGGAACAGGGAGCTGAGCCAGCATGCTCCGCCATGTCGGATTGCTGCCCTCGACCAGGGCGCGCGCCGTCCGATGCACCGCATAGGCTGCGGTATGGGAGAGGGAAGCGGCCCAGATATCGTTCCCTTCCGCCTGGCTGGCTCGCACAACGACATCCTGCCCGCCGGCGCGATAATCCGCTTCCGGCATTGCCGCGATGCGCCGGCTGAACATGCCCCCGCCAGGATCCAGGTTCGGTTCGCCCACGACGAGCCGACCGAGGCGCGCACCCAGCATCGTCGCTGCCACGATGGCGACGGAGCCGCCCATGCTGTGTCCGAACAGGTCGACCTGTGTCAGATCCAGCGCGTCCACCAGCGCGACGACGCAGCGCGCATGGTCGTCGATCGTATAGCCGAAGGCTTCCGGCCGGTCGCTGAAGCCGGATCCAAGCAGGTCGACCAGCAGCATCCTCCGCCCGCGCAAGGCCGGGTCGGCTGCAACGGTTGGGTAGTCGCAGGAGGACGCGCAGCCAAGCCCGTGCACGAGGATGAGGGGCGGGTCTTGGCCAGGAAGGTCGTGATAGAGCAATCGGCTGTCGGTCCCGGGAACGAGAAATGACTTCATCGGCCTGCCTCGGATGTCTCCGGAAACTAGAGTCATGCTGGCGCGGCCGTGTCAGCAGCGATAGGTCTAAAAGCGAAACGCCCCGCATCCAGCGATGCGGGGCGTCCCGTTTCACGTGAATCGCTTGCGGCGATTACTCGCCGGCAGCCTGCTTCTCGCGGGCCTTCTCGGCCTCGCGCTCGGCCTTGAGCTTCTCGGTGATGTCCTCGCCGGTGGCCTGGTCGACGACCTTCATCGAGAGGCGGATCTTGCCGCGCTCGTCCATGCCGAGGAATTTTACCTTGACCTTGTCACCTTCCTTGACGACGTCCGAGACCTTCTGGACGCGCTTGGGGGCGAGCTCGGAGATGTGGACGAGGCCGTCCTTGGCGCCGAAGAAGTTTACGAAGGCGCCGAACTCCATGATCTTGACGATGGTGCCGTCATAGATCGTGCCGGCCTCCGGCTCGGAGACGATGGACTTGATCCACTTGATCGCGGCTTCGATCGACTTGCCGTCGGCCGAGGCGATCTTGATGGTGCCGTCGTCTTCGATATTCACCTTGGCACCGGTCTTCTCGACGATCTCGCGGATGACCTTGCCGCCGGAGCCGATGACTTCGCGGATCTTGTCGACCGGGATCTTCATCGTCTCGATGCGCGGCGCGAACTCGCCGAGCTGGCTGCGCGAGGCGGAGAGCGCCTTGGCCATCTCGCCGAGGATGTGCTCGCGGCCGCCCTTGGCCTGCTCGAGGGCGACCTTCATGATCTCCTCGGTGATGCCGGCGATCTTGATGTCCATCTGCAGCGAGGTGATGCCCTCGCCCGTGCCGGCCACCTTGAAGTCCATGTCGCCGAGATGGTCCTCGTCGCCGAGGATGTCGGA